>JAEXWS010000217.1 GCA_023406225.1 Bacillota bacterium | reverse complement strand
GCTCCCTTCCGTGAGAAGAGCCGTACCCTGCCGGGCGCTTTTCGGGAGAGCTCCAGCGTCAGGCCGTTGTCCGCATTGAACACCGCAATATCTTCTGCTGATTGATGTGTAAAGATATTTTCCTTTGCGGATACATACTCCGCCATATCCTTGTGCACATCCAGGTGATTGGGGGCCAGATTGGTAAGCACGGCGATCTGCGGACTTTTCCGCATGGTCATGAGCTGAAAGGAGCTGAGTTCCAGCACCGCCAGGTCCCCGGGGGTCATGGCGCCGGTCTCCGCCAGCAGCGGATGACCGATATTGCCGCCCAGGTGGACGGTCTTTCCGGCCGCCCGCAGCAGCGACGCGATGATGGTGGTGGTGGTGGTCTTTCCGTCGCTGCCCGTTACGGCGATCTGCGGGCAGGGGCAGACCTCGCAGAAAACCTCCATCTCACTGGTCAACCGGCTTCCATGGGAGACGGCTTCCGCCAGTTCCGGAACGTCGGGCCGCATGCCGGGGGTCCTGAAAATGATATCTTGATCGAGGTTTTTTAAATAATCCGGCCCCAGACGCAGGCGGCATCCCTTTGCCTCCAGGCCGTCCGCCAGGCCGCCCAGGGCCGCCCGCTCTTTCCGGTCGCAGGCGGTCACATCCACGCCCCGTTCCAGCAGCAATTCGATCAGCGGGCGGTTTGAGACGCCGATGCCGATCACCGCCACCGTTTTATGCTCCAGGGAATCCAGATATCCTTCAAAATTCATGAAGCTCGCTCCTTATATGGTTCTGGCTGCGTACTGAGAAATTATACCGCAATCGGCGCGGGATTACAACGCGCGGGATGGAAATTTTCAACCGTTGACAATCTTCGCCGCATCCTGTAAAATATGCGGTGCGAGGAAGACAGACAGTCGCGTGGGCAGGCCGAAAGGCCGTCCATGAGGAAAGTCCGGGCTCCACAGGGCAAGGATAACGGGTAACGCCCGCCGAAGGCGACTTCAGGAAAAGTGCAACAGAGATAAACCGCCTCGTCCCCTGCGGGGGCGGCGCAGCAAAATGAATCCGCCCCGCCGCACGCGGCGGGACGGAGGATATGGAGCTTGCGCCGTTGAGGTAAGGGTGGAAAGGTGCGGTAAGAGCGCACCCGACGGCTCGGAAGTGTCCGTCGCTGTAAACTCTATCCGGAGCAACACCGTGAGCGGAAGCAACAGGCCGGCCCGGCCGCTTCCCAGAGGTGGCTTGAGCGTGCCGGCAACGGTACGTCGAGATAGATGACTGTCAAATACAGAACCCGGCTTACAGTCTTGCTCGCACAAAGATATGGCCCCGACCGCGGAATACGCGGCCGGGGCTTTTCTTTGCTCATGTTCCGATGCGCAGGACTCAGTCGTTGTCCCAGTTGTGCCAGACGTTCTGCACGTCGTCGTTGTCCTCCAGCAGATCGATGAGCTTTTCCATGTTTTTCACATCGCCCTCGGACTCCAGACGGATGTAATTCTGGGGGACCATTTCCACTTCGGCGCCCACAAAGCTGTATCCCTTGGCCTCCAGGGCCTTTACCACGTCGTTGAAGGTGTCGGGCTCGGTGGTGATCTCCAGCGCGGCTCCGTCGGCCCGGAAGTCGGCGGCGCCGGCCTCCAACGCATCCATCATAACGGTGTCCTCGTCCAGCTCGCCCTCTTCATTATCGATGACGATGACGCCCTTTTTGTCGAAGGACCAGCTCACACAGCCGATGGCGCCCAGATTGCCGTTGCACTTATCGAAGTAGTGCCGGACTTCGGGAGCCGTGCGCTGGCGGTTATCCGTCAAGGCTTCCACGATGACGGCGACGCCGCCGGGGCCGTAGCCCTCGTACGTAATGGCCTCATAGTTATCGGAGCCGCCTGCGCCAACGGCCTTGTCGATGGTGCGCTTGATGTTGTCGTTAGGCATGTTGGCCGCCTTGGCCTTTGCGATCACGGTGGCCAGACGGGAGTTGTTATTGGGGTCGCCGCTGCCGCCCTCCTTGACGGCCACGATGATCTCCTTGGCGATCTTGGTGAACGTTGCGGAGCGCTTGGCGTCCGCCGCGCCCTTGGTCTTTTGGATATTATGCCATTTCGAATGTCCGGACATAGTAATTCATTCTCCTTCTACATAATACTGGATAACTTCCCGGTGAGAAGTGGATCTGGTGACCGTGAGGCCGGGGAATTGCGTTTGGAGATAGGCGGCGAGTTTGGCGCAGACAGGGTCCTCCGTCGGAAAGTGGCCCGCGTCGATCAGGTTGAGGCCCTTCCCCGCTGCGTCCAGAAACTGGTGATAAGTGAGGTCGGCCGTAACGAACGTGTCGCAGCCCGCCGCCGCAGCCGCGGACTCGTAGTCGCCGCAGGCGCCGCCGCCCACCGCCACACGGAACACCGTCCGGCCCGCGTCGGCATAGCGCAGGCCGTTGCAGCCCAAGGCCCGGGACACGGTCTTTGCGAATTCCGCCAGGGGCATGGGGGATGACAGCGTGCCGACCCGGCCGATGCCGTCCTCCGTCAGCGGCCCAGGGTCAACCAGCTTCAGCGTTTCCGCCAAAGCGTCGTTGACTCCTCCTTCCGCAACATCCAGATTTGTATGCATGCACACGGCGGAGATCCCGCCCCGCAGCAGTTTCAACAGCAGATGCCCCTGGGGCGTGTCGCTTCGGACCGTCTGCACGGGCAGCCATTTGCAGTTCATCACCGGATGATGGGCCACGATCAGCTCACAGTCCCGCTCCGCCGCCTCATCGGCCACGGCCTCCGTGATATCCAGCGCCACCAGGACGCGGGATACCCGTTGTTCCGGGTCCCCCAGAAGCTGGCCCACATTGTCCCAGTCCATGGCGCCTTCCTTTGGCGCCAGAACAAAAAGCCGCTGTTCAATTTCACGGACGGTTGGCATGGTGCCACTCCTCTCTCATGACCAGCAGATCGGCGATGACGGCGCGCTGATGATCGGCATGGGCCCGGTCCTCCGGGTCCGCCGAACGGTTCCGCCCCGCCACAACGCCCTGCAGTTGGATGATCCGCTCTATGATGTACCGCTCTCCCAAGGGGTCGTGCAGCAGCTTTGCGCCGCAGTAGAGCTGCCCCGGCGTCAGAACCATTTCCCCCGCGGCCGCCTCGATCACGGGATAGAGGATGCCCCGGTCCCGCACCAGCGCCTCCCGCCGGATGGCGTATCCGTTTCCCGCCAGGAATCCCCGCAGCGTCTCCGCCCGGGACTGGGGCTGAAGTAGCAGCGTGTGCCGCCCATCCGCCGTCCAGGGCGCGTGCAGCAGGATCTGGGCGATGTTTTCGCCGCCCATTCCGGCGATCACAATGGTATCGGCCTCGTCGGGACGGATACCGGTTAGGCCGTCGCACATGCGGAGATCAATGCGCTCCGCCACGCCGTAGGTCTTTCCGGTCTTGCGCGCCCGGTCCAGGGGACCCTTGCGCAGGTCGCTGGCAATGGCAGAGGCCACGCGCCCGTGCAGCGTCAGCCACACAGGAAGGTACGCGTGGTCCGTGCCAACATCAGCGAGCTTTGCGCCGGAGCGCACCCAGCCGGCAAGCTGCTCCAGGCGCGGGGACAGTTCCAGTTGTCTGGGCATAATGTCTCCTTTGGCGGTCGGTTTAAGGACGCATACGGAGCTCCGCCCCGTATGCGTCCCTTTTTTGATTTCCGTGTTACTCAGCGGCCTTGTTGGCTTCTTCGTTCACCAATGCCAGCAGCTTCTCCGCATCCACGCCGTGAACCATGCAGGCCTCCTCCACGGTTTCGCCGCGGGAAGAGGGGCAGCCCAGGCAATGCATGCCGATGGACAGGAAAATGGGCGCGGTCTGGGGCGCGATATCCAGGATGTCGCCGATGATGGTATCTTTTGTGATCTCGATCATATCAGATGGAGCCTCCAATCATAAAATTCAACGGGAGTATTATACTCTATTATCCGCGAAAATTCAAGAGAAAATGCGAGAAAAAGAGGAGTTTTCAGAAATACGGGAGCCTGAAAAAGAGACGCCCGCATTTCTGCGGACGTCTCCCGGATCGCAATTATAAAAACCGAAGACGGCTGTTATCTCTGCTGATCGCGCATTTTGGCAAAGCACTCGCTGCAGTAAACCGGGCGGTCAGACTTCGGCTCAAAGGGAACCTTGGCCTCACAGCCGCAGGAAGCGCAGACGGCGGTGAAATACTCGCGGGGGCCACGAGCGGCGTTCTTGCGAGCATCACGGCAGGCCTTGCAGCGCTGGGGCTCGTTCTGGAAGCCGCGCTCCGCGTAGAACTCCTGCTCACCGGCGGTGAACACGAACTCCTGGCCGCACTCTTTGCACACTAAAGTCTTGTCTTCGAACATGATTTTACCCTCTCTTTGAAAAGAAAAATATATTGCGTTCAGCTTTCGCTGAGATCGCCGGAAAGAAGCTGCCGCGACACTTTGCGCCGAATGCGCTGCACGGCGTTGTCCACGGACTTTGGGGGCTTGCCTACCGTCTCGGCAATTTCCCTGCATGAAAGACCGTCTAAATAGTACCCCAAAATCTTCGCTTCAAATTCGGACAACTGTTTCCGGACACCGGATAAGAGGGCTGCCGTGTGCTCCCTGTCGATGAGAAAATCTTCAGGATTGCGCTGCGCCAAATTATTGGTACCAGAGGTGTAGGAATTGCTGTCAAAGAAGGGCGTATCCAAAGGAACCGACTGATTGAGCGCTGCATGCTTATCCCGCGCCGCGGCGCGGAGGACGGAATACAGCCGGTTGCGAATGCAGATTTCTGCGAAGGTCCGAAAAGACGCCTCTTTTTCAGCGTCATACTCACGGACCGCTTTGATGAGGCCCACCATACCCTCCTGCGTCAGATCCTCGCTGTCGCCGCCCGCCAGGAAAAAGGGACGGGCGCAGGTACGGACCAAACGGTTATATCGGGTGACCAGGACCTCTTCCGCCTGACGGTCTCCCGCCGCGGCCAAAGCACAAAGCGCTTCATCGTTTTGCGTGTCCAACGGGTCTGGTGTGTTCTCAATGCACTTGTACATAGAGTATTATACCTATCTATTCATTGAAATGTCAAGCAAATTATTAAATTTGCCGGAAAAAAATCACATATTTTTGCCGATTTTATGAAAACCGCCAGCGGGGACGGGCAAATGCGCCTAAAATTTCAGCCCGTGGATGAAATCCGCCAGCCGCTTGGCCACACGGTCCGCGGTCTCTGTGGTCTTTGCCTCCACCATGACCCGGACCAGCGCCTCCGTGCCCGAAGCGCGGACCAGCACCCGCCCGGCGCCCATAAGGGCGGATTCCTCGGCCTCCACGGCGGCCTTCAGGGCATCGGACGCCATGATGGCCTCCTTGACGCCGCCGCTGTGCGGCACCTCCACGTTCACCAGCACCTGGGGATAAGCGGCGCACACGGAGACGAGCGCCGAGGCGCTCTTCCCCGCCCGGGCCAGGACCTGGAGGAACTGCAGGGCCGTCACCTCGCCGTCTCCGGTGGTCTCCAGCTCCGTGAAGATGGTGTGGCCCGACTGTTCGCCGCCGATGCGGAAGTCGTGGCGGAGCATTTCCTCCAGCACGTTCCGGTCCCCCACATTCGTACAGACCAGTTCGATGCCGCTGTTTCGGCAGAACTCGTGGAGGCCGAGATTGCTCATGACGGTGGCCACGATCGTATTGCCGTTGAGCTTCCCCCTGCGCTTCATGTCCAGGGCGCACACCGCCAGCACCTTGTCGCCGTCAATGGGATTTCCCCGCTCATCCACGAGCAGACAGCGGTCCGCGTCGCCGTCAAAGGCCACGCCCACGTCGTATCCGCCCTTCACCACGGCGTCCGAGAGCTCTTTCATATGGGTGGAGCCGCAGCGGCTGTTGATATTGACGCCGTCCGGGTCCCGATGGAGGAAGTCCGTATGGGCCTTGAACCGGCCGAACAGCTCCGGCGCGGTGGCGGTGGCGGCGCCGTTGGCGCAGTCGCACAGGATGCGCAGGCCCGCAAGGTCGGACTCCACAGTGGAGGCCACAAAGTCGATATAGTCCCGCTTCAGCTGGCGCATCCCGTGGTGTCTGCGGCCGATCTCGCCCCGGGTCCGGGACTTCATGGGTGCGTCCGAGAGGATCTTTTCCTCGATGCGGCGCTCCACTTCGTCGGAGAGCTTATACCCCTGGCCGCTGAAGACCTTGATGCCGTTATGTTCGTAAGGATTGTGGCTGGCGGAGATCACGATGCCCGCGTCCGCCTTCTCCTGCCTGGCCAGATACGCCACGGCGGGGGTCGGGATGGTCCCCACCGGCTTGACGTCGCAGCCCAGGTCGCACAGTCCCGCCATCAGGGCGGATTCCAGCATGTCGGAGGAGATACGGGTGTCCTTCCCGATGACCACCGTGGGACGGCGGCCCGTCTCCTCCTCCAATACGGCGGCGATGGCCTGCCCCACGCGGAACGCCATCCCGGCGGTCAGATTTTCACCCACGACGCCGCGAATGCCGTCGGTCCCAAAGAGTTTGCCCATAGAATCAGATTTCCCTTCTACTTTTATGAGTGGCATGCATTCAGCCGGACCCGCCCAAAAGATAGTGGAGCATCCGCTCCGGGTCCTGCAAAAACTGCTTTGTCAATTGATAATGCTCCGTCTCCCGGTAGTCCACCGCCTGGATGCCGCCCTCGCCCAGCTCATAGAGCCGGGCATTCGGGAAGGCCATCAGGATGGGCGAATGGGTGGCCACGATAAACTGGGAGTCGTTTTTCACCAAGAGGTCCATCTCGGCCATCAGCGTCAGAAGCCGGGAGGGCGACAAGGCCGCCTCCGGTTCGTCCAACAGGTACAGCCCCTCTCCGCGAAAACGGTTTTGGACCAGGGCGAGAAAGCTCTCTCCGTGGGACTGGCGGTGGAGGGACCTGCCGCCATAGCTTCTCAGCAGGCCCGGGCCTTCCCGCTCCATCCGGTCGATGTCGGTGGCTACATTGTAAAAGCTCTCCGCCCGGAGAAAAAAACCGTCCCGGGGATATCCCCGGCGGGCCGGAGTCAGATAGTCTCCCAGCTCGGAGTGGGTGGGATTGGTTGAAAAGCTGAAATTCCGGGTGCCGCCCTCGGGGTTGAAGCCGCTTGCCACGGCGACGGCCTCCAGAAGCGTGGATTTGCCCGCGCCGTTCTCCCCCACCAGGAAGGTCACCGGGCGGTCGAACTCCAGGGTGCCGCCCTCCAAAAGAAACCGGACCGGCGGCAAGTCCCGCAGATAGGTGTCCTCCGGCAGTTCCCGGCGGAGCTTTACAGACGCCAGATAGGTCTTGGTCATCACGCCGCCTGCTCTTTACAGCGTCAGTTGGTCCATGGGGTCCGCCGGAGCCGCGCCGCCGGGAACGGGCCTGTGCAGGTGCTGGTACGCCCGCTGGGTGACGCACCGGCCCCGGGGCGTCCGGGTCAGGAAGCCGAGCTGCATGAGGTACGGTTCGTACACGTCCTCCAGCGTCACGGACTCCTCGCCGATGGTGGCGGCCAGGGTCTCCAGTCCCACCGGTCCGCCGCCGTAATGATCGATGACGGCGCACAGCATCCGCCGGTCAATGGGGTCCAGGCCGAGATGATCGATCTCCAGCGCGCACAGCGCCTGGTCCGCCACATCGCGGGTGATGACGCCGTTTGCCTTCACCTGGGCGTAATCCCGGACCCGGCGGAGCATCCGGTTGGCGATGCGGGGCGTGCCCCGGGACCGGCGGGCGATCTCATAGGCCCCCTCCGGGACCACGTCCACGTGCAAAATGTCGGCGGAGCGGGTGACGATCTGCGCCAATTCCTCCGGGGTGTAGAGCTCCAGACGCAGCGTAACGCCGAACCGGTCCCGCAGCGGCGCGGAGAGCTGGCCGGAGCGGGTGGTGGCGCCGATGAGCGTGAATTTGGGCAGGTCCAGCCGGATGGAATTGGCGCTGGGGCCTTTGCCCACGATGATATCCAGGGCGTAGTCCTCCATGGCCGGGTACAGGATCTCTTCCACCGAGCGGTTCAGGCGGTGGATCTCGTCCACGAAAAGGATGTCCCCCTCGTTCAGGTTGGTGAGAAGGGCCGCCAGATCGCCGGGTTTTTCAATGGCCGGACCGGAGGTGATGCGGATGCCCGCCCCCATCTCCTGGGCGATGATGCCCGCCAGAGTGGTTTTGCCCAGGCCCGGAGGGCCATGGAGCAGGACGTGGTCCAGGGCCTCCTCCCGCTTTCGGGCGGCCTGGATGAATATGGAGAGGTTTTCCTTGGCCTTTTCCTGGCCGATGTACTCCCTCAGGGTCTTCGGACGCAGGGACCCCTCCGCCGCATCCTCCTGCAAGAAGGTCTTGGCGACGATAGGCTCCTCATAAATGTCGTTACCAAAGTCGATGCTCAAATGATATTCACTCCTCCAGCCCGCTGGCCGTCAGGTTTTTCAGGGCTTCCCCGCCGATTTGGACGGCGGTTTCCAGCGTATCCGCAAAATGGGCGCCGTCCCGGGTATCAACATACCATGTCTCCCCTGGGTAATGATCCTCGTCTGTCTGCCGCGCCTGTACCCAGACTTCGTACAGGTGTTCTCCCCGCCTTACGACCTCAAAGCGCGCGCTGCGGTCCCCGGCATAACGGGTCAACACGACATCACGCTATTTCACCATCTTCTTCAGGCTCTGCCGGATGATCTCCTCCAGGGGCAGATGCTCCGCGTCCACGCCCTTGAGGGCCATGGACACTTCCTGGCTGGAATAACCCAGCACCGCCAGGGCCTGCGCCGCTTCCGCGGCCTTGTTGGAAACGCCCGGGACCGCCGCGCCCGCACCGCCGGAGAAATCCAGCCCGGTGGCGGCGCTCTCCTTCGCCAGCTTGTCTTTCAGTTCCAGAATGATGCGCTGCGCGATTTTCTTTCCGATGCCCGGGGCCGCCGTGAGCGCCTTTTCATCTCCGGTGATGATGGCCATGGCCAGGGCGTCCGGCGTGCCCACGGAGAGGATCGCCAGCGCCGCCTTCGGCCCCACGCCGGAGACGCCGATCAGCAGCTTGAAGGTGTTCAGCTCGCTCTGGGTGGCAAAGCCGTAGAGATCGAACACATCCTCGCCCACGTTCAAATATGTATAAAGCTTTCCCCGCTGTCCTTTTTTCAGCTTGTTCAGGGTATTGTTGGTGGTTTTGCAGGCATAGCCCACGCCGCCGCAGTCAACGACCGCCAGATACGGCAAAAGCTCCGCCACGGTCCCCTCCAGATAGTAAAACATCGCTTCCTCCTATATGGTTTCCTTCACGTCCGACGTTTGCGGAATCCGTGAAGTAAAACTCCTTGCGTGGCAAAGGGCCAGAGCCAGTGCGTCCGCCGCGTCATCCGGACGGGGCACTGCCTTCAGCTTTAAAAGCCGTCTTGTCATATCCATCACCTGGCGCTTTTCCGCCTTGCCGTACCCCACCACCGCCAGCTTCACCTGGGAGGGCGTATACTCAAAAAGCGGCACGCCGCATTTTTCCGCGGCGAAGAGCAGCACCCCGCGGCCATGGGCCACGGCGATGCCGGTGGTGATATTCGTATTGAAAAACAGTTCCTCGATGGAGATCGCGTCCGGCTTCAGCTGGCTGATCAGGTCCTCCATATCGTTTTCAATCTGATAGAGACGCCTGGAAAGCGGCACGCCGGCGGGGGTGGTAATGGCCCCGTAGGTCAACATATGGACTTGCCCCCGGTCCGCCTCCACCAGGCCGAAACCGATGGTGGCGATGCCCGGGTCGATTCCTAAGATTCGCATGAGGCTCCCCCTCCGGTCTGCATTCTGTTTTAGTATAGCAAATGAACGCCCGCCGTGCAACTGCAAAAAAAGAGCGTCCGCTTTCCGGGCGGGCGCTCTTTTTCGTTTATTTGATCAAAATTGCAACAGGCGGATCAAATTTTACCGTGCGGTCATAATGGGGTTCCAGTTCGATCACGTCTCCATCGAAGCCCGCCAGGGGAAAATCCTCGGTGAACATCGTCTCCTCCTCCGCCGATTCCCCGGTCTCCGGGTCCCGGACGCCGAAGGTGCTGCCGTACTGCCAGATATCATAGTGATTTCCCGCCTCGTCCCAAAAACCGCTGGAGAACAGGCCGTGCATTGCTCCGTCCGCCTCCCGGGGCGCCGCGAAATACACCATCCAGCCTCCCGTCAAACGCTCTGCGCGCAGGAACCGGAACCCCTCCGGCAGATGCTCGGCGGTCCCGTTCGCCAGGTCCACACGCACCCGCGGGGCGTCCTTTCCCCGCCATCTGGCGCCGGTGATGTGGAGGGTCAGATGCTCGCCCCGGTCGAAAAACGGACTGTCCAGCCAGAAGGCGGCGTATCCCTCCCCGTCCGGATCGCCTGTGGCGGAGATCCCGTTGATGCTGCTCTCAAAGCGCTCTCCCCGCTCGTTTTCCAGATACAGGTCCAGACTTTTCAGCCAGGCGGTGTTTTCCGGCGCATCCTCCAGGTTGATCCGCAGGTGGGTGGGATACAGCTCCACCTCCGTCAGCGTCAGGGTCTGGCCGTCCAGCGAGAAGGCGGTGTCCACGGCGATCGTCTCTCCCTGGGCGGTAAAATAGGGGTCGAAGGTCAGGTGAAAGGTAAATTCCGTCAGATAGTCCGGCGCTTCATGGACCGGCTCGGAAAACAGGCCGGTTTGTTTCTCTGGCACCGCCATGTCCTCTGTCCGGGGCCTTGTGTAGACCTTTAGGGTCAGGTCCAGGCTGTCCGGCACGTCTTGATCCACAAAATTGATGTCGATCTCCTGCAGCTCGCCGGACTCCAAGTCATAGCCTCTGGCGCTTCCGGCCCAGCCGTGGACGTCCCCGAAGTCATAGTCCACGTCCACACGGCCGCTCAGGCTTTTGTCAAAGTCCAGCGTATAGAAAAAGCTGACGCTCTTCCGGTCCACGATGGCATAGCGGATCGCGGCGGTAAAGCCGTCCTGCGTCTGGCTCTCCTCGATGGGCTGAACGTACTCGTTCTCGACCGCCGCGGACAGGGACGGGGACCAGGCCACCGCCTTCGCCAGCTCCCGCAGCAAAGGGATGTTTCCGCAGGCCGCGGCAAAGGGCGGAAACAGATTCACCAACAGCATAAAGGCCAGAAAGCAGGCCGCCAGACTCCCGGCCGGGATCCCGAACAGCCGCCGTTTATTCCGCGCGGCTTTTTCCCGCATCTGCGCCCGCTGGACGGCGCAGGACAGCTCCGGTGGCGTTTTGTCCAGCTCCAGGAGCAGTGCGTCGTATTCTTCCCTCCGATTCATGCCTGTTCCTCCTCTCCCAGTTCCAGTCGAAGCAGTTGCAACGCCCGCCGCTGGCGGGTGGCCACCGTCCCCTGAGGCAGTTCTAAACTGGCGGCGGTTTCCGCCTGGGTGTATCCCGCGAAAAACCGTAAGATCACCACGGTCCGCAGCTCCTCCGGCAGGCGGCGGACCGCTTCTTTCAGCGGCAGCGCGTCATAGGCGTCGGGACCGGCCGCGTCCGGCAGCGCGTCCTCCCCCGCCAGACGCTTCCTGCGGCGCAGCTCCCGGTGGCATTCGTTCAGGACGATCCGGGTCATCCAGGTATCGAAAAACTCCGGCTGGCGGAGTTTTTTCAGCGCCCGCAGGGCTTGATACACCGCCTCGTCCACAGCCTCCAGCGCGTCCGCTTCGCTGCCTAAGTACAGATAAGCGGTGCGGTATAAACGGGTCTTCAGCCCGTCTATCCGCGCGGCGAATTCCATCTGGTCCATTCGGGAGGCCCTCCTCTCTGCTCTTTACCGATTAGAGTATCCGGCGGCCCGATTTGTTTGCATCCATTCAAAAAAAGCCGGTACGGCGTTTACCGTACCGGTTTTTTCGGGAAATCGGGCTTTCAAGTCATGCCCTTGGATGGGCTTTTTGATAGACGTCCTTCAGCTGTTTCTTAACAACATGGGTATAGATCTGCGTGGAGGAGATGTCCGCATGCCCCAGCATCTCCTGAATGGAGCGGAGATCCGCCCCGTTTTCCAGCAGATGCACGGCAAAGGAATGGCGCAGGGTATGGGGCGTGATATCTTTTTCGATGCCCGCCTTCTCCTGATAATGTTTGATGATCTTCCAGAAGCCCTGGCGGCTCATGCGCTCTCCGTTCATGTTGACGAAGAGGGCCTCCTCCTCGCTGTCCGCGATGAGCTGGGGGCGGATATCCCGCACATAGTCCTGAAGGGCTTTTACGGCCGTGTGGTACAGGGGGATGATGCGCTCCTTGCCTTTGCTCTCGCACCGGATGAAGCCCGCAGCCAGATTCAGATCGTCCAGGTCCAGGGAGATGAGTTCGCTGACCCGGATCCCCGTGGCGTACAGAAGCTCCAGCATGGCGTGGTCCCGAAAGCCTTTGGCGTCCACACACTGGGGCTGCTCCAAAAACAGCTCCACTTCTTTGCTGGTCAAAATTTCCGGATACTTCCGCTCCACCCGGGTAGCGGCGATGCCCTTGGCGGGATTGGTCCGCACGGCGCCGGAGGATACCATGAAATTATAAAAGGATTTGACAGAGGCCAAAAACCGGGTGACGGAGGCGGCGGATTTTCCGCGTCCCTGCATCCAGCTCATATAGCTTCGCACCATCTCGGGCTTGGCCCGCTTCAGGTCGCTGCCCTGGTTTTCCCGCAGATACTCGGAAAACTGGGACACGTCGCGCAGATAGGAGCTGACGGTGTTCTCGGAGGCGTGCTTCTCGCCTGTCAAAAACGCGCCGTAGTCCGCGATAAAATCGGTCGCCAGGGTACTCCCCTCCTTTTACATCAAGTCAGGATGCGCTCCAAAATCAGCCGCAGAAACAGCGGAGAGAGGAACAGGTCCACACACACGCCTGCCAGCAGCACGCCCAAAGAGGCCGCCGCCCGCAGCCAATAGTTCCGGCCGTAGATCACCGGCGCGCACCGCTGTCCTCTCCCAAAAGAAACAGCGGCCAGCCCGGCGGACTTCCCCCAGGAGGGGACCGCCAGCAGGAAAAACACCGGCAGCGTCACCAGGCACCGCAGTCCAAACACTGCGAACGCCAGCAGCACGCCGTCCGTTCCGAACGCCGCCGTAAAGCAGCAGACGGAGAAGGACAGAAAAAAACCATACGCCACCGTCACCCCGGGCAGCAGAACGATCCCCACCGAGGCAAAGCCCAGGAAGAACGCCAGCAGCGGATAGCGAAGATAGATCACCAGCGCCGAGAGCGCCGTTTCGGCGGAAAGTTCACCGCCCAGCCGGACATAATCCGTCAGATAGCGGGTCAGCTCGTCCCCGGTGGCGTCCGGGACGCGGCCGGCCAGGACCTGTCCCAAAATCACGCCGCCCAAAAAAAACAGCGCCAGAAGCACCAGGCGGGGCAGAGACGTCATCTGTCCGTGGCCGCGCATGGTTTGTCTTGTTCCGTTCAATCCGCCTCACCTCGCCACCATCCTATGAGGACGAGCGGCGGATTATGAAACGGTTAACGTAAACCTTGTATTGTTTTAATATAGTGCAATCCGGCCGGTTTATCAAGGAATTTGGCGGATTTTTCCGTTTTTTGTGATTTATGACGAAATATTATGTAAACATAGTTATGTAAACATATCAAACCGCGTACAGAAAAGAGGACGGCAGCGGCGGCGGAAAGGTCCACATCTGGTGCCCGCCGCCGCCGTCCCGCCCCACATCTGCCGCCGTCCCGCCCGCATGCGCACGGCCGCCGGTGAGGGACAGCATGTTTTTTGAATGTCCGCCGAAATCAAAAATTTGTGGATTTTCACAAGCGTTTTTTACCGCCGCTTGGCGCGCTTTTTGACCCTGCGTCCCCGTTTGCTTCCCAGCAGTCCCGCCAGGACCCCGCCTGCCAAAACGCACAGCAGCAAAATACCGCCGCGGCCTGTCCAGGTGACGCCCTCCCAGAAGCCAAGCCCCACCAACACCAAAACCGCTCCAAAACCGCAGGCGCACAGCATCCCCCCCGCCAGCGTGCCCCAGGGGATCCGCCCGGCGGTGACCAGGCCCCCCGTGAAAGCCGCCAGCACGCAGGCCGCCGCCACCGACGGAAACATACTGGTCTCCGGCAGTACGCCCTTTACCAGCAGCAGCGCCAGCAGGAGCTGGAACAGCAGATAGATCCCCAGCGCCGCCAAAGTCCCCTGAAGGACCACAATGGCCGGAGACGCCTGCTTCCGCCCTTTACCCATAAAAATACCCTCCCTTATCACATGCTCTTGCTGCAAGCATATGACAAGGGAGGGCGCGTTTATGAGTGAATCAGTCCTTGTTCTCCTCAGGGGCGGGGATCTCGTTCACAGGCTCTTCGGGAACGTCGTCGGCCGCAGCGTCCTTCCCCTTCTTTTTGGGCTGGGGATCGGTGGACGCCTGAACGCCGGTGTTGGAGACGGCCCACTTGGTCAGCTCCATGCGGACGCGGTCCTCGCTGGTTTCGATAATGATGGTGTCGGCAGTGACAGCCACGATCTTACCGATGATGCCGCCGATGGTGGTGATGATGTCGCCTTTTTTCAGGCTCTCGCGCATCTCCTGCGCCTTTTTCTTCCGCTTGTTCTCCGGACGGATCAGCATGAAGTAGAAAACGGCGACCAGGACGACCAGCATAATGATAGAATACGGATCCATGTATCAGTGCTCCTTTTCCTTCGTGAAATCAGAATGACAACATTATACCAAAACTGGACGGTTTTGCAAGAACTTTCTGCTGAGTCAGGCTCTTTGTTCCATCTTGCCGCTGTATGTTTCCCGAAATTCCGCAAAATTCCCCTCATCCAGGGCCTCCCGGATACGGGACAGCAGCTCATTGTAAAAATACAGGTTGTGCAGGACCGCCAGACGCAACGCCAGGACCTCGTCCGCCTTGAATAGATGGCGGAGGTATGCCCGGGAAAAGCTCCGGCAGGCCGGACACCGGCAGCTTTCGCTGATGGGCCGGGGGTCGGTCTGGTATTTTTCATTGAGGATGTTGACCGTCCCCTCCCAGGTAAACAGCTTTCCGTGGCGGCCGTTACGGGAGGGCATCACGCAGTCGAAAAAGTCCACGCCCCGGGCCACCGCCTCGATGATATTGCTGGGCGTGCCGACGCCCATGAGATACCGGGGCTTATCCTGAGGCATGTGGGGCTCCACCGCGTCAATGATCTCATACATCACCTCCGCCGGCTCTCCCACGGCCAGTCCGCCGATGGCATAGCCGTCACACGGGAGCTTTGCGATCTGCTGCATGTGCCACACGCGCAGGTCCGGGAACGTGGCCCCCTGGTTGATGCCGAAGAGCATCTGCCCGGGATTCACCGTGTCCGGCAGGGCGTTCAAGCGCGTGTGCTCGGCCACGCACCGCTCCAGCCAGCGGTAGGTCCGTTCACAGGACGCCTTGGCATACTCGTGGGTGGCCGGATTTTCCACGCACTCGTCAAAGGCCATGGCGATGTCGCTTCCCAAATTGGACTGGATCTGCATGGACTCCTCCGGACCCATGAAAATCCTGTGCCCGTCGATGTGGGAGGCGAAGGTGACGCCCTCTTCCTTGATCTTGCGCAGGGAGGCCAGGGAAAACACCTGGAATCCGCCGGAATCCGTCAGGATCGGGCCATCCCAGTCCATAAATCTGTGGAGCCCGCCCATCTGCCGCACCACCTTGTCGCCTGGGCGCAGGTGAAGATGGTAGGTGTTGCTCAATTCGATCTGGCAGCCCACCTCTTTCAGATCATGGGCGGAAACACCGCCCTTGATGGCTCCCTGGGTCCCCACGTTCATAAAGACCGGGGTCTGCACCACGCCCCCGTGCGCGCAGGAAAACTGGCCGCGCCGGGCGCGGCCTTCGGTTTTGAGCACATTGAACATATCATCTCTCGCTTTTTGTTTATTTCACGGCCCGGTCGAAAAAAGCCTTCAGCTCCTCTTTCCGCCGGAGAGGCAGGTCCTTCTTGGGAATGCCCGCCTCAGCGCCCGCCAGAGCGGTGAGCTGATGAAAGCAGGCGCCGCCGTCCACCCGGGTCCGGATGCGGAGCCATGCCTCGCAGGCGCCGGCAGACTGCAGCTCCTCTGCGGTCTTGATGCCAACGGCGCGAAGATTCCCGGCCAGCACCGGCCCGATGTTGGGAAGATCCGTCAATTCCATCCGCATCCCCCTTCCGTCAGGCTATTATAATACGAAATCGCCTCCGGCGCAAGGGGAAGGCGGTTCCGGGTCCGGATTCACATGGACCATGCAGTGCTTCACCTGGGGAAAATCCGCCTCCAGCGCGTCGTGGACGGCCTGGGCCGTGGCGTGCGTCTCATTCAGCGTCAGCGCTCCGTTCGCCCGAATCTCAACATCCACATAGACCCGGTCCCCAAAGAGGCGGGTATTCAGGGCGTCCAGCCCCAGAACTCCCGGCTGCCTCAAAACGGAGCCCTCCATCTCATGGACCACCTCCGGCGGGCAGGCCCGGTCCATCATCTTTCCCAGGGCGTCCCGCAGGATGCCCCAGGCGGCTTTCAGAATGAACAAACAGATGATCACGCTGGCCGCCGGGTCCAGGACCGGCCATCCAAGCCGCGCCCCCAGGATGCCTGCAAAGCTGCCCACGGAGGACAGCGCGTCGGACCTGTGGTGCCAGGCCTCCGCCATCAGGGCGCTGGAATCGATCTTCTTTGCCGCCGCGCGGGTATACCAGTACATGGCCTCTTTTACTGCGATGGAAATCACCGCCGCGGCCAGCGCCAAACGCCCGGGCGCGGCCAGCGCCGTTCCCGCGGCGATGCGGCGCACGCCCACCCAGCCGATGCCAAGGCCCGTTCCCCCTAAGATCAGCGCCAGGATCAGCGCGGCCACGCATTCCATCCGCTCGTGGCCGTATGGATGGTCTGCGTCGGCGGCCTTGCCCGCCAGTTTGACGCCTAAAATCACGATCCCGGTCGCCAGCACATCGGAAGCGGAGTGCACCGCGTCGGAGAGCATGGCCCCGGAATGGGCCAGGATGCCCGCCAGAAATTTGAAGGCCGACAGGACCAAGTTGATCGCAATGGTGACGACGGAGACGCGGACCGCCACCGTCTCATGCTGTTTCGGATCCATAAGGTTACCTCCCAATCGTGGTTGATAGCTCTATGGCACGCATGGATGGACCGTTCGCGGATACAAAAACGCACCCGCGGAACAGAATCACTGTCCCACAGATGCGCCTTCCATCTGCTGCCGCCTCCGGCGGCCCGGCCCCACGGGCAACCGCCCATCGCCTGCTCAGTTTGTACTGTTGTCCAGCGCTCCGGAGGGCGGAGCGCGATGCAGTGCAAAGAGATTTCTATCAAAATAGCATATGCCGGCAGGCTTGTCAAGGTGATTCGCAAACGTTTGTCCTCCCTAACCGCAGCGGATATGAAGAAAACGCCCCCGGCCTGCGGGCCGGGGGCGCCATTCAGTGGATGAACATGGCATCGCCAAAGGAAAAAAACCTGTATTTTTCCCGCACAGCCTCTTCATAGGCCGCCAGGACATGCTCCCGGCCCGCCAGAGCGGAGACCAGCATGATGAGGGTGCTCTCCGGCAGATGGAAGTTGGTGATCAGAGCATCCATGACTTTGAACCGGTAGCCGGGGTAGATATAAATATCCGTCCACCCGGCGCTGGCGGACATGTGCCCGTCCTCTCCCGCCCAGGATTCCAGCGTCCGGCAGGAGGTGGTCCCCACGCAGATGCAGCGGCCGCCGCCCGCCTTGGTGCGGTTGATGAGGTCCGCCGTCTCCTGGGAGATCACGCAGTATTCGCTGTGCATGGGATGCGTTTCAAGGTCGTCCTCCTTCACCGGGCGAAACGTCCCAAGGCCCACATGAAGCGTCACATAGCCGATGCCCACGCCTTTTGCGGCAATGGCCTTCAGCAGGTCCTCCGTGAAGTGGAGTCCCGCCGTGGGGGCCGCGGCGCTGCCCAGGACCTTGGAATAAACGGTCTGATACCGCTCCTGGTCCTCCAGCTCTTCCTTGATATAGGGCGGCAGGGGCATTTTGCCCAGGCGCTCCAGCACCTCCAGGAAGATCCCCTGATAGTCGAAGCGGACCAGGCGGTTGCCCCCGTCCGTCTCGCCCACCACCTCGGCGGTCAGTTCGCCGCTGCCAAAGGTCAGCTTCGCGCCGGGGCGGAGCTTTTTGCCGGGACGCACCAGGCACTCCCAGGTCTTTTCCCCCCGGTCGATGAGCAGCAGCACCTCGCAGGCTCCGCCGCCGGGAAGCCGCTGGCCCAAAAGCCGCGCGGGCAAAACCCGGGAGTCGTTCAAGATCAGGCAGTCCTTCTCCGTCAGAAAGTCGGGCAGCTCATAGAAATGGCGGTGCTCCCAGGCGCCGGTAGCCTTGTCCAGCGTCAGTAGCCGGGAGGCGTCCCGCCGTTCGATGGGGGTCTGGGCGATCAGCTCCTGGGGCAGTTCATAGTAAAAATCGCTTGTTTTCATGGTCCTCCCTGTTCTTCACCCGATGGTGACGTCGGTATAATAAAATGTGAGGATGTCCTCATAGTCAAAGCCCTGTTCCGCCATGGCTTTGGCGCCGTATTGGCTCATGCCGACATTATGCCCGTTGCCCGTTCCGGTGATGGTAAAGCTGTCGCCTCCGCCGGAGCCGCCGGAGCTTCCCGCGGCGGGCAGGGCCGCCGTGCCGGACGCGGTGACCGCGTACAGCTTGCCGCCGGAGAGCTGGCCCTTCACGCCGGAGCCGGAGAGCACCGCCGCGCCTTCCAGAGACTGGAGCCGGGAGCCGTTTACATAGTAGCCCCCTCCCCCGCCGCTTCCCCCGGCCACGTCAAAGCGCATGCTGGGGACATTTTTGCCGTAGGTCGTGCTGTAAAACGCCATGCGGGCGGAATCGCCCTTCACCGTGAGCGCCTTGCCCGCACTGTCCACAAAGGTCACCTTATAGACGTTGCCCATGGCCGTGCGTTCCGATACGTACACATCCCGAACGGTGCCGATGGAATAGCCGCTGTTTTGCAGCACCCACGTCAGCTCCGCTGACGTATAGGTGACGGAATAGCTGTAATTCGGGATGGAGGTCTGGGCCTCATAGGGATCCTCCCTGCCGATCAGATAGGGCACGCTGCCGCCCCAAACGTTGGCCGCGTCCTCCGTGGCTCCGCCGTCGGAGGAGTGGTAGACCGTTTCCGCCAGATCGCCGTTGTAGTAGATGCATTCTCCGGCGGTGTCCTCCACCGCCGCGTCGGTGATCCCGGTGGCGCCGTTTTGTCCCTTGTACACCTGGCAGTCGGTGGTGGCGCACACGTCAAAGCCATAGGCCGCCAGATGCTTGCTGCTGCGGCAGACGTAGGTTCGGGCGCAGACCGCCTGGGCCTCCAGGGCCGCCTTCGGCCATTCGCCGCCCATTTCGTGGGGGATGACGCCCTTTACATAGCTCTCCACGTCCACCACGTTCACCACGCTCAGATTCCCGCCGGTGGTCCGGGGATACTCAAACCCGCCGTAATAGCGGTATCCCTTGAACCAGGTAACGGCCTCGTCCCGTCCGGCGTCCGGCAGCACGCCCAGATTCAGCGCGCCCCAGCAGTCGAACTCAAACAGGACCTCCGTTGTCCCGGTACGCGTCACCAGCACGCCCGTTTCCGAGGACTGAACCACTTCGTCGCCGCCTGCGTCGTCCATGGCGTCCCTTGCGTCGCTCTTGGACCCGTAGCAGCCCACCCGGACCACAAACTCCTGGTCGATCCAGGCGGGATATGCCGCGTCATAGTCCTGCGCTGCGTCCCAGGCGTCGTCAAACGAATCAAAACCGCTCAGCTGGACGTGCCAGGGCCCCAGACTGCGGAAGGAGCCCGTGGGGGTGGAGGGGGAATAGGCTCCGTTGGCGTTCATATAAATGGAACCGGCGGCGGTCATGGAGATCGCCGTCTCCTCCGTCCGGCCAAGGACCTGAAACTCCCGGTCATCGTCATAGTAGCCGAATTCATATCCGCTGCCCTCCGCATTTTCCAGATTGGCGGAAAACAACGCGCCGGACCCGTACCGAAGCCCGACTTTCACCGTGTCGTTCACCACGGCGGAGGCGGAGACGGCGTTTAACCCGAAAAATGTCACAACGAACAAAAGCGTCAGCAGTCCTTTTTTCATGAATCCTCCCGATACCGCCAGCCTTGACGGGAACGGAAAAGTATGCTAACATACATACAAATGTCCGCACCAGAAATACAAGGCTCTTTTTTTCCAATTGCAATCATTATAGTACAAACCGGAGTCACATTCAACCAAAATCGACGGGAACCGGCATTTGACCGGAATCGGAACGATCCAACAGGAGGAGCATATTATGAAACAGTACAAAGTCGGCGTCATCGGAGGCACGGGCATGGTGGGCCAGCGCTTCATCACACTGATGGAGGGCCATCCCTGGTTCCAGCTCACCGCCATCGCCGCCAGCGCCCGCAGCGCCGGGAAACCTTACGAAGAAGCCGTGGAGGGCCGCTGGGCCCTGGAGATCCCCATGCCCGAGGAGGCCAGGAAACTGATGGTTCTGGATGCGGAGGCCGACGCTGAAAAAATGGCGGAGCTGGTGGACTTCTGCTTCTGCGCCGTGGATATGAAAAAGGAGGACATTCGGGCGCTGGAGGAGCGGTACGCCAAGCTGGAATGCCCCATCGTCTCAAACAACTCCGCCCACCGCTGGACCGACGACGTGCCCATGGTGGTGCCGGAGATCAACGCTGACCATCTGTCGGTCATCGACGCGCAGCGCAGGCGTTTGGGGACCAAGCGGGGCTTCATCGCCGTGAAGAGCAACTGCTCGCTCCAGAGCTATGTCCCCGCTTTGAACCCCCTGCGGAAATATGGGCTGGAAAAGGCCCTGGTTTGTACCTATCAGGCCATTTCCGGCGCGGGCAAGACCTTCCAGCGCTGGCCCGAGATGGTGGATAACTGCATTCCCTACATCGGCGGCGAGGAGGAGAAGTCCGAGCAGGAGCCTTTGAAACTGTGGGGCCGCGTGGAGGACGGCAGGATCGTCAAGGCGGAGGGCCCCGCCATCACCGCCCAATGCTTCCGGGTGGCCTGCCAGGACGGCCATATGGCCGCCTGCTTCATGAAGTTCGCGGATGGAAAGGCGCCTTCCATGGAGCAGATCAAAGCCGATTGGGCCGCCTTCCGCGGTCCCGCCCAGGAGCTGGACCTCCCCTCCGCGCCCAAGCAGTTCCTGCATTATTTCGAGGAGGAGAACCGGCCCCAGACCAGGCTGGACCGGAATCTGGAGCACGGCATGGCCGTGTCCATCGGCCGCCTGCGGCCCGACAGCCAGTATGATTACAAGTTCGTCTGCCTTTCCCACAACACCCTGCGGGGCGCTGCCGGCGGCGCGGTGCTGCTGGCGGAGCTGCTGTGCGCAAAGGGATACATCACCGCAAAGTAACCGCACTCAGACACATACACAAAAGAAAGCGGATGCCCGGATTGGGGCATCCGCTTTTTCTGTGATAAATCTAAAAAGGAGTTGTTTTTGTGAAGGAAGCGATTTTTACAGGGTCCGGCGTGGCGATCGTCACACCGTTTACAAATGAGACCGTGGACCTGAACACCATGGGGC
>JAEXWS010000203.1 GCA_023406225.1 Bacillota bacterium | reverse complement strand
GCTGTTCCCCGAGGACGTCATGCACATCATCCGGGTGGAGAAGCCCGTGGGCGTGGTGGTGGCCTTCGGCGGGCAGCCCGCCATCAAGCTCACCAAGTTCCTGGACAGCCACGGCATCCCCATCCTGGGCACCTCGGCCGAGTCCATCGACATGGCGGAGGACCGGGAGCGGTTCGACGAGCTGCTGGAGCGCTTTCACATCAAGCGCCCCCGGGGCTGCGGCATCACCGGGATGCAGGGCGCCCTGGACGCCGCCCACGAGCTGGGCTATCCCGTGCTTCTGCGGCCCTCCTACGTCATCGGCGGCCAGAACATGGTCATCGCCCACAACGACGAGGACGTGCGCACCTATATGGAGGTCATCCTCTCCGGCAAGATCGAAAACCCGGTGCTGGTGGACCAGTACCTCATGGGCAAGGAGCTGGAGGTGGACGTCATCTCCGACGGCAAGGACGTGCTGATTCCCGGCGTCATGCAGCACATCGAGCGCACCGGCGTCCACTCCGGCGACTCCATCGCCGTCTATCCCCCCTTCTCCATCGGGGACAAGATGCTGCGGGTCATCGAGGAGTGCTCGGAAAAGCTGGCCCTGAGCCTGGGTACCAAGGGCCTCATCAACATCCAGTACCTCATCTACCAGGGGGAGCTGTACGTCATTGAGGTGAACCCCCGGGCCAGCCGCACCGTGCCTTATATCTCCAAGGTCACCGGCGTGCCCATGGTGGACCTGGCCACCCGGGTCATGGTGGGCCAGCCCCTGAAGTCCCTGGGCTACGGCACAGGCCTCTACAAGCAGCCCCCCTACGTGGCGGTGAAGGTCCCCGTGTTCTCCTTCGAGAAGATCACCGACGCCAACGCCGCTCTCTCCCCGGAGATGAAATCCACCGGCGAGGTGCTGGGCCTGGGCAAGAACATGCAGGAGGCCCTGTTCAAGGGCCTGGTCTCCGCCGGATACAAGGTGGAGCGTGCCCAGCGGGGCGGCGTGCTGATCTCCGTGAACCACCGGGACCAGCCGGAGATTGTCAACATCGCCCGGAAGCTGGACGAGATGGGCTTCAAGCTCTACGCAACCGAGGGCACCGCCAACGAGATCTCCCAGCTGGGCACCGACGTGGAGGTGGTGGGCAAGCTGGGCAAGGACAACCGGGTGTTCCAGATGCTGGAGGAGGGGCTGATCGACTACGTGATCCTCACCGGCTCCACGGAGCCCAGCTATATCCGGGATTTCATTCATCTCAACCACCGCTGTGTCCAGCTGGGGATTCCCTGCCTCACCTCCCTGGACACCGCCAACGCCCTGACGGATATCCTGGCCTCCCGGTACACCCAGCAGAACACGGAGCTCATCGACATCTGCCACCTGCGCACCCAGCGCCAGCGGCTGAAATTCGCCAAGATGCAGACCTGCGGCAACGACTATATCTTCCTGGAGAACTTCCACGGGGAGATCACCTGTCCCGAGTCGCTGTGCGTCACCTTCTGCGACCGGCACTACGGCATCGGCGCCGACGGCATCATCCTCATGGAATCCTCCGACCTCGCCGACGCCCGGATGCGGATGTTCAACAGCGACGGCAGCGAGGGGGCCATGGCGGGCAACGCCCTGCGGTGCATGGGCAAATACCTCTATGACAACGGCATCGTCCGCAAGGAGGAGCTGGCCATCGAGACGGGCAAGGGGATCAAGCAGGTGCGCCTCTACACCACCAACGGCAAGGTCACCTCCGCCTGCGTGGATATGGGCCGGGCCACCCTGGACACCGCGGCGCTGCGGTTCGCCATTCCGGAGCAGACGGTGGTGGACTACCCCGTGCGCATCGGCGGACGGCCTTACAACATCACCTGCGTGGACATGGGCAACCCCCACTGCGTGGTGTTCTGCCCCCGGGTGGACGGCGTGGACGTGCCCGCGGTGGGCCCCCTGTTCGAGCACGCGCCCTATTTCCCCCAGCGCATCAACACGGAGTTCATCCGGGTGGTGAATCCCAGCACCATCAAGATGCGGGTCTGGGAGCGGGGCAGCGGCGAGACCCTGGCCTGCGGCACCGGCGCCTGCGCGGCGGTGGTGGCCGCGGCGGCCAACGGCCTTTGCGAAAAGGACCGGGACATTACGGTGCGGGTCCGGGGCGGCGATCTGGTGGTCCGCTACACCGACGAGGCCGTGACCCTCACCGGCGACGCCAAGCTGGTCTACACCGGCGAGGTGTAATTTTAAAAAAGAGGGCCGGCGCTCCCATGGGAGCGCCGGCTTTTCCCGGGAAAGGAGCGGATCTGTTGAACAAGCGGGAGAACCGTCTCCAGCCCTCGGAGACATTTTTGGTGGCGGCGCTGCTGGCGGCGGCGGGCGGCTTTCTGGACGCTTACACCTACCTCTGCCGGGGCGGCGTGTTCGCCAACGCCCAAACGGGCAACCTGGTGCTGCTGGCCGTCCGGGCGGCGGAGGGGGACTGGCGGGCCGCGGCGGGGTATCTTGTGCCCATCGCCGCCTTTTTTCTGGGGGTTTTGACGGCGGAGTGGGTGAAAAAAAGCCACCACGCCGCCGGGCGCATCCACTGGCGGCACACGGTGCTGCTGGCGGAGACCGCCGTGCTGGCGGGCGCGGCCTGCATCCCCCGGGGGGCGTGGGACGGCGCGGTGAACATCCTGGTGTCCTTCGTCTGCGCCCTCCAGGTGGAGACCTTCCGCAAGGTCCGGGGCAACCCCTTCGCCTCCACCATGTGCACCGGCAACCTCCGCAGCGGCGCCGAGGCGCTGTTCCACGGCCTGGCCGGAGGGGAGCGGAGGCTTTTGGGCACAAGCGGATGCTATTTCGGCGTGATCGCCTGTTTTCTGGCCGGCGCGGCCCTGGGGGGAACGCTCTCTCCCCTGGCGCCCCAGGCGGCGGTGCTGCTGGCGGCGGCGCCCTTGCTGGCGGCCTTCGTTTTGATGTGCCGGCGGCCGGAGGAGCGGCGGGAAAGGAGTGATTGAAGCATGAGGAAAAAGAACGGCCGGCGCCTGCCCCCGGTGGGGATGCGCAATCTAAAGACCGCCGCCGCCACGGCGCTGGTGGCGCTGCTCTACTATTTTCTGGACCGAAGCCCCGCCTTCGCCTGCATCGGCGCCATCTTCGGCATGGGCTCGGACATGGAGGACTCCCGCCGCCACGGGGGGAACCGCCTGTTCGGCACGGCCATCGGGGGCCTGCTTGGAATGGCGCTCTTCCGCTTTTACCTGGTTTTCCACCCCCAGGGCGGCCACTCCCTGCTGCTGGTGCCGCTGATGTTCGCGGGGACGGTGCTGCTGATCCTCCTCTGCCAGGTCTTTTGGGTGGGCGGGGTCCAGCCCGGCGGGGTGGTGCTTTGCATCCTGCTGTTCAATACCCCGGTGGACAGCTATGTGAGCTACGCCCTCAACCGCATTTTCGACACGGGCGTCGGCGTGGCGGCGGCGCTGCTCATCAACTATCTCTTCCCCCGGGAGCAGGCCCCCCGGTGGCTCACCGGCGCGGGCCGCCGGAACGGCGCCGGCGCGGTCTGAGCCCCCTTTGCCCGGGCTTTCATTGACAGGGGGCGCCCGGGCCGTTACAATGGGGGCAGATTTGGCGGCGCGCCGCCTGGAAAGGGAGAGAAAAGAGATGGAATATAAGATCGAGGGAGCTCCGCTGCCCGTGGTCGTCTGTCAGCTTGCGGCGGGCGAGACCATGCTGACCGAGCGGGGCAGCATGAGCTGGATGAGCCCCAACATGAAGATGGAGACCACCTCCAGCGGCGGACTTGGCAAGGCCCTGGGCCGCATGTTCGCGGGCGAGGCCCTGTTCCAGAACCGCTATACCGCCCAGGGAGGCCCCGGCATGATCGCCTTCGCCTCCAGCTTCCCCGGGGATATCCGCGCCTTTGAGATCGCCCCCGGAAGAGAGCTGATCGTGCAGAAAAGCGGGTTTTTGGCCAGCGAAGCCACGGTGGAGCTGTCCGTGTCCTTCCAGAAAAAGCTGGGGGCGGGCTTCTTCGGCGGCGAGGGCTTCATCATGCAGCGGCTCTCCGGCCGGGGCGTGGCCTTCACGGAGTTTGACGGCCACATCGTGGAATACGACCTGGCGCCGGGCCAGTCCATGGTGGTGGACACCGGGTATCTGGCCGCCATGGACGCCTCCTGCTCCATGGAGATCCAGTCGGTGCCCGGCGTGAAGAACATGGTCTTCGGCGGCGAGGGCGTGTTCAACACCGTGGTAACGGGTCCGGGGCGCATCTATCTCCAGACCATGCCCATCAGCGCGGTGGCCGGGGTCATCCGGCCCTTCATCCCCACGGGGAACTGAGCGCGGAAGGATCGGCCCCGGACAGGGGCCGGTCCTTTTTTGGGCCGGAGGCCGTCCGGGACCGCTCCTCCGGCGCGGCGTTCTCCGGCGGGGGGAAAGCGGAAGTCCGCAGTTCTTTTTGTTTACAAACCGCCCCCGGTTTGATATATTAAAAAAGGCAAAATTTCGGCTCCGTTCCCCATGGGGGGCCGGAGCCGCTGTGAGGAGTGTTTCTATTATGAGCCGTATGGTCGGTACTGTTTCCCGGGGCATCCGCGCCCCCATCATCCGCAGCGGGGACGACCTGGTGGAGATCGTGACCGCGTCCGTGCTGGAGGCCGCCGCCGAGGACGGGTTTTCCGTCCGGGACCGGGACGTGGTGGCCATGACCGAGGCCATCGTGGCCCGGGCCCAGGGCAACTATGCCTCCGTGGACGACATCGCCGCCGACGTCCGCGCCAAGCTGGGCGGCGGGACGGTGGGCGTGGTCTTCCCCATCCTCAGCCGCAACCGCTTCGCCGTGTGCCTCCGGGGCATCGCCAAGGGCGCTGAGAAGGTGGTTTTGATGCTCAGCTACCCCTCCGACGAGGTGGGCAACCACCTCGTCAGCCAGGACGCCCTGGACGAAAAGGGCGTGGACCCCTACCGGGACGTGCTGGACCTGGAGCGCTACCGGGCCCTCTTCGGCTATGAGAAGCACCCCTTTACCGGCGTGGACTATGTGGAGTATTACGAGTCCCTCATCCGGGCGTGCGGCGCGGAGGTCCAGGTGGTCTTCGCCAACGACCCCCGGGCTGTTTTGGACTACACGAAAAACGTGCTCTGCTGCGACATCCACACCCGCGGGCGGACCAAGCGGCTGCTGAAGGCCGCCGGGGCGGAGCGGGTCTTTGGCCTGGACGAGATCATGAACGCCCCGGTGAACGGCAGCGGCTGCAACGAGCAGTACGGCCTGCTGGGCTCCAACAAGGCCACCGAGGACACGGTGAAGCTCTTCCCCCGGGCCTGCCAGGACCTGGTGGAGGCCATCCAGGCGCGGCTGCTGGAAAAGACCGGCAGGCACGTGGAGGTCATGGTCTACGGCGACGGCGCGTTTAAGGACCCCGTGGGCAAGATCTGGGAGCTGGCGGACCCGGTGGTCTCCCCGGCGTACACCCCCGGCCTGGACGGCACGCCCAACGAGCTGAAGCTCAAGTACCTGGCGGACAACGACTTCGCGGCCCTCTCCGGCGAGGCGCTGAAGACCGCCATCAAGGAGCAGATCCATAAAAAGGACGGCGACCTGGTGGGCAAGATGGTCTCCGAGGGCACCACGCCCCGCCGCCTCACGGACCTGATCGGCTCCCTGTGCGACCTGACCTCCGGCTCCGGCGACAAGGGCACGCCCATCGTCTATATCCAGGGGTATTTCGACAACTATACCAGCGAATGAGCGGAAAAAAACCGCCCTCCCGGCCGGGAGGGCGGTTTTTCCGCATGGATCCTCAGAGCCACCGCTGGAGGACCTCCAGCAGATGGCCGATCTCGATGGGCTTGGGAACGTGGTCGTTCATGCCCACGCTGCGGGCCTTGCCCAGGTGGGTGGAAAAGACGTTGGCCGTCAGGGCGATGATGGGGATGGTCCGGCCGTCCGGCCGCTCCAGCTCCCGGATGGCGGCGCTGGCGGCATAGCCGTCCATCACCGGCATTTGGATGTCCATCAAAATGCAGTCGTAGGTCCCGGGGGCGGCGG
>JAEXWS010000133.1 GCA_023406225.1 Bacillota bacterium | reverse complement strand
ACCGTGACCAAAGGCGCCCCAAAGGGGAATTTCCCTTTGGGGCGCCTCTTTTTGCCCCGCGGGGCTTTTTTGACCGTGTGCCGGGAGGGCTTGACGCCGAACGCGGGGGAGGGGCGCTGCCCGGGAGACCGGGAGCGGATCAAGACATTTTTTCCAGGCAGTCGCTGCATGCCCGGTCGTGGAGCGATATCACGCCGCCGCATTTCGGGCAGGTGTATTTCTTCTTCTGCATTTCCATAAACAGCTCCAGCCCATGCCGCCGGACAAAGGCGCTGTTTTCCAGAAGGCTGGCCTGATACCGCTTTTGATAGCTTTTTTCGAGATTTTTGATCGATTTACAGGGAAAGCCGGGACAATCAAAGCAATATGCCGCCCCTGTTTCCCTGGCGCAGTCCTTGATCCTGCACGCGCGGCAGTGCGCCGGCTTCCCCGCGCCGCCGCTCAGGCAGCCATCGCAGGGCTTTTTATGACGGCAGTGCTTGTAGCAGACCATGCAGTTCATTCCGCAGGGAGCGAACATGACCGCTTCGATCGGCTCCTTTGGCATTTTCATACGCGCCCCCCCTCGGTTCAAATCGCCGGATAAGCCGTTTTCCCCGGGCGTTTGGAAGCCGGGAAGCGGTCACAAACCGGCGATTTTTCGAACCGTATTCGCCGTTCTTATGGTCAGCTTCGCGCTGATGGCTGCACTGGCTGTTTTGGACCACCAATTTGTTTTTTGGTAATCCTTGCGGCTGAAAGACCAGAAGATCGCTTCTTTGTGATTTTGTATTTTCTCAAACGCTTCTTTCGGTTCTCCGATTTCGTCATACACATCGGAAAATCCAGCCGGCGGCATCATAAAGATCAGATTGTCATAAATTTCTTTGCTGTCGCCGCCCCACCAGTCGGGCGCATTGCGCAAAATATCCGCAAGGGCTTCCTGGGATATGACAAAGACAGGGATATTTAAGGCAAACTGGTCTTTTATCATAAGTTCGATGTTGTTTTGTAATTTCTTTACATCATCCTCGCCGCTGGAAAAGACCACGTTGCCGCTGTTCAGATAGGTCCGAACGTCTTCAAACGCGAGTGATTCAAAGCCCTTCTTTAGTTCCGCCATGGGCACCTTGTTTTTTCCGCTGATATTGACGCCTCTTAAAAACGCGGCATATCGTTTCATATCCGAAAACACCTCTGCAGCTCCCGATTTGTCCGGCGCGCCGGACCGCGCTTTTTATTTAACGCGATTCTACCATACAAACGGGTTTCCCGCAATGGACGGATCAAAATCGCCGAGGGGGTCCCGCGGCTTTCAGCGTGGCCGGGTTTTAAGTGAACAGGCTGGAATATTCAAAGTTGGAACATTAAAATTTGAGGCGGCCTTATGCCCGGGGGAGCGACCTGTATGGTATTCCCATACTGAAAGCCAGAGGACGTCGAAGGGCTCCCCTTTTAACATAAGTGTTGATTTTGGGGCTGGGGAACCAGCCTTCGTCAAAACAACCAAAAAGAATCCCTGCACGGAAAAGCGCAGGAAGTTCCCAATTAGCTGCGTCTTATCCCAATAAGGCGAACAAATCAGCCTGATAAACTGGAAGTTGTTGCACCGTTCAAATCCTTAAAAACAATAACCTACAAGCAATACTACTCGACAGTTGCTGTTCTCTTAGCGAACAGAACAAATAAAAATGGAGCTAAATAGCGTAGCCAGCCAATAATCGGTAAGGAAATTTCAAAATGTCTTTCTAAATATAAATAGAACTCCGCGAAAAAGCCCGTCCACTCCAGCGGTTTGCTCAAATACATAAAAACAACCGCAGCCGGTCCTGTTGTGCTGTTAGTAAGCAACTGCATTGCCATTAATAGAAACCCATATGCGAAAAGAATGGCGGCAGAAACAAATATTTCTTTTCTTGTCTGCTTTCTAAGTAAAACCACTCCCCCTAAAACCATAATAGCAATAAGAAGGCCTGCGCTTGTCAAGAGCGATACCGCATCATCGATCACGCCAGGTTCGATAACTCCAAATCTAAGCACAATTCGCACATAAAGCGGAGTATATAAAAACGAGGAGATGAGTGCAATCAAAGGAACCCGCCAAAAACTGTGCTTATATCTATTCAGTTTTTCCATAGATACATCTCCTCAACTTTCAATTTGTCGAATACGCCTTATCGCCTAATACGAACTATTTATATGGTATCATATCGGCTTGTTCTTCTCAAGGCTGTTTCGTGAAACCGACGGAGTTTCTCCTATCAATACTTATCTTAAAAAAGGAGTCGAAGGGCCGTGCATTGACTTTTTGCTATATAAATGATAACATAAAAATTTAATCGCGTTTATGGCGAAGAGCGGACAGCTCTCCGCCTTTTTGATGAACGGTATAAATAGGAAATGAGGACATTCATGACGAATCTGACGTTTGCACAGCTCGGCCTCTCCCCGGAACTGCTGGCCGCGGTCACGGAGATGGGCTTTACCGAAACGACGGACATCCAGGCGGAGGCCATCCCCGCCATCCGCGGCGGGGCGGACGTGCTGGCCCGCTCCCAGACCGGAACCGGGAAAACGGTGGCCTATGCCATCCCTGCCGTGGAGTGCGTCCGCCCGGGCACGGCCGGCGTGCAGGTGCTGGTGCTCTCTCCCACCCGGGAGCTGGCCAGCCAGTGCGGCGGCGAGCTGCGCAAGCTGGCCCGCCACCTGCCCCATGTGAAGGCCGCCGATATCCTGGGCGGCGCGGACTACCGCGCCCAGTTCCAGGAGCTGCGGTCGGCCAACCTGGTCATCGGCACCCCGGGTCGGGTCATGGACCACCTGCGGCGGGGAACGCTGGACCTCTCCCATTTGAAGATGGTGGTGCTGGACGAGGCGGACGAGATGCTGAACATGGGCTTCCGGGAGGATATCGAGGTCATTTTGCAGGACGTGCCGGAAGAGCGCCAGATCGTGCTGTTTTCAGCCACCATCCCCGATGAGATACTGACCATTGCCGAGCGGTTCCAGCGGGACCCCGTCCGCATCGACATCAACCGGGATCAGATCACCCTGGAAAACATCCGCCAGGTCTATGTGGAGGCGCCGCTCCGCCAGAAGCCAGAGGCGCTGACGCTGCTGCTCCACTATTACCGGCCCCGCAGGGCCATCATCTTCTCCAACACCAAGACCATGGTGGACGAGCTGACCGGGAGCCTCAGCGCCGCGGGCTTTTCGGTGGAGGGGCTCCACGGGGACATGAAGCAGCTCCAGCGGACCACGGTGATGAACGGATTTAAAAAGGGCCGCATCTCCCTGCTGGTGGCGACGGACGTGGCCGCCCGGGGCATCGACGTCAGCGACATCGACTATGTGGTGAATTTCGACATTCCCAAGGAGGCGGATTCTTACGTCCACCGCATCGGCCGGACCGGCCGGGCGGGCCGGACCGGGACCGCCCTGACGCTTTGCTGCGGCCGCCAGCAGGTGCAGCAGCTCCTGCGGCTGGGCCAGCGCACGCGCTCCGCCATCACCGCCCTTCCCCTGCCCACGGTGGCGGACATCCAGCGGGCCGACCGGGAGCGGACGCTGGAATTTCTGGAGGAGGCCCTGCAAACGCCGCCCCTGCCGGTCCATGAGGACCTGGCGGCGCGGCTGATGGAAAAGGGCTACGCGCCGGAGCAAATTGCCGCCGCGGCCCTGGGCCTTGCCTTCCGGCACGACGTGGGGACCCTCAAGGACCTGCCCACCCCCGGGGGGGCGGGAAAGAAGGTGCGGGTCCGCGAGCACCGGGCCATGGCGGACGTGGTGATCGACATCGGCGCGTCCAACCGCGTTTCGGAAAAGCACATCATCGGCGCGGTCACGGAGCGGGCGGGCGTCAGCTCCCACGATCTGGGCAGGGTGCAGATCTCTCCGGAGTTTTCCACCGTCTCGGTGCCGGAGGAGGTCCTGGAGCATGTGGTCGCCTCCATGCGCGGCTGCAAGATCTGCGGCAGGCCCGTCCGGGCCATGCCCCTGCCGGAGCAGGCCCCCCGGAAAAAGCGGCCCGCTCCGTCCCGCCGCCCGGGAAAGCCCGGCGGAAGGACAGGCGGTCCCAAGGCGGGAAAGGACCGCAGGCGCGGCCGGTAAAGCGGGCGTTCAGACGGCCCCTCCCATGATGGGAGGGGCCGCTTTTTTTCAGCCCCGGCGCTTTTCCCGAAAGCGCAAAAGGCGCAGTCCCAGAGGGACTGCGCCTTTTGCGGGCCGGGGGAGCGCCGCCGCTGCCGGGGATCATGCCTCCGGCAGGTGCCAGTTGAAAAATTGCAGGTAGGGGCTGCTGGCCCGGTTGCGGAATGCGTCCATGTCCCTCTCCCGCCAGTCGTAGTAGCCCGTGCCGGTCTTGTACCCCAGATCGCCCCGGTCCAGCCGCTCCTGGAGGGAGGGGTGGACCGTTTTTGTATCGCACAGGTCGGGATAGAGGTAGGTCTCGATGCTGGCGATCAGGTCCAGGCCCGCGTAGTCAAAGTGGTCGAACAGACCGATGGAGGTATAGCGGGGGCCCCAGCTGGAGCGGATGCACTTGTCGATGTCCTCCGGGGCGCAGATGCCCTGCTCCACCATATAGACCGCCTCCCGGTACAGCGCGTGCTGGAGCCGGTTGGCGATGAAGCCCGGCGCGGGCTTGTTCATCCGGCAGACCTCCCGGCCGCAGGACTCCAGCAGCGCCGTCACCGCGTCCAGCGCCTCCTGAGAGGTGAAATCGTTTTTCACCACCTCCACGCAGGGGACCAGGTGGGGCGGGTTATAGGGATGGGCCACCATGATCTTCTCCGGCTGGGAGACGCCCTTGGCCAGGTCCGCCGGAGAGAGGGCGGAGGTGGTGGAGGCGATGGCCTTCAGACGGGGACAGTGGGCCTCGATCTCCCGGTAGACCTGGTGCTTGACCGCCAGATCCTCCACGACGCACTCCAGGACCACCTCCGCGCCTTCGAGGTCCCCGTAATCCTCGGTGAAGGAGAGATACCCCTCGCAGGCGGCGGCCTGGCGCTTTGTGACAAGACCCTGGCCGATCAGGTCCTGGTAATAGGCCCGGTATCTTTCCAGGCCCGCCCGGCTGTTTTTGGCCAGAACGGTGGTGCGGACGCCGTTGCCGGTGAAGAGCACCGCCATGCTGATCCCGATCATGCCCTTTCCGATGACGGTCGCCGTGCGTTCACACATGGGGGCCTCCATCACAGGTCCGCCCTGCGGGTCAGGTAGTCGTAAGCCCTGCGGACGTTGTGGGTCTGGATATAGTCCATGCACTCCGGCTGGCCGATGTCCACGGGGCAGCGGTCAGCGAAGTTGATGCGGGCCACGCACTCCTCCACATCCCAACCCTTATTGATCCCCTCGCCCACGGCGGAGAGCCACTCGTAAATGAACTGCTTGTTCTCCACGATGCACTCCTTGCCCTTCACCGGGCCGTGGCCGGGAACGATATAGTCCACGTCCAGACCCTGGAGCCAGTCCAGGCTGCGGAACAGGGCGTCGAAATCGATGCTGTGGAACCAGATCTGGCAGCCGTTAAAGATGTTGTCGCCCACAAAGACCGTCCGCTCCTCCGGGACGTAGACGCTGGTCTGCTCCGGGGAGTGCCCGGGGGTGTGAAAGCAGCGGAACGTGTGGTCGCCCAGCTTTAAAGTGAGCCGGTCGGAAAAGGTGATGTCCGGCTTTGCCACGATGTAATCCTGCTCGGCGGGCATCCGGTCCAGGGCCCCGGGGTCCTGGCGGCGGATGATATCCACATTGTAGTCATGGGTGGTCATATTGAAGGCGGGGGGGATCATAAAAAACGAGTCCAGGATCTTTTCCTGCCCGACGATGACGGCCCCGGCCTTTTTCAGCCAATGGTTTCCGAAGATGTGGTCGATGTGGCTCTCCGTGTTGATGAGGTAGCGGATGGAGCCGGCCTTCTCCTGGGCGAAGGCGATCATCTGCTCCAGGTTGGTGATCCACTGGGCGGTATCGATGAACACCGCGCCCTCCCGGGTCAGCACGATGCTGGGATCGCAGCCCCGGATCTGGGTTTCGGTATAGACGTTGGGGGTCAGCTGCTGCATATCATCAGTTCCTTCTTTTATAGATTTTCAGGCGGCCTCAGGCAAGGCCCAGCTCCGCCATCAGCTTGTCGATCTCGTCAAAGACCAGCTGGGGCGTTTTGGCCCGGATCATGTAATAGGGCCGTCCCGCGGCGTATCTGGCGCAGAAGGCGCCCCGGTCCTGGCGGCGGCGGTCCGTGTCCACGATGGGCATCACCAGACCGTGGACGCCGCACAAAAGCTGGTTGAGGCCGAAGAAGTTCATCATGGAGTGGTAGCTCTGGTAGGCGGCCTCAAACTGCCCCATGGGCTTGACCTCGGTTTTAAACCAGCCGTCGATGCAGGGCATGACGGCGAGATCCATATTTTTGGGCTCATAGCACATGGGCATCTCCGGCTCGTCGCCGAAAAACATTTTCACGCCCTCGTCCTGGTCCGCCAGGTCGGAGCGCTCCGTCCCCTTGGCCCGCTTGCGGACATAGATGTTTTTGGAGCCGTAGAGGGCGATGCCTGTCTCGTGGTCCATGACGGTGGTCTCCGTGGAGAAGATCTCCGCCCCCCGGCGGCAGCCCTCCAGCTGGGTCATGGACTTGCCGTGGTTGTTCTCGCCGCCCACCAGCAGGATGCCGCGGCCCTTGTAGACCACGCTGGAGGAGTGGAAGGGATGCAGGCCCGCCTTGTCCATCTCGTTGGCCAGCATGGAGACCATGATCTTGTTCAGCTCCCCCTCCTCCCAGAGGCCGGTAAGGATGAGCCGGTCGTTTTCATAGCGGATGGACTTGACCGCCTCCCCGCAATGCCACACGATGTCAGGCGAGTCCTTGGTCACTTCGTGGGAGACCTCCACGGCCCCCAGGCGGTAATTCAGAAAGGACATGTCCTCCGCTACCTGGGTGCGGGCGGGGCCGCCCTCCACGTCAAAGCGCAGAACGGCCCTGCCGCTGCTGATCTGTTCGGTAAAAGTCATATGCTTCCTCCTGTTATGCCGGTCGGCTTATTTCATGGTGGTGATGGGGCGGGACTGGAGCAGGTAGACCCGCCCATCCACGATGGCCCATTCGATGTCCTCCGGCTTTTGATAGAAAGCCTCGATCTTCCGGGCCAGCTCCACCAGGCGGTCCCGCTCTTCGTCCGTGAGGACCGGAGCCTCCCGCAGCTCCTCGGGCACCGGCGCCTCCCGGGTGCCGCCCCGCTCGCTGAGGCGGACCACCATCGTCTCCTTTTCCGAGATGTATTCCGTGACCACCTCGCCGGTTTTCTTGCTGATCCACAGGTTATCCGGGGTCACGATGCCGGAGACGATGGCCTCGCCCAGGCCCCAGGCGGCCTCCAAAACCACGGTGTCATAGTCGTTTGTGATGGGGTTGGAGGTGAACATGACCCCGGCCTTCTGGGCGCTGACCATGTTCTGGACCACCACCGCGATGGAGATGCTGCGCTCGTCGAACTTCTTTTCCCGGCGGTAGAAGATGGCCCGGTCGTTGTATAGGGAGGCCCAGCATTCCTTGATGAACCGGACCACGTCGTCCTTGCCGATGACAAAGAGAAACGTCTCCTGCTGTCCGGCGAAGCTGGCGTCGTCCAGGTCCTCGGCGGTGCCGCTGGAGCGGACGGCCACCGGCGCGTTTCCGCCGTCCACGGCGGCGTAAAAGCGGACGATGTCCTCCGCCATGTCCCGGGGCATCGGCGTGTCGATGATGCCCTGCCGGATCTCGGCGGAGACGGCCGCCAGGGACGCGTCGCTGGAAAAATCGATGGCCGCCAGCTTTTCAAACACCATCTCCCACAGGCCGCCGCGCTCCATGAAGGCGTTGAACATCTCGGAGCGCACGATGAAGCCCTGGGGGACGGGCAGGCCCGCCCGGGACATCCGGCAGAGGCTCGCGCCCTTGCCGCCCGCGCTGGTCCCCAGTTCTTCGTCCGGGATCTCATCAAACCATGCCAGGTACTGACTCATGCAGATCGTTCCTTTCTGGCTCCCGTGGAAAAACGCGGGAGAAATTTTTTTGGGCGTGTGTGCGGAGGCGCTCAGCCCAGGACCTCCACGACGCCGCGGGAGCCGTCCACGCGGATCTTGTCGCCGGTCTTGATGAGCTGGGTGGCGCGGCGGGTGCCGACGACGCAGGGAACGCCGAATTCCCGGGCCACCACCGCCGGGTGGGACAGGGCGCCGCCGGTATCGGTCACCAGGGCGGAGATCTTGGAGAAGGAGACGACCCAGGCGGGGTTCGTCATCTTGCAGACCAGGACCTCGCCCTCCTTGAGAGAGTCCAGCTCGGAGGGGTCGGACACCAGGTGGGCGAAGCCCTCCTGAACGCCGGGACAGCCGGGGATGCCCTTCAGAACGGTCCGGCTGATCTCGGTCTTTTCCGCCCGCTCCTTCATCTCCGCCTCAAACTTCTGGGGATAGCCCCACAGGGATTTGTACGGCTCGTTGTAGACCTGCCATTCGGTGGCGGTGCCGTACCACTCCTGGGGATGGATCTTCCGGGCGGCCTCCATCTCGGCCCGGCGGGCCTTCACCAGGTCCTTTACGGGATAGTCGGAGGTGGCCGCGCAGCGGATCTCGTCGTATTTCAGCATGAAGATGTCCTCGGGGTCCTCCAGGATCCCCGCCCGGACCATGGCCTTGCCGATCTGCACGAAGGCCACCCGCATATGGGAATAGATGCCCTGATCGATGTAGAAGTGGTGGTCGGGCGTCAGCGGCGCCATCTTAACGCACAGGTCCAGGGCGTATTTCAGCTCCCGCAGCAAGGCGGGGTCGGAGACCCGGGCGTACAGTCCGTCGATGGCCGCCGTCTGGGAGTCCATGCAGGCTTTGTACTCGGCGTGGAAGTCATAGCCGTTGGCCACATACCCGCGGACCGCCTCATAGATGGGGGTGGGGTCCTCGTACCAGGTCTTGTAGATGAACTCATGGGTGTACATGGCTTTGAAGCCGTACTCCTCCCGGTAGGCGTCCACCATCTCCAAAAGCTTCTTCCCGCCTTTCGTGGCGGCGGCCTTGGCCATGATGCCGGCGGCGTCGTTTTCCGCGAACAAGGCCTTCAGCGCGGGCTCGGAGCAGACGTACTCCTTCATCTCCCACAGCGCCTTCAGGGAGTCCCAGTTGCGGTCCTTGGGAGAGACGTTGATCTTGCCGATCTCCACCGGGTCCACCTTGCCCATGACCTTCTCGTAGACATTGGTGAAGTTCGTGGAGGCCTGGAACTGCGCCAGGTTGATGATCCAGTGGATGCGGAAGGCCTCGGACTTCATGTCCAGGATGTCCTCCATATGGATCATGATCTCCGGCAGGGATCTGTGTTCAAAGTCGAAGTCCAGCATGGCCTTGTGCATCTGGAGCAGGCGGGGCACGTACTCCTTGTTCCAGCGCTCCATGAAGGTGTCCGCGTAGATGGGCATGACCTTCGTGTAGTAATCGAACATGGGGCCGATCTTGTCGGCGTCCGTCTCGGGGGGGACCACCGCGGAATAGACGTAGCCGCCGATCTTCTTGGCGATCCACGCCTTGCCGATGGGCGCGCCGAAGCGCTGGTACATGTAGGAGCAGTCGGCGCCCCAGCGGCCGTCGCAGTCCCACCAGCCGCCAACGTCGAAATACAGCGGGGAGATGGGGTTGGGGCAGTGCAGATCGTCGTAGAACCACAGCAGGCCCTTCTCGGCCTCGTCCTTCCATTGGACGGAAACGTGCTCGTCGGTAAACTTGGTCGCCAAGACCTTAGACGTGTCGCTCATGGTGATTTCTCCTTTTACAATCTTTTTGACGGCCTTTGGGGCCGCAGGCTCTCCGGATGGACTGCGCTGGTCTTTGTGCGCTTCAAAAATCGATTACAGGAAAAGGGCCAATCAAAACCGCCCCGGCCGCAGCCGGAAAAGCAGGGCGCAATTGCCAGAAAACTGCGAAAATATTTCTGAAAATATAGTTGATTTACCCATCACAGCGTGCTATCCTGCTTTTTGAAAGATCACGATTGGCTCTGCATACTCGATAATCGATTATTGCTATGGGGCTATTTTATACAGCCTGCCCGAAAAAGTCAAGGCGGAAGCGCCGGAGTTTGGATGAAATACTCACCAAAAAGAAATGGAGGAATTTATGCATTTGAGAGAAATGATCCCTGAGGTGGACACCCATACCCACACGGTCCTGTCCGGCCACGCGTGGTCCACATTAAGCGAAAACTGCCGCGCCGCAAGGGCTCTGGGGATGAAGGGCCTCTGCTTGACGGAGCACGGCCCCGCTATCGAGGGCGGCGCTCCGCCGTATCTTCCCCACAGCCAGCGCATGCTGCCCGACGAGGTAGAGGGCATCCGGGTGTATCGCGGCGTCGAGGCCAACATCCTCGATCATGAAGGCCGCCTGGACGTTCCCGAGACCTATCTGAAGCTCTGCGAATTTGCCGTCGCCAGCATCCACGCCCACATGTTTCCCGGCCGGGATCTCCGGGAAGCCAACACTGCCGCGTACCTCACCGCGCTGAGAGACCCGTATGTGGACGTCCTGGGCCATGCGGACGATCCCGGCGTCCCCTGCGATTTTGACGCTTTGGCGGCGGAGGCGGGCCGCCGGGGAAAGCTGCTGGAGCTGAACAACAACTCCACCACGGCCCACCGGCCGGGCAGCCTGCCGTCCCTCCGGGCGTATATCCTCTGCTGCAAGCGGCACGGCCAGCGGGTCTGCGTGGCCAGCGACGCCCATTTTCACACCATGGTCGGGAACGTGGGGCCGCTGATGGCGCTGCTGGACGAGCTGGATTTCCCCCGGGAGCTGATCGTAAACCTGACGCAGGCTCGCTTTGAAGGATACCTCCGGGAGCGGGCTGCGAGGATCGCCGGAGCGGTCTCTTGACACCCGGAAAAAAGTGAGATATGATGAAAGTGTTTAATAATCGATTATCGAGCACGTAGAAAAAGGGAGGGGGAGCGGATGGAGAAATGCGGGCAGGCCGGGAAAGCGGTGAAGGAGACTTTGCGCAGGAAGATCCGAAGCTACATACAAGAGCAGATCGCCGCCGGGGTTTACCGCGCCGGGGACCGGATCGTGGAGACGCAGCTGGCCAAGGAGCTGAACGTTTCCCAGGCGCCGGTCCGGGAGGCTATTTTGGAGCTTGGCGCCATGGGCCTTTTGGAGGAGCGCCCCTATTCGGGGACCTTCGTGCGCAAGCTGACCCCGGCGGACATTGAGGATATCTACAACACCCGGGCGCTCATCGACGAATACGCCGCCCGCCGGGCCGCCAGGAACATCACCGACCGGGAGCTGGACGCCATGGAGCGGCTTCTCCGCCGGATGGACCGGGCCGCCGACACCGCCGCCTTTGTGGAGATGGATATGGAGTTCCACGCAATGGTGATCGACGCGGCGGGGAGCCCCGCCCTGAAGCGAATGTGGGAGGGGCTCCGTCTGGTGGAGTGGACGCAGCTCTCCGCTTCCGCCACAAAGAGCACGCTCCCGGAGCTGGCCCGCCAGCACCGGATATTTTACGACCTGCTCCGCAGCCGCGCGGAGAGCGCGGCGGGAGCCTATATGTATCTGCACATCAAAAACTTCGGCGACGAGCTGGCCCGCCGCCTGTCCGCCCAGGAGGAAAACGCGGACGGGGGGCCGGGCGGGCCCTGCCGGACGGAAGAACAGGGGGGAGCATGATGGAGGAAAAGCGCTTAAAGCCCTGCGAGGCGTTTCAGCGCGAGGGGCGGGAATGGGACCGGCTGGTGGTCCGCCGGAAGGACACGGATGGGACGGAGCCGGTGGTGGGCCGCAGCCAGATCCGCAAGGACGGCGTTGCAAAGGTCACAGGCGCGGCCCGGTACGGCGCGGATGTGAATTTCCCCGGCCAGCTGTACGGCGCGCTGGCCCGCAGCCCCCATCCCCACGCCAAGATCCTGGGCATCGACCTGGAAAAGGCCCGGGCGGTGCCCGGCGTCCGGGCGGTCATCACCGGACGGGACTATCCGGTGCCCTACGGGCAGTTTATTGCCGACCAGCCGATTCTGGCGCTGGAGAAGGTGCGCTACCAGGGGGAGCCGGTGGCCGCCGTGGCGGCGGAGAGCGAGGAGACGGCCCGCTATGCGGCGTCCCTGATCGAGGTCGCCTACGAGCTTTTGCCGGTGGTGAACGACATCGAGTCGTCCTTGAAAAACGAGACGCTCATCCACGAGGACTGGAGCCGCTACGCGTGCAGCAGCGTCTGCTTTCCCCGGCAGGGGACCAACATCGGCGACTCCTTTCACCTGAAAAAGGGCGATGTGGAGCAGGGCTTCGCCCAGGCGGACCTGGTGGTGGAGTCCAAATTCCGCTGCGGCCAGCTTCAGCACACGCTGATCGAGACCCACACCGCCACCGCCGCCGCCGATCCCCGCACCCGCGAGATCCAGGTCTGGACCCCCAGCCAGTCCCCCTTCAGCATCCGGGGGCTCATAGCCAAGATCTTCGACGTTCCGCTGGAGAAGGTCCGCCTGACCATGACCGAGATCGGCGGGGGCTTCGGCGGGAAGTATGAGGCCAAATGCGAGCCCATCGCCATCGCCCTCTCCTTCCACGCGGGCGGACGGCCGGTGAAGGTCACCTACGACCGGCATGAGGAGTTCGAGGCCACGGTCTGCCGGTCCACGGTGCAGTATTTCATC
>JAEXWS010000124.1 GCA_023406225.1 Bacillota bacterium | reverse complement strand
CCTGCTGCTCCGGCGCACCATGGTCCCGCAGGTCCTCAAACACCCCGCCAGTCCAGCACCAGACGTTCAGTCCGGAGGCGTGAGCGGCCCGGGCAAGCTCCAGACACGCGGAGGGCTGGTCGAAAGGCTCTCCGCCGGAGAGGGTCAGGCCGCCTGTCAGGGGGTTGGAGCGCATCTGGGCGACCAGCGCCTCCACGGCGAGCTCCGTTCCGCCGGACGGATCGTGGGTCTGGGGATTCTGACAGCCGGGGCAGCGGTGATGGCAGCCCTGGACGAATACCGTGAACCGCAGCCCCGGCCCGTCCGCGATGGAATCCTGTATGACGCCCGCGATGCGCATAGCGGCGGCTCCTTTCCGGAAAATGGATTTACTGGGACAGCTTCTCCAAAGCCTCGGCCTGGGTAGAGACAAAGAAGAAATTCGTTCCCCGATTGCTCTCCCGGATGAAATCCCGCAGAGGCTTGCTGGTATAATGGGAAAAATCGCCCCAGAACGCGGCTTTCACGCCGTAATTGATAAATTTTTGCAGGATCTCTCCGGCCAGTCCGGTGCTGAGGACAAAAAACGCCTCATTGACCGCCTGCTTGTCCATGGCGATCCGCGCCGCGCCGGTCTGATATTTCACGGACATCATCAGGTCCAGGGCGGATTGGGGGTCCGAGATCAGGATCTCGCCAAGTCCCGCCGTGAGAACGGCGATTTTTTGGCCGTTTACAAGAGTCTCGCCAATATTCATATAAATACTTGCTCCTTTGCAGACGATATGGCAGACCGGCATGGTTTGCAGCCGCCTGCCGCGTCTTATAGCGCGTGCTTCACCCGGTCGTGCTCTTCCGCCGTCTTGGCGTCGTTCCAGCGGTCCATGGTGCCCACAAGATAACCGGTGATGCGGCGGATGCGCTCAAAGCCCGCTGTTCCGGCCTCCTCGCGGCGGCCGCAGCCGGGGCATTCGTCTCCGATGATGCCGGTGTAGCCGCACACCGGGTCCCGGTCCACCGGGTGGTTGATGGAGCCGTAGCCGATGCCCGATTCCTTCATGCAGCGGATGACGGCCTCAAACGCCTCCAGATTTTGAGAGGGGTCGCCGTCCATTTCGATGTAGCTGATGTGGCCCGCGTTGGTCAGGGCGTGGTAAGGGGCCTCCAGCGCGATTTTTTGGAAGGCCGGGATCGGGAAGTAGACGGGGATATGGAAGCTGTTGGTGTAGTAATCCCGGTCCGTGACGCCGGGCAGGATGCCGAAGCGCTCCTGGTCCAGCTTCACAAAACGGCCGGAGAGCCCCTCCGCCGGGGTGGCCAGCAGGGTGAAATTCAGCCCCCGCCGTTCACTCTCCGCGTCCATCCGCGCCCGCATCCTGCCGATGATCTCCAGACCCAGGGCCTGGCTCCCGGGACTTTCGCCGTGATGCCGGCCCGTCAGCGCCGTCAGCGTCTCCGCCAGGCCGATGAAGCCCACGGACAGCGTACCGTGCTTCAGAACCTCCCGGACCTCGTCCTCCGGCTCCAGCGTGTCGCTGTCAAGCCAAACGCCTTGCCCCATCAGGAAGGGGAAATTCCGCGCTTTCCGGCGGCATTGGATCTCGAACCGCTCCAAAAGCTGGTCCACGCACAGATCCAGCATCCGGTCCAGAGACTGGTAGAAGGCGTTCAGATCGCCTTTTGCAAGGACCGCCAGCCGGGGCAGATTGATGGAGGTAAAGCTCAGATTGCCACGCTGGTTGCAGATCTCCCGGGAGCGGTCATGGACGTTGCCGATCACCCGCGTCCGGCAGCCCATGTAGGCGATCTCCGTTTCCGGGCGGCCCGGCTGATAGTACTGGGCGTTGAAGGGCGCATCCAAAAAGCTGAAGTTGGGGAAGAGCCGCTTGGCGCTGCACCGGATGGCAAGCTGGAACAGATCGTAGTTGGGATCGCCGGGGTCGCAGCTCACGCCCGCCTTCACCCGGAAGATCTGTATGGGAAAAATCGGCGTCTCGCCGTTTCCAAGGCCCGCTTCCGTGGCAAGCAGAATGTTCCGCACGGCCATGCGGCCCTCCGGAGAGACGTCCATTCCGTAATTGATGGAGGAGAAGGGCACCTGCGCCCCGGCCCGGGACTGCATGGTGTTCAGATTGTGGAGCAGCGCCTCCATGGCCTGATAGGTGGCCCGGTCCGTCTCCTTTCGGGCGCGGTCATGGGCGAAGGACTGGTATTTTACCGCAAGCTCCTCGGAAAGGCCGTACCGCCGCATCAGCTTCGCCCGCTCCGCCAGCAGGTAAAGATCGTCCCCTTCCAGGGAGGGGGTCATGGAGGTCTCCTTTACAGTCCCGGACACCAGGGATTTGATCTCGTCATCAATATCTCCAAGGTCCAGCTCCAATGCGATCGCCCGGGCCAGGTTTGCCCGGTAGCACTTTACGAAGGTCTTTTTAATGCCTTCCGCCATGCCGTAGTCAAAATTGACGATGGACTGTCCGCCGTGCTGGTCGTTCTGGTTGGACTGGACGGCGATGCAGGCCAGCGCGGAGTATACGGAGATGTCCCCCGGCTCCCGCAGGTGGCCCAGACTGGTGGAAAAGCCCCCGTGGAACAGCTTCAAAAGATCGATCTGGGTGCAGGTGGTGGTGAAGGTGTAGAAATCCAGATCGTGGATATGGATGTCTCCCCGGATGTGGGCCGCGGCAAATTCCGGACGCATGACATACGTCTCGTAATAGGCTTTGGCGCCCTCACTGCCGTATTTGAGCATATTGCCCATGGCGGTGTCCCCGTTGATATTGGCGTTTTCCCGCTTTCCGTCGCTGGTCCGGGCGGAGGAGTAGGTGATGTCCTCGTAGATCTTCGTCAGCCGCCCGCCGAAGTCCCTGGCCCTGGCCCGCTCACTGCGGTAGAGGATGTACGCCTTGGCGGTCTCGTTATAGCCGTGGTCCATGAGCACCCGCTCCACCAGGTCCTGGACGTGCTCCACCTCCGGCAGGTCCACGCCCTCCACCTCCAGGATCGAGGACACCTCCGCGGCCAGCTTGTACGCCGTTTCCCGCTGGTTGGGCTGAAACGCCGCGTCAAATGCTTTGGCGATGGCGGCGGCGATCTTTCCCTCGTCGTATCCCACCACGCGCCCGTTTCTTTTTTGGATGGTGTCCAATGCCATATCAGTCCCTCATTTCTGCCAATACCACAAGATGTTGTGGATCAAAGATGATAAATACACTATGAATTGATGAATATATCCTATCACGGGGAAGAAAGGCTGTCAAGGATTTCCCAGATGCGGGGAGGCGTTTGAAATCAGGGGCAAAGTGTGGTATATCTAATAGAAAAGGGGGCGGCGGAATGAGAAAACGCATATGCGCGCTGGCGTGCGCCCTGTGCCTTCTGGCGGGGTGCGGACAGAAGCCTCCCGCGCCGCCGGCCGTCTCCGGTCCGGCCTGGATCGTGGACGTGGCGCCGGAAAAACCGGAGCCGCCGGAACCGGCGGAGGACGCCCGAGAGCCGGCGGAGGACATTTGCCGCCGGCCGGAGCGGGAAATGCGCCCTTATGAGGAGTGGGTATTCACACCGGAGCCGTATTTGGTGACGGTGGAGGAGTACGGGGAACGGTTTCCCCTGGCGGTGGACTACACCTATGATACGGACGGGACTTGGCAGGCCCTCTCCTCTCCGCGGCGGCCGGACGGGATGCTTGGAGGATACCATTGGTATGGTGTGCCGGAGCTGTTTCCCTTCACAGGGATGGAAGAGGCGGGGCTGGCGTCTGGGGAATTGCTGTATGACGAGGGTGTTTTTTTGATGGACGAGGCTTATGCCATGGAAGAACGGTATTACTCCATGGCGGTGGAGTACGACACCCCGGACGGGACGCGGTGCTGGTGCCAGGATTCCAACTATTCCCAGTTCCGCTCCTGGAACCTCGGCGCGTATCGCTGGTATTGGAGCAATTATTGGGACGGGCCGTTTCTGCCCAAGCGGCCGGAACCGTACCGCGGGGCGATCGAACTGCGGTTTGCCGAGCTGAACTGGATCTTCCTGGACACCTGGGAAGGCGCGTTTGAGGCATACGGGGACAACGGCGGGATTTTGGAGGAACTGACCGCCGCGCAAAACGACTGGCTGACGGAGCAGGGGATCGAGGAGCGGGCGTGGATACAAGAAAACCATCCGGAGGGGGAGGCGGAGGACATGGGCCGCTACGGCATTCCGGAATCCGACCGTTTCTACGCCGTTACGGGACTGACCATCCTCAACGGAGACAGCCGGACGGAGGCGGACTATTTCGCGGGCAGCCGGGCAAAGACCATCCGCATCTCGGTGGATGGGGAATACACGAAGGAAATCGTCCTGGCGGATTCCCCCGCGCCCCAGCTCATTGCCCTGGATTATGTGCAGCCCACCATCGCAAAGCCGCTGGAGATTGCCGTCGAGGTCCTGGACAGCTATCCGGGCGAGACGGCGGGCATCTACATCACGGAGATCGGCGTGGGCCTGGATTCCAACCTTCCCCAGGGCCGGTAAAAACAAGCGTCCCGTGTCCTTTCGGACACGGGACGTGTTTTCCTATGAAAAGGGATCAGCAGCAGGGAGCGGGATTGCAGCCGCAGCCGTTGTTGCAGCCGCACCCATTGTTGCAGCCGCAGCCGATGCCGCCAAAACCGCCGTTTCCGCAGCAGCACCAAACGATGATCAGCAGAATGATGATCCAGCAGCAATTGCCGCCACCCCAACCATTGTTACACATACCGGAACCTCCTATGAAAGCGTAGACCAATCGGAATCGGTCTCAAACCATAGTATGCGGTCCGGGGCCGGGGGTGCGGAAAAATTTCAAAGGCGGCGGCCCGGGACCATGTCCCTTGCTTCGTCCAGTTCGCCTGCGGTGAAAACGCCCTTGCTCTCCAGCTCCTCATGCAGATACGATCCGCTGCCCGCCGTCACGGCGTCCAGCGCGTAGTAGGATATGTAGACCAGGTCGGCCCGCAGGAACGTGCCGAAGCCCAGCGCCTCCGCCTCGCCGGAAGTGATGACGCCGCAATCCCGGGCGCGGACCAGAGCGTCCGAGAGGTCTGTGGTGGCGGTGGAGCTGTATCCCAGGGCCCGGAGCATGAAC
>JAEXWS010000092.1 GCA_023406225.1 Bacillota bacterium | reverse complement strand
GAGCGGACAGTTCGCACACTTACGGACCGAGATGTATTTTCTCCGACGCACATGTCGCCGGAGAAAATAGATTTGATTTTCTTCGCGCCTCCGGGCGCGAACTCTGCGAGGCTTTTTCGACAAGCTGAGGCTCCCCCGCCGGGGGAGCCTCTCAGCTTGTCGAAAAACCTGTATTTCAGGAATCCCTTGCTGTCTTGGGGCGGGGGAGCGCGCGAGGGGGCGGCAGCCCGCCCCGCATGGGATCAAATGCTCCGAAAAGCCGGCAGGCGTTCGGCCAGCGAAGCGAGGGCTTTTCCGGGGCTTTTCCCCGGGAAAGCAACGGCATTTTCAGGCTGTTGGGACTTTTTCGACAGCCTGAACGCGCCGCTTTGCGGGGAACGGCGGTCCCCCTTTCTCAGGAGGCCAGCATCACCGTGTGGCTCTTGTACAGAAAAACCACGTACAGAACGCCCGCCGCCACACCGGCCAGGGTGTTCACAAGGCTCAGCAGGGCGCTTGCCACCGGGAAGAGAAGGAGGAAGAGATTGACGGCGATGATGATGAGATAGATCAGAGCGTTCAGCTTCCACACCAGGTCCCCCAGAGAGGCCTCGGCGTCCGCGCCGATCTCCCGCAGCAGGCCGGAGGTGGCGGCGCACACAAAATAGATCTGCAAAAAGCTGAACACGGACATGGCCACCGTCAGGGCGCCCGCGGCCACGATGCCGCCCGCCGCCGCCGCGCCGGAGCCGAACATGGCGCCGCCGGCGGCCACGGCCGCCATCACCACCATCAGCACCCCGGCCGCCACGCTCAAAACCAGCATCACCAGGGCCCGCTGGTAGCCGCGGTCGGCGTGGATGGTCTTGACCAGGCCCACGATGGAGATCACGCCGCCGATCAGGGCCGCCAGACCGCCCACCAGGGGCACGAAGGAACAAAGGGCGGCCAGCTGGCCGATGAACATCAGCTTCAGGCCGTTTCCCGCAATGGAAAATCGCTCGTCTCTCATGATAAAAGCTCCTCTCTCTTCCGTCCCGCGCCGCTCCGGCGAGACCGTTTCCTGTAGTTTACCATAGGAGAGAGGGGAAAAACAACCTGCGGCGGCAAGTTCTTCCGCCGGACCGCGAAACCCGTTTGGACCCGGCCCCTTTTTGTGGAAACTGCCGTTGACATCCCTTTTTCCGGCGCATATACTGATTTTTATCAGAGATAAGGAGCGTGAGACCCATGGACCTGACATTGAACAGCGCCGTTTTGGACGTGGAGCTGTCCGGTATCCGCCGGTTCACCTTTCTGGTGCGGGACACCCCCGGCGCCTGCGCGCTGACCATCGGCGAGCCGGACCAGAACACCCCGGAGGCGGTGAAGGACGCGGCCAAGGCCGCCCTGGACGCAAACGACACCCATTATCCCCCCGGCAACGGCTATCCCTACATGCTGGAGGCCATCTCCAAATATGAGGCGGCGCACCACGGCCTGCGCTATGCCCCGGAGGAGATCGTTCTCACCATCGGCGCCACCGAGGGCCTGTTCATCGGGCTTTCCACGGTCCTGAACCCCGGGGATGAGGTCATCATCCCCACGCCCGCGTTCAGCCTGTATGAGTCCATCACCCAGCTCTGCCGGGGCGTGCCCGTGGCCCTCCCCACGGAGAAAAACAACTTCCAGGTGGATCCGGAGGCGCTGAGGGCCGCCATCACGCCCAGGACCAAGGCCATCATCCTCACCACGCCCAATAACCCCACCGGCTGCATCTACACCCGGGAGACCCTGGAGGGCATCCACGAGGTGCTCAGGGACAAGCCCATCTTCGTCCTGTGCGACGAGGTGTACCGGGAGCTGGTGTACACGGATTCCTACCGGAGCTTCTCCGCCTTCCAGGACATGCGGGACCGCATCATCGTCATCCAGAGCTTCTCCAAGCCCTATGCCATGACCGGCTGGCGGCTGGGATACGCCATGGCGGACGCGCCCATCCGGGACCGGATGCAGATCTTCCACCAGTACTCCGTGGTCTCCGCCCCGTCCTTCGTCCAGCCCGCCTGCGTGGCCGCCCTGGAGAGCGACGTGGCCCCGGTGCGGGAGCTGTTCCGAAAGCGGCGGGACACCGTGTACCGCCGCCTGCGGGACATGGGCCTGGAGGTCCAGAAGCCGGAGGGCGCGTTCTACATGTTCATCAACATCGAAAAATACGGCATGGACTCCCTGACCTTCTGCGAGAAGATGCTGAAAGAGGGGCTTGTCGGGGTGATCCCCGGCGTGTATTTCGGCACGGAGGGATACATGCGCCTGAGCTACTGCTACTCGGACGAGGACTTGAAAGAGGGCCTGGACCGGGTGGAGAAGTTTATCAAAACGCTTTAAAAATTGGGGACCGGCTCCTTTATGGGGGCCGGTCCTTCTTTCAACGGCGGGAGTGCTGCCCGCACGGGGGTCCTTCTTTTTCCCGGTCGAAAAAGAAGGACGAAGAAAAAGACCCGCCCCGGTAAGTCCGAAAAAGCCGTGGGACTTTTTCGGACATTCCGGGGGCGGGGGCTTTTGCCCGTGTTTACCGACTGTTTTGCGGGGTTCCAAGAGCCGTTTTGCCACAGAACCACAGGAACGGGGGAGGTCCCGGACACCTTGCCCTCCTCTTTTGCTGCCGCCGCCTGGCGCTTCCGGAAGAGAGCGGTGCGGTAGCGAAAAGAGAAGCAGGGTGTGTCCGGAACCACCTTCCCGGCGCAAAAGCCACAAAACGCGGTGGAAAGCCAAAGCGTCCGCCCAGTCATGGCGCGAGCCGGATGGAGGCCGCAGGGTCACCGCACAAAGTCTCTCAGCGTGTACGTGACCCCCAAAATGATCCGAAGCGGTCATTTTGGGACTGCCCTTCAGCAGTTTCTTTTGGACCGTGCACGGCCCGTTTTCTTTGTCAAGAACAAAGAAAACGGGGGGTGCATCCCCTGCGGCCTGTCAGGCTGCAAAAAAGACCGGCCCTCCGCAAAGGAGCGCCGGTCCGTTCTTTTATCCCAGGGAAACGGCGGTGCCGCTGACGGTCACCATCAGCATCCCGTTGTTGGCCCCCAGCACCTCATAGTCCACGTCGATCCCCACCACGGCGTCCGCGCCCATCTGCTCCGCCCGCCGGCGGAGCTCCTCCAGGGCCTCGGTCCGGGCGGTGAGCAGCTCATCCTCGTAGGTGCGGGACCGCCCGCCGAAAAAGTTGGAGAGTCCGGCGGCGAAATCCTTGACAAAATCCACGCCGGAGATGACCTCTCCAAAGACGATGCCGTGGTACCGGGTGATGGCGCGGCCCTCCACGGAGGGCGTTGTGGTCAGGATCATGACAGTTCCTCCCGTCTTTTTCCGCTCAGTTCAAATACAGCAGTTTTTTCAAAAATTCCAGCCCCGCAGGAAGCACGGCCTCGTCGTCAAAGGCGAACTCCGGCGCGTGAAGCTCCGCCGTGTCCCCCGCGCCCAGAAAGAAGAACACCCCCGGGGCGTACTGCTGGTAAAAGGAGAAGTCCTCCGCCGCCAGGGCCGGGACCTCCAGCAGCCGGGGCGCGTCTCCTCCCAGCTTGCGGCAGACCTCCGCATAGAGCGCCTCGTGGTTCCACACCGCCGGATACCCTTCGCTGAGGCGCACATCCACGCCGCAGCCCGTCTCCGCCGCCACGGCCCTGCCGATGTCCCGGAGCTGCTGGCGGCAGAAACGGAAGGTGTCCTCCCGGTAGGTCCGCAGGCTCCCCTCCAGAACGGTGCTTCCGCTGACGGCGTTGCGGACGGAGCCGGAGACCATCCTGCCGAACCGCAGCACCCGGGGCTGATCCGGCGGCAGGGCCTCGATCATGGCGTAGGACCGCTGGAGAAAGGCGATGCCCGCCGTCAGAGCGTCCCGGCCCTCCTCCGCCCGGCTGAGGTGGACGCTGCGGCCCTCCACGGTGACGGTGACCTCGTTGGATCGGGCCATCATGGGTCCCGGCCGGGAATAGACCGCCCCGGCGGGCAGGCCCGGCCAGAGGTGCAGGCCGAAGACCCGGCGGACCCGGTACCGCTCCAGCACGCCCGCCTCGCAGAGCCGCAGCGCGCCGCCGGTGGTCTCCTCCGACGGCTGGAAGAGAAACAGCACGTTCCGGGGCAGTTCCCCCAGGCGGGCGGCGGCGTACTCCGCCAGGGCCAGGGCCAGGGCGGTGTGCCCGTCGTGGCCGCAGGCGTGCATACGCCCGGGGTGCTCCGACGCGAAGGGAAGCCCGGCGGCCTCCGTCACGGGCAGGCCGTCCAGGTCCGCCCGGAAGGCCGCGGTCTCCTCCCGTCCCGCGTCGAAATAGACGCAGACGCTGCCGGTGATGGGGGAGAAGAGCTTGCCGCCCAAGGGCTTTAGGACCGAGCGCACATATTGGACCGTCTCTGGAAGCTGGTCGTCCAGCTCCGGGATGCGGTGCAGGGCGCGGCGGTGCGTGACCACGGACATGGGAAAGACCTCCTTCGAGCCACTGGTTTTCTGAGCTTCATGATATCACGTTTTTCCGGCGGAGGACAGGGGCGGCGGCGCTTTTCGGCGCTTTTGCCAAGGGAAGGAACGCCAAAAGGGGGAAAATCTTCAAATTTGTGCTTGCAACCTGGGGCATGTGGTGATATGATAGCCAAAAATGAGATAGAGGCGCGGACGCGATGGACCCACGGGAGCCGGCAGGCAAGGAACGTGGCGAGGGCAGATCCGCCGAACTTTCCGGCCGGGCGCGGCCGGGGGGTGGGTCCGCGGGAAATACCTGCGGAACTGTCCGCGGGGTGAAAGCCGCGGGTGCGCTATCTGCTGTGTGCTCCGTATGATTCATGCGGTTGGACGATCGGTAGAGGCGTGCCTCTACCGTTTTTTCATTCCCAAAAACGAAAAAATGGAGGGCACTCACATGAAATTCGAACATCTGCAAGGTTCCATCGTCGCAATGGTCACTCCGTTCCACCAGGACGGCTCCGTGAACTTCGAGGTCCTGACGGACCTTCTGGAGCGCCAGATCGCGGAGGGCACCGACGCCATCCTTACTCTGGGCACCACCGGCGAATACTCCACCATGACCCATGAGGAGGACGCCGCCGTGGTGGCCCACACCATCCGGGTGGTGGCGGGCCGGGTCCCCGTCATTGTGGGCAGCGGCTCCAACTGCACCGCCACTCAGATCGAAAAGAGCGTGGAATACCAGAACATGGGCGCGGACGGGCTGCTGCTCATCGCCCCGTATTACAACAAGGCCAACCCCGAGGGGATGTACCGCCACTTCGCCGACACGGCGGACGCGGTGAACGTGCCCTGCATCCTGTACAACGTTCCCGGCCGCACCGGCTGCTCCATCCCCGTCTCCGTGGTGGAGAGGCTCGCGGGGCATCCCAACATCGCGGGCATCAAGGAGGCCAGCGGCGACATGAGCTACGCCATGAAGATCGCCCACTGCATCGGGCCGGACTTCGCCCTTTATTCCGGCAACGACGACATCACCGTGCCGCTGATGAGCATCGGCGGCAGCGGCGTCATCTCCGTCTACGCCAACGTCATGCCCCGCATGTGCCATGAGATCGTGAAGGACTTTCTGGGCGGGAACCAGGCCCGGGCCGTGGCGAACCACCTGCGGTATCTGCGGCTGATGAACGACCTCTTCATCGAGGTGAACCCCATCCCCGTGAAGGCGGCCATGAACATGCTCGGGCTGAACGTGGGTCCCATGCGCCTTCCCCTGTGCGGGATGAGCGAAGACCACGCGGCGGTCCTGCGCGAAACGCTGCGGGAGGCGGGGCTGCTGTGAGGATCGTACTGATCGGCCGGGGAAAGATGGGCGGATTGATCGAAGAGACCGCCCGGGCGAACGGCGACGAGGTGGCGGCCTCCTTCGGCCGCGGGGACCTGGACCGGCTGGGGAGCCTGGGGAAGGTGGGGGACGTGGTGATGGACTTCTCCCGGCCCGAGGCGCTGCCGGAGAT
>JAEXWS010000086.1 GCA_023406225.1 Bacillota bacterium | reverse complement strand
CGGCTTCTCCTCCATCTGCCGCTTCACCTCGGCGCTGAGGGCGGACGCATAGTCCGCGCCCTCCCGGAACAATCCGCTCAGCGTCACGGTCCTTCCGGTGGCCTTGTCGATGTGGTAGAGGCGGCTGAAGCTGTAGCCGCTGGCCCGGGTCTGGGTGGCGTCCACCCGGAGGGTAAACCACGCGTCGGTGTCCGTCACCACGCGGCTGGCAACGTCCAGGCCCTGATAGCCCTCCCCCACGGTCTCGCAGTCCTGGCGGAACTGGGCGATGAGCTGGTCGGTATAGGCCCGGACCTGATCGCTGACCTGGTCCGCCGCGTCGCTGCCGCCCAGCTCCGGCACGGTCACGTCGGCGGCGCTGTGGCCGTCGTCATAGGAATAGTCCCGGAAGGTGATGATCTCCACGATCGCGCCCAGGACCGGGACGTCCCGCATGGCCGCCGCGGCGGCGGGGGACACGTTGGGCACCGCGATGAACACCGCCAGAACGGCGGCGGCCCAAAGCCCCCAGCGGTAGGAACGGTTCGTTTTCCGTTTGGTCTCCATGTCTGCCTCCTCGAACGCCGCGCAGGTGCGGAAGACCCGTCCGGCGTAATCCTCCGGCAGGGGGAAGGGTTCTTTTTTGGCGCGTTCCTTCAAAATTTCATCAAAATGATCCATCTTGCACCTCACTCTTCTTTCAGCAGCAGACGCAGCCGCTCCCGTCCCCGGGAGAGGCGGGTCTTTACCGCCGGCTGGGAGATCCCCAAAATCTGGCTGATCTCCCGAATGGAAAGGCCGTCGTAATAAAACAGCGTGACCGCCGCCCGCAGATCGCCGCTCAGCGACATGACCGCCTGCCACAGCGTCAGCCGCTCCGCGTGGTCCTGCTCGGGCGCGGGCAGAAAGTCCTGCACCTCCGCGATGTCCACGGCGCTTTTGCGCCTGCGGCACGCATCATAGCACTTGTTTGCCAGGATGCGCAGGATCCAGGGCTTGAATTTCTCCGCGTCCTGAAGCTGCGCGCGGCTGACAAAGGCGGCGCAGACGGCCTCCTGCACCGCGTCCTCTGCGTCCTCGTCGCTGCGGAGGATGGCCTTTGCGGCGCGGAACATGGCTTCCTGATGCCGGATCACCAGGCGGGTGAAGGCATCCTTATCCAGAGCGGTTTTCGTCATGGGCGGCGGCAGTCTCCTTTCCTGGGTTTCTTGGACCGGTCTATTATCTAAGATGGTTTTTTGATGAAAAAGGTGACATGGAGAACAAAATTTTTATCGGACGAAATTCGTCATGGTCCGGTGGAAGGACGGGGGCGGCGGCAGCGTCTCCTTCGTGGCGGCCAGGACCTTCACCATCCAGGCCATGTTGCGCCCCAGGCGGGCGGCCACCTCCATGCCCTCCGCGTCGGAGAGGACCTCGCCGGGGTCCGCGCCGTGGACCGCGCCCCAGTAATCGGAGGTGACGAGCACCATCTCCAGGCAGTCCATGGCGGCGAGGAGCTGGTGGTAGGCGCTCACGCCGCCGCTCCGGCGGAGGGTGCACAAAGCCCCGCCCACCTTGTGGTGGAACTGGTTTTCCCCGCAGCCCGCGGCCAGGGCCATGCGGTCCAGCACGCATTTCATACTGCCCGCGACGCCCCCGTGATAAACCGGGGAGGCCAGCAAAACGCCGTCGGCCTCCACGCAGGCGGCGATGATGTCGTTCACCATGTCGTCCTCCTGGACGCAGCGAAGGCTTCCGGTGTCCAGGCAGTGGTAGCAGGCAAGGCAGGGGCGGACCCGCGCGCCGGGCTGAAAGACCTCAAAGTCCACCCCGGCGGCCTCCACCTCCCGGCGGACGGCCTCCAGCACCTGGGCGGTGTTTCCGTTTTTGCGGGGACTGCCGTTGATGGCGACGATCTTCATGGTGCATTCCTCCTATGTATGTTTGGTGCTTTTCATTGTAGCAGGTTTTTTCCGGGAGGACAACGGGCGGATGCACGGACCGGTGCAAGGGGCGGGAAGGGGGCGGAAGCAGGGGGAGGGAATCTCCCCGGAATCAACGAGAGGAGTGGTCTTTTTGCAGGAAACGAGCCATTATCAACTGGCCCAGTGGGACGAGGCCGACCGCATATTGCGGGAGGTGTTCAACCGGGACAACGCCCGGATCGACGCGGCCCTGGCGGCGGCGGAGGCGGAGGCGGAATCGGACCGGGCCGCCTGGAAGGCGGCAGTGGAGGCGGAGCGCGCGGCGTGGGAGGCGGCGGTGGAGGCGGAGCGGAGCGCGCGGGAGGAGGCGGCGGCCGCCCTGGCCGGTCGAAAGAGCCTGGAGCTCATCGAGACCGCCGTGCTGGAAACGGGCGGACGATACGTGCCGCTGCCCTTCGGGCCGGTGGAGTGGAGCCGGTGGAAGGCCGTGTACTTTGATTTCACCCTGTATCTCCAAAGCAGCGGCTACTGCGACATCGACGTGGGCGGCAAGACGGTGCTCCAGGTCAACGGCGGCGGCGTTTCGGCCTCCGGCGGCCCCGCCGGGGTGAGCGCCCGCCTGGCGGTCTATCCGCTGTATACGCCCGGCGCAGGCGTGACGGCGGCGCCCATCGGCGGCGGCGGACCGCTGGTCCAGGCCGGGACGGCCTATTCCGGGTTCCGCTCCTTTGACCTCCGGGCCGTGGCCAGCGGCAACCAGATGCTGGCGGGCTGCGCCTGCCGCATCTGGGGCGAGCGGTAAGCCCCAAATCAGGCAAAACAGCAAGCCCCCCGCTCCTTTCGGAGCGGGGGGCTTGTTTGCGATTTACAGAACTGTGTCGGTAATCTAACGTAAGATTTGATTACGTTTTGTCGGCCATAGTGACAGTGACAGCCAGCGTGCCGCCGTCAGTGGTGAGGGCATCCACAGAAACCTTGACCGTGATTACAGCCGCATCGCCACCAGCTACGCCCGCGGTGGTCAGAGTAGCAGAGGTCAACGACACTTCTCCGCCGGTGGTGGAAACAGTGACATCCTTACCGCCAAACGCGGTGGCATCAAGGGCAGCCGCGGTTTTCTGGGTGAAAGTCACCTCAATGGTGTCGCCCACCTTCGCAGTGGAAGGAGCACCAGCCACAGTCCAAGCGCTAGAAACAAGGTCGCTCGCGCCATCAACGGTCACGTCGGCCACTTTTTCCTTCACGGTGAAGGGCACCCGAGCGGCGCCGTTTTCCTTGAAGTCGATGTACTGGGGATTGTTCACATCATCCAGGACATAGTTCTTCAGAGCATCCGCGCTCATGTCAGCACTTACGATGACATAAGACTTGCCAGCTTCCGCGCTCATTGCCGCGACAGGCGCATTATAAACCACCGTGCCGTCAGACAGTTTGTAGGACACAAAGACGTCCATGGTGGCCGCCTCGGCGGCTTCCACAGTCACGGAGAGGGTCCCGTTGGCCGTGACGGTATCCTTGCCGTCCACCTTGTCGTTGTAAGTGGTCACAACGCAGATGTAATCGGTAGCCGCGGCGGCAACAGAGGTGTCGACCTTATAGGTCTTGGAGGTAGCACCGGCGATCTTGTTGCCGGCATCGGTGTTGGTCTTGTACCACTGATAGCTCTCGACAGTGTCGTTCTTGCTGGCGAGGCTCACGTTGGCGGTCAGGGTCAGAGTGTCGCCCACAGTGACAGTGGCGGAAGGATCGGCGGTCACGGTCACGGTCGCGGGCTGGGCGTCGTTCTTGGTATCGACTTCCTCCACGAACATGTAGATGATGGTGCCGTCCTCAACGACGAAGTAGGCGCGGTCGTCATCGTCCTTCACAACGCTGTTGTAAGCGCCGGTGGAGACGTTGCCCTTCTTGTCGATCTCATAGAACTTGGCGTTGTCGGCCACAGTCCAGGTGCCGGGGTTCTTCGCAGTGGTAATTACGGAGTCGGTGCCGCCCTTCACGATGACGGTATAGTCAGCGGAGTTGCGGTCCGTGCCAACGCCAGCGCCAGCGAATTTGCCGCTGGATGCATAGGTGTCGGGATAGGGGGTGACACCAGTGATGATGTCGTCGCT
>JAEXWS010000065.1 GCA_023406225.1 Bacillota bacterium | reverse complement strand
TCATAAAAATATGATTTCACAGGTACTCAGCAGCTCGCGGGCTGCTGTACGGCCTGCCAAAGAGGTACATTATATATGAGAATATAAGAAACCTTTTCGGCAAAGCTCATGTCAGCAAGGATTACTTGCTCTTGGGGCGCTTTGCGCCGTACTTGGAGCGAGCCTGCATACGGCCGGACACGCCCTGGGTATCCAGAGTACCGCGGATGATGTGGTAGCGGACGCCGGGGAGGTCCTTGACACGGCCGCCGCGGATCATGACCACGGAGTGCTCCTGCAGGGAGTGGCCCACGCCGGGGATGTAGGCGGTGCCCTCATAGCCGTTGGTCAGACGCACACGGGCGATCTTACGCAGAGCGGAGTTGGGCTTCTTGGGAGTCGCAGTTCTCACGGCGGTGCACACGCCTCTCTTCTGGGGAGAAGGCAGGTCGGTGTTCCGGTTCTTCAGGGTGTTCAGACCGAACTGCAGGGCGGGAGAAGTGGACTTGAAGGTAGCCTGTTCTCTTCCTTTACGGACCAGTTGGTTAAAAGTAGGCATTCATTGTTCTCCTTTCTTACATAATTTGGGCCGCCGCTTTGCGCGGCGTTCCTCTATTTTTTACGGAAAGCATGAAAGCTATTCCGAAAAAACCGTTTTATTCCGCCAAAACCGCCACCACGGAGGCCCCCACGGTGATGCGGCAGGCCTGGCCCAACTGGGCCATGGTGTGGCCGGCGTCCACGGGAATGCCCGCGGCGGCGCAGCTTTCGGCCACCGGGCCGGTGATGGAGGGATCGGCGTCGCAGGCCAGATACACCCGTTTGGCGCGGCCCTCCCGGACCGCTTTGCGGGACTGCTTCACGCCGATGACCTTCCCTTGGGAAGCAAGTTCCGTCAACACAGGATACCCCTCCTGAAACGCATGGCAAAATTCGCGGAAATCTATCCGCGCGGTTTAGAATTATACCACGGTTTTCCGCGCCCGTCAAGTGGCGACGTGGAAGAAAATCTCCCATTTTCGGCCAAAGCGCAGACTTTTTTCGTCCGTTTCCCGTCCGCGCCGGAAAACAGGTGGAAAAGGCGGGGCCCCCGCCCGGCCGAGACAAGAAAAGGGCCGTGGAGGTTCCACGGCCCTTTCCGCTCGTCGAAAAAGCAGGGATCGCTTCCGGAGAGGCAGGATCGCCCGCCTCAAATGGGATCAGGCTTCCTCAAACACGGGAAGCTCCTCGTCCCCGGCGGCGGAATCCGCGTCGGGCACCAGCTCCTCCGCGAAGCTGTGGTACGCGGTGAGGCCCGTTCCGGCGGGGATGAGCTTGCCGATGATGACGTTTTCCTTGAGGCCCACCAGATGGTCGCTTTTTCCCTTGATGGCGGCCTCGGTCAAAACCTTGGTCGTCTCCTGGAAGGAGGCGGCGGACAGGAAGGAATCCGTGGCCAGGGAGGCCTTGGTGATGCCCATGAGGAGCTGGGTGCCGGCGGCGCGGCGCAGCGGTTCGCCGTCCTCCTGGCGCTCGCCCGCGGCGTTGCGGCGGTCGATCTCCTCGTTGGCGTCCTCCAGCTCGAGGACGTCCACCATGGAGCCGTCCAGCAGCTTGGTGTCGCCGGCGTCCTCCAGGCGCACCTTGCGCATCATCTGGCGCACGATGACCTCGATGTGCTTGTCGTTGATATCCACGCCCTGCTGGCGGTACACCCGCAGGACCTCCTGGATCAGATAGTTGTACACGGCGTCGGCGCCCCGGATGTGCAGCACCTCGTGGGGGTTCAGCGCGCCGTAGGTCAGCTGGGTGCCGGCCTCGATCAGATCGCCGTCCTTCACCAGAAGGCCCGTGTGGGGCACGGAGTAGGTCCGGGTGTCGCCGTCGTCGGCGGTGACGACCAGGTTCATGAGGCTCTTGCCCGTCTCCTCGAACTTGACGCGGCCGGAGATCTCCGCCAGGGTGGCCATCCGCTTGGGCTTGCGGGCCTCGAACAGCTCCTCCACTCGGGGAAGACCCTGGGTGATGTCGCCGCCGGCCAGGCCGCCGGTGTGGAAGGTACGCATGGTCAGCTGGGTGCCGGGCTCACCGATGGACTGGGCCGCGATGATGCCGACGGCCTCGCCGGGGCCCACGGGCTTGGAGGTGGCCAGGTTCATGCCGTAGCACTTGGCGCACACGCCGCTGTGGGCCTTGCAGGTCAGGACGGTGCGGATCATGACGGTGGGCTTGGCGTCCTCCCGGGCGGGATCGAAGGCGCAGCGGTCGCCCTCCCGGAAATTCTCCTGGACCCAGGCGCGGCTCTCCAGAAGCCTGGCGTCGCTCTCGTCCATCATCCGTTCCCGGGAAACGAGCAGCTCGCCGGTGACGGCGTCCACCACGTCGCCCACCAGATAGCGGCCCCGGAGCCGGTCGGAGAACTTCTCGATGACCTGGCCGTTTTCGCTGATCTCGGAGACTTTGATGCCGTGGGTCACGCGGCAGTCCTCCTCCCGGATGATGACGTCCTGGGAGACGTCCACCATGCGGCGGGTCAGATAGCCGGAGTCCGCGGTACGGAGGGCTGTATCGGCCAGGCCCTTCCGGGCGCCTCTGGAGGAGATGAAGTACTCCAGGGCGGTCAGGCCCTCGCGGTAGTTGGCCTTGATGGGGATCTCGATGGTGCGGCCGGCGGTGTTGGCGATCAGGCCGCGCATGCCGGCCAGCTGGCGGATCTGCTTCATGGAGCCTCGGGCGCCGGAGTCCGCCATCATGAAGATGGGGTTGTAGCGGTCCAGGTTCTTTTGCAGGGCGTCGGAGACGTCGTTGGTGGTCTTTTCCCAGACCTGCACCACCTGCTTATACCGCTCGTGGTCGGTCATGAAGCCCATCTTGTACTGGTTTTCGATGTCCAGCACCTTCTGCTCCGAGGCGGCGACCATCTCGTACTTCTTCTGGGGAATGGTCATGTCCGCGATGGAGACGGTGATGGCCGCCTGGGTGGAGTATTTGTAGCCGGTGGCCTTGATGGCGTCCAGCACCTCGGCGGCCACGGTGAAGCCGTGCTTGTTAATGGTGCGGTCCACGATCTGGCCCAGCTGCTTCTTGCCGCAGGTGAAGGTCACCTCGTAATCGCAGGCGTGGGCGGGGTCGGAGCGGTCCACGAAGCCCAGGTCCTGGGGGATGTTGTGGTTGAAGATGATGCGGCCGGCGGTGGACTCCACGACCCGGGTGACCGTCTCGCCGTCCACGGTCCGGGTGACCCGGACGCCGATGGGACAGTGAGGGCCGATCACATGGTCGTTATAGGCCATCAGAGCCTCTTCCTCGCTGGCGTAGTTGTGGAGGGGGCGGTAGGTGGCAGGCTCTCCGCCCTCCGCCCGGGCCGCCTCGTTGGCCGCCAGGAACTCGTCGGCGTCCACCACGCTTCCGGCGGGGAGGCCGGTGTCTCCCGCCGTCTCGCACCAGATGGACTCCGCGCCGGTCTCCGCCCTGCCAAGGCGCGCCATGGTCAGGTAATAGGAGCCCAGCACCATGTCCTGGGTGGGGACGGTGACGGGGCCGCCGTCCTGGGGACGGAGCAGGTTGTTGGCGGAGAGCATCAGGATGCGGGCCTCGGCCTGGGCCTCGGCGGACAGGGGCACATGGATGGCCATCTGGTCGCCGTCGAAGTCGGCGTTGAAGGCCGTGCAGTTCAGGGGGTGCAGCTTCAGCGCCCGGCCGTCCACCAGCACCGGCTCGAAGGCCTGGATGCCCAGGCGGTGCAGGGTCGGGGCGCGGTTGAGCATCACGGGATGGTCCTTAATGATGACGTCCAGCGCGTCCCAGACCTCGGTGACGCCCTTATCCACCATCTTCTTGGCGGACTTGATGTTGTTGGCGGTGCCGTCCTCCACCAGCTTCTTCATGATGAAGGGGCGGAACAGCTCCACAGCCATCTCCTTGGGCACGCCGCACTGGTAGATCTTCAGCTCGGGGCCGACGACGATGACGCTTCGGCCGGAGTAGTCCACGCGCTTGCCCAGAAGGTTCTGGCGGAACCGGCCCTGCTTGCCCTTGAGCAGGTCGCTCAGGGACTTGAGGGCCCGGTTGTTGGCGCCGGTGACGGCCCGGCCGCGGCGGCCGTTGTCGATCAGGGCGTCCACGGCCTCCTGGAGCATCCGCTTCTCATTGCGCACGATGATGTCCGGCGCGTTGAGCTGGATGAGCCGCTTGAGGCGGTTGTTGCGGTTGATGACCCGGCGGTACAGGTCGTTCAAGTCGCTGGTGGCGAACCGGCCGCCGTCCAGCTGGACCATGGGCCGCAGCTCGGGGGGGATGACCGGCAGCACGTCGATGATCATCCAGGCGGGGCTGTTGCCGGAGAGGCGGAAGGCGTCCACCACCTCCAGCCGCTTGACGATGCGGGCCTTCTTCTGGCCGGAGGCCTCCTTCAGCTCCGCATGGAGCTGGGCGGAGAGGGCGTTCAGGTCCACGTCCTCCAGCAGCTTCTTCACCGCCTCGGCGCCCATGCCGGCCTGGAAGTCGTCCTCATACTTCTCCCGGTAGTCCCGGTACTCCTTCTCGGAGAGGATCTGGTTCCGGGTCAGGGGCGTTTCGCCGGGATCGGTGACGATATAGTTGGCAAAGTACAGCACCTTTTCCAGGATGCGGGGGCTGATGTCCAGCAGCAGGCCCATCCGGGAGGGGATGCCCTTGAAATACCAGATGTGGGAGACGGGAGTGGCCAGCTCGATGTGGCCCATGCGCTCCCGGCGGACCTTGGCCCGGGTGACCTCCACGCCGCAGCGGTCGCAGACCTTGCCCTTGTAGCGGATCTTCTTATACTTGCCGCAGTGGCACTCCCAGTCCTTGGTAGGCCCGAAGATCTTCTCGCAGAACAAGCCGTCCCGCTCGGGCTTCAGGGTGCGGTAGTTGATCGTCTCGGGTTTTTTGACCTCGCCGTAGGACCAGGCGCGGATCTGTTCCGGGGAGGCCATGCCGATCTTGATTGCGTCAAAGGCAATGTGATTGCCGGTATTGTTATCCATCATGTTGCGATTTCCTCCTTTAATGATCCAGATTGTAAGTGACGAACGGAACGGTGTTCTTCTGGATCATTCCTCGTCGAAACCGGCTTCCTCTTCTCCCGCGTCCGCGCCGGCGTCCTCCGGCGCGTCCTCGAACTCAAAGCCGGATTCCTGGAAGTCGGCCTCCTCGGCGACGGCGCGGTGGCGCTCGTCGTCCGCGTCCATGCGGGCCAGGTTGAAGGTATCCATGGCGTCCTCGTCCTCTTTCAGCTCGATGGTGTTGCCGTCCTTGTCCAGCACATTGATGTCCAGGCACAGGGACTGGAGCTCCTTCACCAAAACCTTGAAGGACTCGGGCACGCCGGGCTGAGGCACGTTGTGGCCCTTGACGATGGCCTCGTAGGTGCGGACACGGCCCGTCACGTCGTCGGATTTGACGGTCAGGATCTCCTGAAGGGTGTAGGCCGCGCCGTAGGCCTCCAGGGCCCAGACTTCCATCTCGCCGAAGCGCTGGCCGCCGAACTGGGCCTTGCCGCCCAGAGGCTGCTGGGTGACCAGGGAGTAGGGGCCGGTGGAACGGGCGTGGATCTTATCGTCCACCAGGTGGTGCAGCTTCAGGAAGTAGACGTAGCCCACGGTCACCTTGTTGTCAAAGGGTTCGCCGGTGCGGCCGTCGTACAGCACGCTCTTGCCCTCGGGGTCCAGTCCGGCCTCCGCCAGCATGGCGGTGATGTCCTCCTCGTGGGCGCCGTCGAAGATGGGGGTGGCCACCTTGCAGCCCAGCGCGTGGGCGGCGTAGCCCAGATGGACCTCCAGCACCTGGCCGATGTTCATACGGGAGGGCACGCCCAGGGGGTTCAGCACGATGTCCAGCGGGGTGCCGTCGGGCAGGAAGGGCATATCCTCCTGGGGCAGAACCCGGGAGACGACGCCCTTGTTTCCGTGGCGGCCGGCCATCTTGTCGCCCACCTGAATCTTGCGGCGCTGGGCGATATACACCCGGACCACCATGTTCACACCGGGGCCCAGCTCGTCGCCGTTCTCCCGGGTGAACACCTTGGTGTCCAGCACAATGCCGCTCTCGCCGTGGGGCACCTTCAGCGAGGTGTCCCGGACCTCCCGGGCCTTCTCGCCGAAAATGGCCCGCAGGAGCCGCTCCTCGGCGGTGAGGTCGGTCTCGCCCTTGGGGGTGACCTTACCCACCAGGATGTCGCCGGACTTGACCTCGGCGCCCACGCGGATGATACCGTTTTCGTCCAGGTCCTTCAGGGCGTCCTCGCCCACGTTGGGGATGTCCCGGGTGATCTCCTCGGGGCCCAGCTTGGTGTCCCGGGCGTCCAGCTCAAACTCCTCGATGTGGATGGAGGTGTACAGGTCCTCCCGCACCAGCCGCTCGTTGAGCAGCACGGCGTCCTCGTAGTTGTAGCCCTCCCAGGTCATGAATCCCACCAGGATATTCTGGCCCAGGGCGATCTCGCCCTGTTCGGTGGCAGGGCCGTCGGCCAGGACAGTGGGGTCCTGGATAGAG
>JAEXWS010000058.1 GCA_023406225.1 Bacillota bacterium | reverse complement strand
TTGGGCACGTCCACGCCCACCTCGATCACGGTGGTAGACACCAGAATGTCCGCCTCCCGCCGGGAAAAGGCGGTCATCACCGCGTCCTTTTCCTTCGGCTTCATCTTTCCGTGGACGAAGGAGACCTTCAAATCCGGAAAGACCTCCGTCTGGAGCATGCCGGCGTAGGCGGTCACGGCCTTTCGCTCGTCCGGCAGCTCGCCGTTCTCCTCCACCATGGGGCAGACCACATACGCCTGCCGGCCCTGGGACGCCAGCTTGCGCAAAAAGGCGTAGACCCGGGGGTGGTAGCTGCCGGGGACCGCGTAGGTCTCAACGGGGAGCCGCCCGGGAGGGAGCTGGTCGATGACGGACACATCCAGATCGCCGTAGAGGATCAGCGCCAGGGTCCGGGGGATGGGCGTGGCGGACATGACCAGGGTGTGGGGATGCGCCCCCTTGGCGGCGAGAGCCGCCCGCTGGGCCACGCCGAAGCGGTGCTGCTCGTCCGTCACCACCAACCCCAGGTCCCGATACTCCACGCCGCCGGAGATCAATGCGTGGGTGCCGATGATGAAATCGACCTCCCCCGCGGCCAGCCGAGCCGCGGCGGCCCGCTTTTCCTTCGCCGGGGTGGACCCGGTGAGCAGGGCGCACCGGACGCCCAGCGGCTCCAGCAGGGGCGAGAGCCCCGCGAAATGCTGCCGGGCCAAGATCTCCGTGGGGGCCATCAGGGCCGCTTGCCGCCCGTTTTTCACGCAGAAATAGACGCACGCGGCGGCCACCATGGTCTTGCCGGAGCCCACGTCCCCCTGGCACAGGCGGTTCATGGGCGCGCCGGAGCGCATATCGGAGAGGGCCTCGTCCACGCACCGCCTCTGGGCCGCGGTCAGCGTGAAGGGGAGGGCGGCGGCAAAGGGCGCCATGTCCACGTTCCGGAAGGGGGCCACGGCCACCGTCTCCCGCCGCCGGCGCAGCCGCCGGAGGCCGAGGGTGAAGAGGAACAGCTCCTCAAAGGCCAGCCGCCGCCGGGCCAGGTCCAGGGCCTCGGCGCTCTGGGGGAAATGGATGTTTTCATAGGCGAACTCGATGCGGCAGAGGTTGTGCTCCCGCCGCACCGGGTCCGGCAGCACGTCGGGCAGGATGTCCGCGCAGGCGTCCAGCCCCTGGCGCACGGACCGGGAGAGCACCAGTTGGCTGACCCCGGCGGTGAGGGGATAGATGGGCACGATGCGCCCCGTGGTCTCCCGCCGGTTTTCCGGCTCCACAACCGGAGAGGCCATCTGCTTTCGCAAGAGGGTCCCCTCGGGCCTGCCGTAAAAGATGTATGTCTCGCCGGGGCGGAGACTGGTTTTCAGCCAGGTCTGGTTGAAAAAGGTCACGTCCAGCACGCCGGACTCGTCCACGGCCCGGAGTTTGATAAGGTCCATGCCCTTGCGGATATGGGAGACGGTGGGGGCCGCCGCCACCATGGCCGCCACGCAGGCGGGCTCGCCGGGGATCAGGTCCGCGATGCGGCGGAGCTGGGTCCGGTCGTCGTATTTCCGGGGGAAATAGGAGATCAGGTCCCGGAGGGTGACGATGCCCAGCTTTGCAAGGGCCTTGGCCCGCTGTTCCCCGATCCCCTTGATGAACTGTACGCCGGTGGTCAGGTCCGCCACGCCGCCGCCTCCCTTTCTGTGAAATAACAATTTTATTATATAATTTCCCGGCGGAAAAAACAAGGAAGGCGCAGGCGCCGTTTCCGCGGCCTCCCGTGTGGCCGGGTCTGCGCGAGCAGGCTGCAATGTGGAGGGCGGTCCATGATCATGTTTTCAAAATACGGTTTAGGCGGATAAGGCGTATTAGATAAATAGGCGTTTCTCCAACATGCGAATGGGGTCAATTCTGAATTGGCTTCTGTTTTTTTAAAACGCATTGACATTCGTCTATGTATTGTGTATCATAACACATAGATTACTATCAATGTGAGGTGCGGACTATGAATACGATTGATGTTGCGTTGATTTGCAAGGCGCTGGGAGATTCCAACCGCCTGCAAATCGTACAAATGCTGTCTGACGGTGAGAAGTGCGCCTGCAAACTGTTGGAACACTTTGAAATTACACAGCCGACCCTTTCCCATCACATGAAAATTCTTTGTGAGTGCGGTTTGGTGGAGGTGCGGAAAGAAGGTAAATGGAGCCACTATTCTCTAAGCTGTGAAACGCTGGCTGCGTTTAAGCAGTTTATCGACGCCCTTTCTTGCGCGAAGGAAAGTGAGGGGGGCTGCCGATGATCTGGGATTTCATTCAAGATCAAATCCTCGGCATGAAATGGCTCAATGAGTTGATCGGTACGGGCCTTTCCAGTCTGGGGATGGATATCGGCAGCCGCGTGGGCGGCAGCATTCATTTTTTTCTTTATGACACGGTGAAGATCACCATTCTGCTCTGCTTCCTGATTTTTTTCATCAGCTATATCCAAAGCTATTTCCCACCAGAGAGGAGTAAGAAAATCCTTGGACGGTTTCATGGGATTTGGGCAAACTGCATTTCGGCCTTGCTGGGTACTGTAACGCCGTTTTGTTCCTGCTCATCCATCCCTCTTTTTATCGGCTTTACCAGCGCGGACCTGCCATTCGGTGTGACATTTTCGTTTCTGATCTCCTCCCCAATGGTGGACTTGGGAAGCCTCGTACTGCTTATGAGCATTTTCGGGTCAAAGGTCGCGATTATCTATGTGGTGGTGGGACTGGTCATCGCTGTGGCGGGCGGAACCGTCATCGAGAAGCTGCATATGGAAAAGTATGTGGAGAGCTTCATCCTCACAGCGGGCAGCGTGGACATTGAATCACCCGGCCTGACAAAAAAGGATCGGCTGGTCTATGCGAAAGAGCAAATGCTCTCCACGTTCAAAAAGGTGTTTCCCTATATTCTTGCAGGCGTTGGCATTGGCGCGCTCATCCACAACTGGATTCCCGAACACTGGATCGAGACCGCCTTGGGTAGCGACAATCCTTTTGGCGTCATTCTCGCCACGCTGATAGGCGTCCCCATGTACGCCGATATTTTTGGCACCATCCCTATTGCCGAGGCCCTGCTCTTTAAGGGTGCGCAACTCGGCACGATCCTGGCTTTTATGATGGCTGTCACCACGCTGAGTTTGCCGTCCATGATTATGCTGAAAAAGGCTGTGAAGCCAAAGCTGCTGGGGCTGTTTATTGCCATCTGCGCCATTGGAATTATTCTGGTTGGCTATTTCTTTAACGCAATCCAAGGGTTTATTTTATGATCTGATAAAGGAGCTTTTGACAATGGGACTGTTCAGAAAAAAGGAAGTAGAACCCACGTCTTGTTGCTGTGGAGGAAACGATACTCCCGAAAATATGGAGAAAGCAGAAACCGCTAAGAGCGAAGGCGCATCCATAAAGATTCTCGGTTCCGGCTGCGCAAAGTGTGACCAATTAGAAACTGCGACCCGCGAGGCCCTTGCCCAGCTTGGCATGAACAATGACATTGACCATGTGACGGACTTCACACAGATTGCCGCATACGGCGTGATGACCACTCCAGCTCTGGTGGTGGATGGCAAAGTGGCGTCTTACGGCAAAGTTCTCAAAGTGGAGGAAGTAGTAAAAATTCTGCGTAAGATGTCTAAATAAGTGTGCTTTTTGTGAGAAATTTACATCTTTTTGAGATGAGGCGTCTTTACCGGCACTCCTATTTGTCAGAGAGACAGCGAAGATGGGCGGCGGTCAAGACCTGGGGCAAACCCCTTTGGAGACCCTGCTGCGGGCGTCACGGCTGCGCCCATTCCCGCTCCACGCAAAGGAGGGACGACCGGCGGCAAGCGGATCGTCCCTCTTTCGTTATCACGTTTCTTGTTTGATGACGGCCCATCGGGGCGGTATCCCGGACTTCAAAAAAACGTCGGGCGCGCGTGCGCCGCCGGAGAGGCGGAGGACGGGGAACGCCCGCCGGGGAAAGGACCCGGCGGGCGTTTTTCATAATTTGGTGTTCACATAGTCCACAAAGCGGTAGGTGACGCCGTTTTCCGTGATGGGTCCTCCGGTATTCTCCACCTCCCAGCCCGGAAGCTTGTCCAGGTTTGGGAAAAAGGTGTCCGCCTCCGGGGCGGCGGCGTCCACCTTCGTCAAATACGCCCGCTTGCAGGCGCACAGCAGGGAGGTGTAGACGCTCCCGCCGCCGATGACCCAGAGCTTGTCCGGGTCCTCGCCCGCCGTGGCCGTCAGCGCGGCCACGGGGCTCGTCACCAGCTCCGCGCCCTCCACGGAGAGCTCCGGGCTGCGGGTGATGACCACGTTTCGCCGCCGGGGCAGGGGCCTGCCGCCGGGGAAGGACTCCAGGGTCTTTCGCCCCAGGATAACGGTGCCGTCCAGGGTCAGGGCGCGGAAGCGCTTCATGTCCGTGGGCAGGGAGAACAGAAGGTCCCCCTCCCGCCCGATGGCCCAGTTTTGATCCACAACCACGATGGCGTTCATGAAATGCCCTCCTTATACGGCGATGGGGATCTTCTCCTCAAAGGGCGCGGGGGTATAGCCCTCCAGGGAAAAGCTGTTTCGGGTGAAGGCGTAAAAGTCCGTCACGGACGGGTCCACGGTGAATACGGGGGCGGCGGACGGCGCCTGGGCCAGCATCCGCTCTACAATAGGCACGTGCCGGTCGTAGATGTGGGCGTCCGCGATGACGTGGACCAGCTCGCCGGGGACCAGGCCGCTGACCTGGGCGAACATGTGGACCAGCACGGCGTACTGCACCACGTTCCAGTTGTTGGCGGCCAGCATATCCTGGCTGCGCTGGTTCAGTATGGCGTTCAGCACGCTGCCGGAGACGTTGAAGGTCATGGAGTAGGCGCAGGGGTACAGATTCATCTCATGGAGGTCCTGGAAGTTGTAGATATTCGTCAGGATGCGGCGGGAGGCGGGGTCGTGCCGGAGATCGTACAGCACCCGGTCCACCTGGTCCATCTCCCCCTCGGGGTAGCGGTGCTTCACAGCGAGCTGGTAGCCGTAGGCCTTGCCGATGGAGCCGCTCTCGTCCGCCCAGCTGTCCCAAATACGGGCGTTCAGGTCGTGGATGTTGTTGGATTTTTTCTGCCAGATCCACAAAAGCTCGTCCACCGCCGTCTTCCAATAGGTCCGCCGCAGGGTCAGGATGGGAAATTCCTCCCGCAGGTCATAGCGGTTCACGACGCCGAATTTTTTCACGGTGTGGGCGGGGGACCCGTCCTCCCAGCGGGGGCGGACGGCCCGGCCGGTGTCCCAAACGCCGTGGTCCAGGATGTCCCGGCAGTTTTGGATAAACAGCTCATCAGCGCGGCTCATAGCGGCTTCCTCCTTGGCGGTTTTGTTTTTCCCAGTATAGCACGCGCCGGAGCATATCGCAAAAGGTTTCACGAGATTTTGGAAAAGGCTGGACCCTTTTACGAAAGAAGGCGCAAATATTTTCAGGGTTTTGTGGGAAATTCAGGTTGTGGATTTGTAAAAAGTGCGATAAGATAGGGCGGCTGAATCATAATGGGAGAGGGGGCGGGGCCATGCTGGACCGCACTGAGGTCGGCAAACGGGGATACCTGAACGAGGGCTTCCGCCTGTTCCACTTGAAGGACAGCCGCGCCCAGAAGCTGGATTACCACTATCACGAGTTCGACAAGCTCATCCTTCTGCTCAATGGAAAGGTGACCTATGTGGTGGAGGGCGTGACGTATTTTCTGGAGCCCTGGGACCTGCTGCTGGTGCAGCACGATCTGATCCACCGGCCCGTCATCGACCCCGGCGCGCCCTACGAGCGCATCGTGCTGTGGCTGGGGCGGGAGTGGCTGGCGGAGCGCAGCGACCCCGGCGAGGCGCTGGACGCCTGCTTCGCCACCGCCCGGGAGCGGAACTTTCATCTGCTGCGCTTCGACGCGGAGCGCCGCCTGCGGTATATGCAGCTCATCGGGCAGCTGGAAGAGGCGCTGTGCTCCCGGGAATTTGGCGCGCCCCGGCTGGCGGATACGCTCTGCCAGCAGCTTTTGATCGGCGTGAACCGGGACATTCTGCGGGACCGCACCGCCGCGGAGGCGGCGGACAGCTACCGGGTGGACCCGAAGATCGAGGAGATCTTGAAATACATCGCCGGGCACCTGGAGGAGGAGCTGACGGTGGACGCCTTGGCGGGGCGGTTTTACCTGAGCCGGTATTACCTCATGCACCGCTTCAAGGCCGTCACCGGCTATACGGTCCACCAGTACATCAGCCAGAAGCGCCTGCTGCGGGCGGCGGAGCTGATCCGCTCCGGCGCGCCGGTGATGAAGGCGGCGGAGCAGGCGGGCTTTTCCGAGTACTCCACCTTTCTGCGGGCCTTTCAAAACACTTTTCACATGAGTCCCCGGGAGTTCCGGTAAACAAACGCGGCGTTTGAGGAGAGAGACATGGAGAGCAGGCAGGAATCGATAACCTTTACAAAACTGGACCTGCGGCGGCTGATCGTGCCGCTGGTCATCGAGCAGCTTTTGGCCATCACCGTGGGCCTGGCGGATTCCCTGATGGTGTCCCAGGTGGGGGAGGCGGCCATTTCCGCCGTCAGCTTGGTGGACACGGTGAACGTGCTGCTGGTGAACGCCTTCGCCGCTTTGGCCACGGGCGGCGCGGTGATCGCGGGGCAGTACCTGGGCCGGCGGGAGGCGGAGAAGGCGGGCCATTCCGGCAGCCAGCTCCTGCTGTTCATGGGGGAGGCGTCTTTGCTCATCACCCTTTTGATCTACCTGGGCAAGGGCTTTGTTTTGAACGTGGTGTTCGGCCAGGTGGCGGCGGACGTGGCGGCCTACGCCGACACGTATTACCTGATCGTGGAGGCGTCCATCCCCTTCCTGGCCGTCTACAGCGCCGGGGCGGCCCTGTTCCGGGTCATGGGCAACTCCAAGATATCCATGTGGGTCTCCACGCTGATGAACGCCATCAACGTGGTGGGCAACGCCGTTTTGATCTTCGGCCTCCACTGCGGCGTGGAGGGCGTGGCCATCCCGACCCTGGTTTCCCGGGCGGTGGCGGCGGTGATGATGGTGGTGCTGCTGCGGCGGCCCGACCTGCCGCTGCGGGTGGAGAAGTTCACCCTGCGCCACGATAAATATGTGGTGAAGAACGTCCTGCGCTTCGGCGTGCCCAACGGCATGGAGAGCAGCATGTTTCAGTTGGGCAAGATCCTGCTGCTCTCCACGGTGTCGGTGCTGGGCACGGCCTCCGTGGCCGCCAACGCCATCGGCAACACGATCTGCTCCTTCCAGTGCGTCCCCGGCACCGCCCTGGGCCTTGCTATCGTGACGGTGGTATCCCGCTGCATGGGCGCGGGGGACTATGAAAAGGCCCGGCTGTACACGAAAAAGCTGATGAAGTCCGCCTACCTCTATATGGCCGGGGTGATCGTCCTGACGCTGGCGGTGCTGCCGCTGGTCCTCCGGCTCTACAACGTCTCGGCGGAGGCGGCGGAGTACGCCAGGCAGATCATCTGGCTCCACGGCGTGTTCGCCATCCTGTTCTGGCCCCTGGCCTTCACGCTGCCCCAGGCGCTCCGCGCGGCGGGCGACACCAAGTTTACCCTGATCGTCTCCACCGTGTCCATGTGGACGCTGCGGGTGGGCCTGGGCATCCTGCTGGGCCGGTATTGGGGCTTCGGCGTGGTGGGCATCTGGATGGCCATGTTTTTCGACTGGCTGCTGCGCGCCGCGTTTTTCATCCCCCGGTTCCACGGCCACAAGTGGGAGACCATGGGCATCCAGGACTAAAGAAAAAGGACCGCCGTACGGCGGTCCTTTTTTGCGGTTATTCCCCGGCCGCCATGCGGAGGATGGCCTCCATGTCGGCGGGCTGGATTTTGATGAAGCCGCCGAAGGGGAACCCGCCCGGCTTTTCCGCCCGGTGGGCCACCATGGCGGGGATGTCCTCGGCCTTGGCCCCGATCTCCTGGAAGGTGATGGGCATGCCGATGGAGTGGAAGAACAGGCAAAGCTGCCGGATGCCCTCCCGGGCGGTGGCCTCCGGGTCCGCGAAGTTCATCTCGCAGCCGAAGACCCGCACCGCGAACTGGGCGAAGCGCACCGCGTCGTGGGGCAGGGCGTATTCCATCCACGCGGGCAGGACCACCGCCAGGCCCGCGCCGTGGGCGCAGTCGTAAAAGGCGGAGAGCTCGTGCTCGATCTGGTGGCTGGCCCAGTCCTGCTCCCGGCCCACGCCGCAGGTGTTGTTGTGGGCCAGCATCCCCGCCCACATGAGGTCCGCCCGGGCGGCGTAATCCTCCGGGTCTGCGATGGCCCGGGGCGCGGCCTCGATGATGGTGCGCAGCAGCGCTTCGCACAGCCGGTCCGTCAGCCCCACGTCGGGCGTGTTGGTGAAGTAGCGCTCCAGGATGTGGGCCAGCATGTCCGTGGCCCCGCTGGCGGTCTGGTAGGCGGGGAGGGAGCAGGTCAGCCGGGGATTCAAAACGGCGAATTTGGGCCGGATCAGGTCCGTTTTGGGGCTGCCCCACTTCAAGTTGCCCGCCTCCTGGGTGATGACGCAGCT
>JAEXWS010000026.1 GCA_023406225.1 Bacillota bacterium | reverse complement strand
GCACATCTATGCGGACGCCAACTACGAGCAGCAGGCTCAGAAGCCCGTCGCTCAGGCCGCGGAATAAGGAGGAGTTTGAAGTATGTATCAGTCCAAGAAGCCCTATCTGTATGGCACTGGTCGCCGGAAGTCCTCTGTGGCCCGCGTCCATCTGTTCCCCAACGGCACCGGCTCCATCACCGTCAACGGCCGGAGCATTGATGAGTATTTCGGTCTGGACACCCTGAAGATGCTGGTCCGTCAGCCTCTGGAGGCCACCGGCAACACCGGCAAGATGGACATCGTGGCCACCGTCACCGGCGGCGGCGTGTCCGGCCAGGCCGGCGCTCTGCGTCACGGCATCTCCCGCGCCCTGCTGCTGGCCAGTGAGGACAACCGGCCCATCCTGAAGAAGTCCGGCTTCCTGACCCGCGATCCCCGCATGAAAGAGCGGAAGAAGTACGGCCTCAAGGCCGCCCGTCGTGCGCCGCAGTTCTCCAAGCGCTGATCTTATTTCGCAAGCGATCTGGAAAGCCGCCCGTTTCGGGCGGCTTTCAGCCTGTGGAAAAAGCCTCGCAGAGTTCGCGCCCGGAGGCGCGAAGAAAATCAAATTCATGTTCTCCGACGACATGTGCGTCGGAGAACATACATCTCGGTCCGTAAGTGTGCGAACTGTCCGCTTACAGCGGACAGCGCGTGCGCGCGACGGGCCGCAGCTTACTCGAAAAAGTGCCGAAGGCACTTTTTCGACAGCCTGAGGCCGGAGAGCCTTGGCTCTCCGGCTTTTTGGCGCGGCGTGCCGAAAGGGTCCCGGAAAAATTTTCAAAAGTTTTTAACGTGTTGCAAATGCGACTGTGAATTATTAGAATATGCTGTTATACTTACATCATCCCAAGGGGACATGAATTTGAGAAACGATCAGACATACATATTTAATAAGGAGGATCTTGATTATGAAAAAGTGGGTTTGCCCGGTCTGCGGTTATGTGTGGGAAGGTGAGACGGCTCCGGAGAAGTGCCCCCAGTGCGGCGTTCCCGGCTCCAAGTTCACCGAGCAGAAGGCTGAGATGACCTGGGCCGCCGAGCACGTGGTGGGCGTGGGCAAGGTCTTTGGCGCGGATGTGCCCGCCGAGGTCCAGAAGGAGATCATCGACGGCCTGCAGGCCAACTTCAACGGCGAGTGCACCGAGGTCGGCATGTATCTGGCCATGAGCCGCGTGGCTTACCGCGAGGGCTATCCCGAGATCGGCGACTACTGGTACAAGGCCGGCATCGAAGAGGCGGAGCACGCCGCCAAGTTCGCCGAGCTGCTGGGCGAGGTCGTGACCGACTCCTCCGAGAAGAACCTTTCCATGCGCGTGGAGGCCGAGAACGGCGCCACCATGGGCAAGTTCGAGCTGGCGAAGCTGGCCAAGCAGTACAATCTGGACGCCATCCACGACACCGTCCATGAGATGGCCCGGGACGAGGCCCGCCACGGCCGCGCGTTCGCTGGCCTCCTGAAGCGCTACTTCGGCAAGTAAATCCCGTTCCCCTTTTGCGGTGCGTCTGCTTCGGCGGGCGCGCCGCTTTTTTTGCCGTGCTGAGAGGGAAAGGCGGCCCCATTCTGCGCTCCGCAGACAAATTTCCCCGCCCGGGGCTGGTCAAATCCGCTGGGATGCGGTATGCTGGACCCGGAATCAAAAAGGAGGAGACTGTATGGAGCCGAAAAAGACCGGCGCGTATCTGGCGCTGCTGCGCAAAAGCCGGGGATGGACCCAGCAGGAGCTGGCGGACCGGCTGGGCGTTTCCAACAAGACCGTCAGCAAGTGGGAATCCGGCGGCGGCTTTCCGGAGATCTCCGTCCTGCCCGCCCTGGCGGAGATCTACGGCGTCACCGCCGATGAGATCCTGGCGGGGGAGCCGCGGACTTCCTCACCCCCGGCGGGGGCGCCCTCCCAGGTGGAGCAATACCTCTCCCGGCGGGGCGATCTGCGCTTCCGCCTGGGCCTGGCAGCGGCGGCGGTGCTGTGGGCAGCGGCGGCGTGGCTGTATTTGGGGAGCCGGGTCGGATTGCTGCTGCTTTTGGGCAGCTTTCTGGCCCTTTGGGCGGGCTTTGCCGCCTGTTCGCCGCAGATCCTGGGCAAACGGCTCCGCCTTCTGCTCCCGCTGGCGGCGGCGCAGACGTGGCTGGCGGCGCGGTATCTCTGGTCGGAGCTTTTAGCCCCGGTGTTTCACGTGTCCCGCCGCCTGCCCCAGGAAAATTACTTCTTTATCTGGGGAACGCTCCAGGAACTGGCGGCATGGACCGGCGCGCTGCTGCTCATTCCCCTGGTCTACGCCGCCCTGCGGGGCATTTTGCGTCGCCAAGGCGGCGGAACGCTGCTTTTGCGGCGGGAATTCGGCGTCTGCGCGGCGGGCTGGGGGGCCATGCTGTGCTGGGCGGGGGCCCGGTGGCTCTGGGAATGGCCCTTGGCCATGGCCTGCGCCTCCGTCGACCCGTATCATGAAAGGACCCTGGAAAGGGCGCGGAGCGCCTATTGGAGCATAGCGGAACCGTTTACCTGGCTGAAATGGTGCATTCTGCTGGGCGTGGTCCTGACGCTGGCGTTACTTTGCTTGCGTAAAAAATAGGTAAACCTCTTGCGCGGATGGGGGGAACATGATAAAATCTCTCCGGAAAGATAGGAGAGATCACATGTATCATACGGTTTTATTTGATCTGGACGGCACGCTGACCGACTCCAAGGAGGGCATCCTCAACAGCCTGCGCTACGCCTTTGAAAAGCTGGGGGAGCCTTTGCCGGGGGAGGGCCTGCTCAGCAAGTTCATCGGCCCGCCCCTCCAGGACTCCCTGATGCGCTACTGCGGCTTCAGCCAGGAGAAGGCCCTCCGGGGCATCGCCTTTTTCCGGGAGCGGTATTCCGTCACCGGAAAATTTGAAAACGCCGCCGCCCCGGGCATGGTGGAGCTGTGCCGCCGCCTGCGGGAGCGGGGATGCGTGCTGGCGCTTTCCTCCTCCAAGCCGGAGGGGATGTGCGTGCCCATCTGCGAGAAATTCGGCTTCGCTCCGTATCTCTCCGCTATCGTGGGCAGCCCCCCGGACGGGGACTGGGAGAAGGCGGATGTGATCCGGGAGACACTGCGCCGCCTGGGCCTCACGGAGGCGGACAAGTCCGGCGTGCTCATGGTGGGGGACCGGAAGTTCGACGTGCTGGGGGCGCGGGAATGCGGCGTGGACTGCGTGGGTGTGGAGTTTTTCGGCTATGCCGACCCCGGCGAGCTGGCGCAGAGCGGCGCGGCGGCGGTGGTGGACACCGCGGAGGCGCTGGAGCGGTTCATTTTAAGCGCGGAATAGAGCGTCCATGAAAAAATGACCGCCCAACGGGCGGTCATCAGAGGCTGTCGAAAAAGTGCCGAAGGCACTTTTTCGAGTAAGCCGCAGCCCGCCGCGCGCACTTGCTGTCCGTTGTGAGCGGACAGTTCGCATACTTACGGACCGAGATGTATGTTCTCTCACGCACATGCCGTCGGAGAAAATGGACTTGATCTTCTCCGCGCCTCCGGGCGCGAACTCTGCGAGGCTTTTTCGACAGCCTGAAAATGCCGTTACGTTCCCGGGGCAAAGCCCCGGAAAAGTCCCCGCTTCGCCGGCCGAACGCCTGCCGGCTTTTCGGGGGCATTTGATCCCATGCGGGGCGGGCTGCCGCCCCCTCGCGCTCCCCTGACGCAGACAGCAAGGGATTCCTGAAATACAGGTTTTTCGACAAACCGAAATGACCGCCCAACGGGCGGTCATTTCAGCTTTATGGGCGAGGTCCCGGCTCAGGCTGCGTCCTTCTGCGCCGCCCGGACCTGGGCCAGGGTCTGGCCCTCTCCCGTCAGATCGGCGGTGAGCAGCGGATCTGCGGGGACCGCCAGGAACATGCTGTTGCCGTAAGTATACGCCCCGGAGGTGACGGCCACCACATGGCCGTAGACGTTCACCAGCGCGCCGCCGCTGCTGCCCTGGGAGATGGGGGCGGTGAACATGACGCAGGGGAGGGCGTAGCGGTCCACCGCCCGGTCCGTGGCGCTGACCACGCCCTCGCTCACCGCCAGGCCCAGGCCCAGGGGATTGCTCAGCGTGTAGACCCGGTCGCCGGGGCGCAGGTCCTCCGTGCCCGCAAGCTCCAGAAAGTGGAAGGCGGCGGAGGTCTTTCCGGCGGCGGAGGTCCGGGAGACGCGCAAGACCGCCAGATCGATGTCCGCGTCGTACCAGACCACGGACTCCACCGGATAGACCTCGCCGGTGGAGAGGGTGGCGGCGGCGTAGAGCTCGCCGTCGATGGAGTGATAGTTGGTGACGGCCAGCCCGTCCGCGCTGATGAAGAAGCCGGTGGCGTCCGCGTGGGGCTTTTGGGCCTCCATGTCCGCCTGGCTCTCAAAGCTCTGGAGCTGGAACACGGCGGCCATGGAGCGGTCCGCCGCCTGCCGGGCGGTGAGCTCCGGCGTCAAAAGCCCCAGGGCGTTGGCGGCGGCGGCGGAGCAGGCGCCCGTTTCCACCAGGCGGCCGATGACGGTGCCGCCGTCCTTATAGGAGAAGGTGAGGGCGTCCCGCATGATCTGGAACAGGGCGCCCCGGGTCAGATCGCCGCTGTAGACGGCGGCGGTCAGGCCGATGCGCCGGGCAAAGACCGCCGCGCCGTCCACGGTAAAGTCCCCGGCCTTGTCGCTGTACCCCAGCATCCGCAGCAAAAAGGCGCACCAGGCGTTTGCGGAAACGGCCCGGTCCGGCTGGAACTCCACGGCGGTCACGCCGCTGACCCAGCCCTGGTGGGCGGCGTAGTCCACCGCCGTCCTGGCCCAGGCGGGCACGTCCCGGAACCCGGCGAACCAGGGGTCCGCGGCGGCGGCCTCTTCCGCCCCCGCAAGGCGCACCAGCAGCACCGCCGCCTGGGCGCGGGTGGCCGGAGCGTCCAGGTCATATCCGCTGCCGGAGCCGTTGACCAGGCCCAGGGTGGCCAGCGTATCCGCCGCCCGGGCGGCCTCGCCCTCCAGCGCGGCGGCAAGGGGGACCGCGCCCAGCGTCAGGACCAGGGCGCAGAGAAGTGCGAGCAGTCGTTTTTTCATGGAAAATGCCTCCGATCGAAAGTGATTGTTATTCTACCACCCGCCGCCGGGTTTGACAAGGGACGGTCCTGGACAGGCGGGGAAATTTCTGATATAGTACGAAATAAGAACCAAAATAAGGAGCAGATATGGCGCAGCGTGTAGAGAAGGACCTCTGGCGGCTGGATATCCCGCTGGTGGGGAACCCCTTGAAAAATCTGAACAGCTACCTCATCACCGGCGAGCGGAACCTGCTGATCGACACGGGCTTCCGCCAGGCCCCCTGCCGGGAGGCCATGGAGCGGCAGCTCTCAGAGATCGGCGTGGACCGGGACCGGACGGATATCTTCCTGACCCACCTCCACAGCGACCACACCGGCCTGGCTTTGGACCTGCTCCGGCCGGGATGCCGGGTCTATATCGGCCGGATCGACGGGGAGCGGCTGATGGCCGATACCCAGGACGCGCGGTGGCGGGACCTCTCCGACGCCTATGTGCGGGACGGGTTTTCTCCGGCGGAGATGGCGGAGCTGTGGGACACGAACCCGGCCAAGGTGTCCGCGCCGCCCGATTGGAAGGGGTATTCCCTGCTGGACGGTGGGGACGCGCTGACCTATGGCGGGCACACGCTGCGGTGTATCCTGACCCCCGGCCATACGCCGGGGCACCTGTGCCTGTATGAGCCGGAGAGGCGCTGGCTTTTCTCCGGCGACCATGTGCTCTTCCACATCACCCCCAATATCTGCCGGTGGAGCGGCTGCTCCCCGCCCACCGGGAGGAGACGGGGGACCTGCGGGAGCGGGCGGAGGAGCTGGCCGCCCACCACGCCCGCCGCATCGCCGACGCCCGCGCGGCCGTGGAGCGGGAGCCGGGGCTGACCGCCTATGAGATCGCCGGGCGGATGGCCTGGAGCATCCGGTGCCGGAGCTGGGCGGATTTCCCGCTGACCCAGAAGTATTTCGCCGTGGGCGAGGCCCTGGCCCATCTGGATCATCTGGAGGTCCGGGGCGGCGTGTCCCGCCGGGAGCGGAACGGAAAGAACGTCTATTTTCCAGCGGTAATTTAATGATAAAGGAGATTTCTCAAATGGAACTGAAAGAGATTTTAAGCAAGTGCGACCACACCCTCCTGGCCCAGACGGCCACCTGGTCCGAAATTCGGGCCATCTGCGACGACGGCATGCGGTACGGCTGCGCCAGCGTGTGCATCCCGGCCAGCTATGTCAACCAGGCGGCGCGGTATGTGGACGGGAAGCTGCCCATCTGCACGGTCATCGGCTTCCCCAACGGATACGACACCACCGCCGCCAAGTGCTTCATGGCCTCCGACGCTGTGGAGAACGGGGCGGACGAGGTGGATATGGTCATCAACCTCGGCTGGGTGAAGGACGGGAGATGGGAGGACCTGCTCGGTGAGATCAAGGCCGTCAAGGAGGCCTGCCGGGGCAGGCTCCTGAAGGTCATCATCGAGTGCTGCTTCCTCACCGAGGCGGAGAAGATCAAGCTGTGCGGGATCGTCACCGAATCCGGCGCGGACTATATCAAGACCTCCACGGGCTTTGGCGGCGGCGGGGCCACCCGGGAGGACGTGGCGCTGTTCGCGGCCCATGTGGGCCCCAACGTGAAGATCAAGGCCGCCGGCGGCATCGCGGATTTGAAGGACGCGGAGGATTTCATCCGCCTGGGGGCCTCCCGCCTGGGCACCAGCCGCGTGGTGAAGGCCGTGAAGGCCCTGGAGGGCTGAGATGGGAACGCCTCATAACGAAGCCGCCCCCGGCGCGTTCGCAAAAACGGTGCTCATGCCCGGCGACCCCCTGCGGGCGCGGTTCATCGCGGAGACGTTTTTGCAGGATGCGGCGCTGGTGAACAACGTCCGGGGCATCCAGGGCTGGACCGGGACCTATCAGGGCGTTCCCGTGTCCGTCATGGCCTCCGGCATGGGGATGCCCTCCATCGGCATTTACTCCCATGAGCTGTACCATTTCTACGGCGTGGAGAACATCATCCGGGTGGGCAGCGCGGGGGCCATCTCCCGGTCCCTCCGGCTGCGGGACGTGGTGATGGCCCAGGGGGCCTGCACGGACTCGGACTACGCCCACCAATACGGCCTGCCCGGCGTGTTCGCCCCCATCGCGGACTTCCGCCTGCTGGAGACGGCGGTGGCGGTGGCCCGGCGGATGGGCGTGGAGCCTCCGGTGGGGAACCTGCTCTCCTCCGACGTGTTTTACAACAAGGCGGGCAACACCCTGGACTGGGGGCGGATGGGGGTCCTGGCCATCGAGATGGAGACGGCCGCCCTGTACTGCAACGCCGCCGAGGCGGGCAGGCGGGCGCTGACCATCTGCACCGTGTCCGACAGCCTGGTGACGGGGGAGGAGCTCTCTCCCGCCGACCGCCAGACCTCCTTCACCCAGATGATGGAGATCGCGCTGGGGACCGCCGTGGAAATGGCGGGGGCTTAAAAACGGAGTTTCTGTAAAAGGTCCCTTTTGTTTGAAGGGGACCTTTTACCGTTTTGACCAAAAATATGTCGAAAAGAAAAACAATTGTGAAATTTGGTTGAAATAAGACCCTGGGATTGCTATAATGACGGTGACCCTTCGAGGTCGACCTCGGTCGTCCGGGGGGTCAAAAAATGAAAAGGAAGGTATGATTCCAATGAAGAAGTTTCTTGCGCTGATCCTTGCATTGGGAATGGCACTGTCCCTTGCGGCCTGCGGCGGCAACGGCGGCAAAGCGCCTGAAGACACCACCCCTCCCGCCGACACGGAGCAGCCTGTAGAGCCCGCGGAACCCGCGGAGCTGTCCGCCGATGATATCGAGGACAACATGACCTCCGCCGACGGCAAGTACCAGGTCGCTTTCGTGACGGACGTGGGCCAGTTAAAGGACAAGTCCTTTAACCAGGGCACCTATGACGGCGTGAAGCTCTACGCCACCGCCAACGGCCTCAGCTACAAGTATTATCAGCCCGCCAACGGCGACCAGGCCACCGACGACGACCGCTACGACGCCATGAAGGCCGCCGTGGAAGGCGGCGCGCAGGTCGTGGTCTGCGCCGGCTTCATGCAGGGCGCCGCGCTGGAGCGCGCCGCCGGCGAGTTCCCCGACACCAAGTTCGTCTTTATCGACGGCTGGTCCCTGGGCATGGACAACGTCACCGGCATCGCCTTCAAGGAAGAGCAGTGCGGCTACTTCGCGGGCTACGCCGTGGTGAAGGAAGGCTTCACGAAGCTGGGCTTCTCCGGCGGCGGCGGCGGCACCAACGACGCCTGCTGCCGTTACGGCTACGGCTTCGTCCAGGGCGCTAACGCGGCTGCCGCCGAGATGGGCGTGCAGGTCGATATGAATTACTCCTGGGAGTACGGCGCCAGCTTCTCCGCCTCCCCCGAGCTGCAGTCCATGGCCAACGGCTGGTATGAGAACGGCACCGAGGTCATCTTCGCCTGCGGCGGCTCCATGTTCCAGTCCATCTCCGCCGCCGCCTCCGCCAACGACGGCTTCGTGGTCGGCGTGGACACCGACCAGTCCAGCGAGTCCGATACCGTGATCACCTCCGCCATGAAGGGCCTTTCCGACGCCGCCCAGTGGGCCTGCGCCAAGGCTTTTGACGGCACCTGGAACGAGATCGGCGGGACCGCCGTGAGCCTCGGCGCCGCCGAGGGCTCCACCGGCATCCCCACCGCCACTTGGAGCCTGAAGAACTACACCATTGAGGAGTATGAGGCCCAGTTCGCGGACGTGGTTTCCGGCAAGCTGGTCATCGATGCCGACTTCAACAACCTGGAGCAGGATTACTCCAACCTGACCCTGCACATCATCTAAAACCGCATCAAACCGCTCAAAGGAGGGGACGCATGGCGTCCCCTCCTTTTCCGCGCGGCGGGAAAACACCTTGTTTTTTAAACGGCGGTATACTATAATAAAAAGTACAATTCTACGGAGGAAGCGGGATGAGACGTATGCAGCCTGAGAACATTATCGAGATGCTACACATCACGAAGGAGTTCCCCGGGATCGTCGCCAACGACGACATCACCCTCCAGCTGCGCAGGGGCGAGATCCATGCCCTGCTGGGAGAGAACGGCGCCGGAAAGTCCACGCTGATGAGCGTTTTGTTCGGATTGTACCAGCCGGAGGCCGGAGAGATCCGCAAAAACGGACAGACCGTGCGCATCAACGACCCCAACGACGCCACGGCCCTGGGGATCGGCATGGTCCACCAGCACTTCAAGCTGATCGACGTGTTCTCCGTTCTGGACAACATCATCCTGGGGGCCGAGAACACGAAGCTTGGCTTTTTGCAGAAGAAGGCCGCCCGGGAGAAGGTGCAGGCCCTCTCCGAGCGGTACGGCATGCGGGTGGACCTGGACGCCAGGGTGGAGGATATCACCGTCGGGATGCAGCAGCGGGTGGAGATCTTGAAAATGCTGTACCGGGACAATGAGATCCTCATTTTTGACGAGCCCACCGCCGTCCTCACGCCCCAGGAGATCGACGAGCTGATGGCCACCATGCGGGAGTTCGCCAAGGAGGGCAAATCCATCCTCTTCATCTCCCACAAGCTCAATGAGATCATGGCCGTGGCCGACCGGGTGACGGTGCTGCGCAAGGGCAGATGCATCGGCACGGTGGAGACGAAGGATACGGACAAGCAGTCCCTGTCCAACATGATGGTGGGCCGCCCCGTCCAGCTGGAGGTGACCAAGGCCCCGGCGAAGCCCGGCGCGGTGGTGCTCCACGTGGAGGGGCTGACGGTCGCCGCCCGGTCCCGCAAGCGCAACGCCGTGCACGACGTGAGCTTCGACGTGCGGGAAGGGGAGATCGTCTGCATCGCGGGCATCGACGGAAACGGCCAGACGGAGCTGATCCACAGCCTCACGGGGCTGGAAAAGACCGCCGCCGGCAGGGTGGACCTCTGCGGGCGGGACGTGGCCCACGCCTCCATCCGCCAGCGGGGCCAGAACATGAGCCATATCCCCGAGGACCGGCACAAGCACGGCCTCATCCTGGACTTCACCCTGGAGCAGAATCTGGTGCTCCAGCGCTACCGGGAGCCCCGGTTCCAGCACATGGGCTTCATCAACAAGGGCGCGGTCCGCGCCTACGCCGAGCAGCTCATCGGGCAGTACGACGTGCGCAGCGGCCAGGGGGCCGTTACGGCGGCCCGCAGCATGTCCGGCGGCAACCAGCAAAAGGCCATCATCGCCCGGGAGATCGACCGGGAGCTGCCGCTGATCGTGGCGGTGCAGCCCACGCGGGGGCTGGACGTGGGCGCCATCGAGTATATCCACAGCCGGCTTGTGGCCGAGCGGGACAAGGGCAAGGCCGTGCTGCTGGTCTCTCTGGAGCTGGACGAGGTCATGAGCCTGTCCGACCGCATCCTGGTGATGTACGAGGGGGAGATCGTGGGCGAGCTGGATCCCAAGACCACCAGCGTTCAGGAGCTGGGATTGTATATGGCCGGCGCGAAGCGGACGGCGAAGGAGGGAGAGACGGCATGAAGGAGCATACCCTGCTGCAAAAGGAGGGGACCCGTTCGGTCCTGGCCTCCGTCCTCTCCATCGTCATCGGCATGCTGGTGGGCAGCGTGCTGATCTTGATCGTGGGCGCCACCAGCAAGAATCTGAATCTCGCCAGCGCCTGGGACGGCGTCCGCCTGGTGTTCGCTGGATTGTTCTCCACCGGCCGGGACGCGGCGGGCGCCCTGACCTGGGGCTTCAACTCCGCCAGCGTGGGCAACATGCTCTTCCGGGCCACGCCCCTCATCATGACGGGCCTCTCCGTGTCCGTGGCCTTCAAGACGGGCCTTTTTAACATCGGCGCGCCGGGGCAGTACCTCATGGGCACCGCGGCCACGCTCATCATCGCCCTGGGCGTCCCCTCGGAGACGGTCCCCGCCTGGCTCATCTGGGTCCTGGCGTTTGTGGGCGGCACCCTGGCCGGCGCGGTCTGGGGCGCGATCCCGGGGCTGGTGAAGGCGTTTTTGAACATCAACGAGGTCCTGGCCTGCATCATGACCAACTGGATCGCCGCCAATCTGGTCACCTGGGTCTTCGACGGCAGCAATTACCGCAACCTGGTGGAAAACACCAAGAGCGGCTACATCTATAAGACCAGCTATAACGGCGTGCAGACCGCCAAGCTGGGCCTGGACAAGCTGTTTCCCAACTCCCAGGTGAACGGCGGAATTCTCATCGCCATCGCCATGGCGGTGCTGGTGTACGTCCTTATGACCAAGACCACCCTGGGCTACGAGCTGAAAGCCTGCGGCAGCAACCGCCACGCGGCCCGCTACGCCGGGATCAGCGACAAGCGCAACATCGTGCTGTCCATGGCCATCGCCGGAGGGCTCTCCGGCATGGCGGCGGCGCTGTACTATCTCTCCGGCAACACGGAGTTCTTCTGGTCCACCTACCAGTCCCTGCCCACCATCGGCTTCAACGGCATCCCCGTGGCCCTGCTGGCGGTGAACAACCCCATTGCGGTGATCTTCACCGGCTGCTTCATGTCCATGCTGGACATCGTGGGCCTGCAATTGACCAACCTGACGGCCTATAACGAGTATATTACCGATGTGATCATCGCCGTCATCGTGTATCTGAGCGCCTTCTCCCTGGTGATCCGGATGCTTCTGGGGGGAAGGAGGAAGCACCGGGCGGCGCCCGCGGCGCAGACCGCCGTGCAGACCGCCGCGCCGCCGGACGGGCCGCCGGAAGCGGACGGCCCGGATGCGGATGCTGAGAAAGGGGGCGGGGAGGCATGACGTTTCTTGTACAGCAGACGCTGATCTATGCCATCCCGTTGATGATCGTGGCCCTTGCGGGCGTTTTCGCCGAGCGCAGCGGCATCATCAACCTGGCGCTGGAGGGCATCATGATCTTCGGCGCTTTCGTGGGCGTGTATTTCGTCCGCTACATGCAGCTTGCGGGCACCTTCGCCGCCGCCAAGGAGGCGGGGGACTGGGTGACGCTCCAGGGCTTCGAGTTGCTGGCCATGCTGGTGGCGGCGCTGATGGGCGCGGTGTTTTCGCTGCTGCTGTCCTTCGCGTCGGTGAACCTGCGGGCGGACCAGACCATCGGCGGCACGGCGCTGAACCTGATGGCCCCGGCCCTGGTGCTGTTCCTCATCCGCATCCTGGCCAATCAGAACACCCTTCAAATGGCCGAGGGCGACGCGGCCAGCTGGTTCATGATCAAAAAGACCACCCTGGGCTTCGACCGCACGGCGGAGCTGGGATTTTTGGGCACCACGCTGCTCCACAAGGTGTATCTTGCGACCTATGTTTGCATCGTGCTGTTCATTGTGCTCTCCATCGTCCTCTATAAGACGAAGTTCGGCCTGCGGCTCCGCTCCTGCGGCGAAAATCCCCAGGCGGCGGACTCTTTGGGCATCAACGTCTACAAAATGCGCTACGCGGGCACCACCATCTCCGGCGCGCTGGCGGGCATGGGCGGCTTCGTCTACGCCCTGACCACCGCCAACTGCACCGCCAACGGCGACGTGGCCGGCTTCGGCTTCCTGGCCCTGGCCGTCATGATCTTCGGCAACTGGAAGCCGCTGAACATCGCGGGGGCGTCGCTGCTGTTCGGCCTGTTCAAATGCGTGGCGGCCTCCTATTCCAGCATCGACATCAACGGCGACGGGGTGTACCTTCTGGCGGAGCTGGGGATCAGCCCCCATTTCTACCGGATGCTGCCCTACCTCATCACTCTGATCGTTCTGGCCTTCACGTCCAAGAAGTCCCGGGCGCCCAAGGCGGAGGGCGTTCCCTACGACAAGGGACAAAGATAAGGTTTCAAAGAGAACGGGGGAGAGCCGCTTTGCGGCTCTCCCCCGTTCCCTTTGGCGTTCGTCCCCTGGCCGGAGCGAACTGCATGCCGCGCCTCCCGCCTGCGGAAAGGGCGCGCTCGCGCGTCCCTCCCCCTTTTCCCGGCGTACAGGAGGGGGCAAAATGATTACAAAATGTCATATGGACGCGAAATGATACGGAATGTTGTCGAAAAACCCTAACCCAGGACATAGTGGGAGAGGAGCAGGGCCAGAAGGACGGAGAGAACGCCGTGGGAGAGCTTGCCCAGCAGACAGTTGCGCAGGCCCAGGCCGCTTCCGTCCAGCACGGCGGCGGTCTGGCACAGGACGGAGAGGCCGCCCCAGCCCGACATGCCCGCGGCCAGGATGAAGCCGAAGCGGTCAGCGGTGAGTAGGGGCGTCAGGGAGAACAGCTCCAAAGAGCCCACCAGAAGGGGGCCGGCGGCCCCGCCCAGACGCGCCAGGGGATGGGCCAGCACATAGAAGAACGTCACGAAGGCGCAGACGGAGAGGATGCCGGACAGGGCGGACCGCACCGCCTCCACAAAGGCCGTGGTGAACCGCACGGACCGGGAAGCGGTTTTCCTTGACAGGGGCTGGGAGACTGTGTCATGGCCGCTTCTGCGGAAGAGCAGGCCCGTCAAAAGCGCCGATAGGATGTGGATGAGCCACAGCCACAGGCCCGTCCGCACGCTGCTAAACACGCCCGCGCCCAGCACGCTGATGAGAAAGACCGGGTTGGAGGTGTTGGCGAAGGCCAGCAGCCGCTCCGCCTCGCTCCGGGACACCGATCCCTGGCGGTACAGGTCCGCCGCGGTCCTGGCCCCGATGGGATAGCCCCCCACCAGCCCCAGCAGCAGCGCCGCGCTGCCCGCGCCGGGAACGCGGAACAGCGGCTCCATCACTCCCGCGAGATACGGGGCCGCCAGCTCTCCAAAGCCCAGGGAGAGCAGCAGGGAGGACGCCGTGAGGAAGGGGAACAGGGAGGGGACCACCGACCGGGCGCAAAGGGACAGGGCCTCCTCCATGGAGGCCCGCACGCCTGCGGCGTCCGCCAGGAACCAAAGAAGAAGCCCGCATAACATCAGGCAGGCGGAAAGCCGCCAACGCAGTTTCATCGTCATCACCGCTATACCCTATGGTCGGGGCGGGAGATTTATGCGGGTGGTTCGAGGGGGAACAGGTCCCCCCTCGAGCTCCCCCCCACCAGTCTGCGGACTGGTGTGTTTGCCCCAGGGGCAAACAGGTCAAGGAATTTTCGGCAGGCGCGTGTCCTGCCGAAAATGATTGGATTTCCTTCTTTTGCCTCCGGCAAAAGAACTGGGGGAACCTATGGTTCCCCCTAGCCCCCCTCCTCTGTCCGGTCGGCTTCTTCCGCATCCTCAGACGAAAAAGAATGGCCCTCCGGCTCCGCGGACACGCAAGTTCGCCCCCTCTTCCGCATACAGTCGGGAAGAGGTGAAACAAAGCATGGAACGAAACCGGAAAGAACGGGACGGCGGCGTCCTGAGCACCGTGGCGGAGCTGTTCGACCTGCCGGCGGACGTGGTGGCGGGACTGCCCCGGCTGGAGATGGTGGGCAGCCGCCAGCTCTATGTGGAGCACCATAACGGCATTTTGGCTTACAGCGGCGAACAGATCGACGTGAACACCGCGGGCGGCGTTTTGCGGGTGAAGGGAAGCTCCTTGACGCTGCTTGCCATGACGGGAGAGGAGCTGCGGATCGGCGGGCGCATCGCCGGGTTGGAATGGGTGAACTGAGATGCTGAATCAGATCGTCAACCGCCTCCAGGGCCAGGCCCGGGTGCGGGTGGAGACCGTATTCCCGGAGCGGGTGCTGAACCTGTGCGGCGCCCGGGGGCTGGCCTTCTGGGACCTGGAGTGGGAATCCCAGACGGCCTTTACCTGCCGCCTCAGCCGGAGGGACTTTTACGCCCTGCGCAGGGCGGTGAAAAATCTGGACTGCACCCTGACGGTGATCCGGAAGGAGGGCGTGCCCTTCTTCCTGGGCCGCTTTCGGCGGCGGCATGTGCTTCTGGCGGGGCTGGCCCTTTGCGCCGGGGCGCTGTTTTTCGGCTCCTTCTTCATCTGGGACTTTGTGGTGGAGGGGAACGAGACGGTCACCCAGGAGGAGATTCTGCGGGCTCTCCAGAAAAACGACGTGCATATCGGCACCTTCGGCTTCTCCCTGGACGGGGAGGATATCCGCAACCACGTGCTGCTGGACGTGCCGGAGCTGAGCTGGATCAGCGTGAACGTGTCCGGCTGCAAGGCTTACGTCCAAGTGCGGGAGCGGGTGCGCGCGCCGGAGCGGGTGGACGAGCGGACGCCGTCCAACCTGGTGGCCCGGCGGGACGGCCTGGTGCTCCGGGTCCAGGCGCTGGAGGGCGTCACCTGCGCCCTGCCCGGGACCTCCGTGGAGGCGGGGCAGATCCTGATCTCCGGCGTGGAGGACACGGAGACCTTCGGCGCCCGCATCCTGGCGGGCCGGGGGTCCGTGACGGCCCGGACCTGGTATTCCCTCACCGCCGCCATGCCCCTGGAGATCCGGCAAAAACAGTACACCGGCGAGGAAAAGACGTTTTTTTCCCTGGTGTTCGGCACACACCGGGTAAAATTCTTCTCAAACAGTAGCATCGAAGGGGCGGAATATGATAAAATAACCGTCAGGCGGCCCTGGTCCCTCTTCGGGCTGCGGCTGCCCGTTACCGCCGTGACGGAGACCTGCCGGTTTTACGAGACGGCGCCGGGCGAGGCGGCGGCCGCCCAGGCGGAGGCCGCGGGGGAGCGGCTCCTCACCGATTATCTCCATACCCTGGTGGACCCCCACGGGGTGGTGAAGTCCACCCTCTGCACCACCCGGCAAAAGGGCGGCGCCCTGCTGGTGACCCTGGCGGCGGAGTGCGAGGAGGAGATCGGGCGGATCGCCCCCATCTATACGAATACCAATGAACCGGACGGCTGACGCCCGATTGAGGAGTGATTTTTTGGAACAGAGGATCAGCATTGAACGGCTGGAACAGGCCGTGAACATCTTCGGCTCTTTTGATGAGAACATCCGGCTGCTGGAGCAGGAGTTTTCCGTGACCGTGGTGAACCGGGACGGCGAGCTTCGGGTGGAGGGGGAGGACACCATGCTGGCCTGCAAGGCCATCCAGGCCCTTTTGACCCTGTCCTCCCGGGGGGAGGCCATCGGGGAGCAGAACGTGCGCTACGTCATCGGATTGGTGCGCAGCGGGAAGGAGGAGCAGATCACGGAGCTCACCGGCGACGTGCTGTGCATCACCGCCAAGGGCCGCCCGGTGAAGCCCAAGACCATCGGCCAGAAGGAATATATGAAGTCCGTGCTGAAAAACACGGTCACCATCGGCGTGGGCCCGGCGGGCACCGGCAAGACCTATCTGGCCGTGGCCGCCGCCGTGGCCGCCTTCCGGGACAAGCAGGTGAACCGCATCATTCTCACCCGCCCGGCGGTGGAGGCGGGGGAGCGGCTGGGCTTTCTGCCGGGGGACCTGCAAAGCAAGGTGGACCCCTATCTGCGCCCGCTGTATGACGCGCTGTTCGACATGCTGGGGGCGGAGACGTACCAGAAATACCTGGAGCGGGGCAACATCGAGGTGGCGCCCCTGGCCTATATGCGGGGAAGGACCCTGGACGACAGCTTTATTATCCTGGACGAGGCCCAGAACACCTCCCGGGAGCAGATGAAGATGTTTTTGACCCGGCTGGGCTTCGGGTCCAAGATCGTCATCACCGGCGACGTGACCCAGATCGACCTGCCCGCGGACAAGACCTCCGGCCTCAGGGAGGCCATGCGGGTGCTGGGCCGCGTGGAGGGCGTGGGCATCTGCGAGCTGACCAACGCGGACGTGGTGCGCCATGTGATGGTCCAGCGGATCGTGAAGGCGTATGAGGAGTATGAGCAGGCCAAAAGCGGCGGAAAGGGGCGGCGGTAAGATGGCGAAGCGGCATTATATCCCCGTCACCGCCGACGTGCCCGGCGCGGCCAGCGAGGGCAACTGCGCCCTGATCCGCAGAGTCGTCCGCACGGCCCTGGCCGCGGAGGGGGTGGACTTCCCCTGCGAGGTGGACGTGCTGCTGACCGGCGACGCGGGCATCCGCGCCGTGAACCGGGACATGCGGGGCGTGGACCGGTCCACGGATGTTTTGAGCTTTCCGGAGTTCGACCTTGTCCCCGGTGAGCTGCCGGGGGCGGAGGACGCGGACATCGGCACCGGGCTGGTGCCCCTGGGGGACATGGTGATCTCCATGGAGCATGTGGCCGCCCAGGCCAAGGAGTACGGGCATGGGAAGCGGCGGGAGCTCAGTTACCTGGTGGTCCACTCCGTGCTCCATCTTCTGGGATACGACCATCTGGACGAGGGGGAGGAAAAGGCCCGGATGCGGGCCCGGGAAGAGGCCATATTGGCGGAAGCGGGTATCGGGCGGTGAACTCAGTCCCGGGGCAGGCCCCGGCCGGTGCGCAGGCCCAGCAAAAAGGCATGGATCGCGGCGCGCTCCCGGACCTTTTCATAACTGTCCCGGGCGTGGGGCCCCAGCTCGTTTTCCATCAGGTCCAGATGCATTTCGTATTCTTCCCGGGGCGCGGCCTCCAATTGGGGCCGGATGTAGACGGCGTAGAGCCATTTCATGAAATCAGACATGTTGCACGACCTTTCAAAACGATATTTGTTTCGTGTTTCTATCAACATATCACGATAAAATGCTCGTGTCAAGAGGGACGGTATGAAAATAAAAGAACGACTGCGAAGCCTGCGCGCTGAGCGGCACGAGACGCAAAAATGTGTTGCAGAGGCGGTGGGCCTCAATGAGCGGCATTATCAATTTTTTGAATCAGGCGCGCATTTGCCGAGCCTGGAAAACGCCTGGAAGCTGGCGGACCACTTCGGCGTCTCCATCGACTATCTGGTGGGCCGGAGCAACGTGCGGTGACGCGCCGCGCCCCTTCCGCATAGACTATCCCGAGGTGATTGGGATGGTATTGCTACAGGACGGAGTGATCGCATTTCTCTCCGCCGTCGGCCTGACGGCCATCGTCTGGCTGGTGGCGGGGGCGTTTCTGCACGCCGGACGGCCCGTGGTCCCCGGCCTTCTGCTGGTGCTGCCCCTCCGGGGCGACGCGCCCGCCATGGAGGCCGACGTGCGGGAGCTGCGCCGGGCGCGCGGCCGCCTGCCCGGGGCGCGGATCGTGCTGGCGGACTGCGGCATGACCGGCGAGGCCCGGGCGCTGGCGCAGTTTCTCGCGGACCGGGAGGAAAACGTGGTCCTGGCCGAGGGAATGGCGTATCAAATGGGGGAGTGACCCCGGAAGAGGAAGAGCATGGAAGACGTGACCGCCTGCGAGGGCACCGTACATAGCATCATTTTTCAAAACGCCGAAAACGGCTATACGGTCCTCCGCCTCCTCACGGAGGAGGGGGAGGTGGTCACGGTGGTCGGGTGCATCCCCTGCGCCGCGCCGGGAGAGCATCTGACCGTCTCCGGCGTGCTGGAGACGCATCCCCAGCACGGGGAGCAGCTCCGGGCGGTGGAGCTGGAACGGAGCCTGCCGGAGGACGAGGAGGAGATCTTCAGCTATCTCGCCTCCGGCGTGTGCAGGGGCGTGGGCCCCGCCACCGCCCGGCGCATCGTGGACCGCTTCGGCGTGGAGACCCTGGATATCCTGGAGCGGGAGCCGGAGCGCCTTGCCGCCCTCAAGGGCGTGACCGCCCGGAAGGCCCGGGAGATCGCGGAGGGGTTCAGGCAGCACATGGGCCTGCGGCGGCTGATGGAGTTTCTGGCCCGGTACGAGCTGCCGCCGGTCTTGGCCATGCCCCTGCGGCGGCAGTACGGCGACGGGGCGCTGGAGCGGGTGCGGGCGAATCCGTACCTGCTTTCCGGCGACCTCTGCGGCGTGGAGTTCTCCGTCACCGACGCCATCGCCCTCTCCATCGGCCTGGACCCGGAGGGGGACGAGCGGCTCCAGGCGGCGGTGCTCTTTGAGCTGGACCATAACGAGCGCAACGGCCACGTTTTTCTCCCCCGGGACAAGCTCACCGCCGCCACGGCCCAGCTTCTGGGCTGCGGGGCGGACCTGGCCGAGCGGGCGCTGGACGGGCTGATCCAGCGGCGGGCGGTGGTGCTGGAGCGGGTGGCGAACGTGGACGCGTGCTACCTTAGGCGGCTTTGGGAGGCGGAGGCCACGGCGGCGGCGCGGATGAACGCCCTGCTGGCGGCGGATGCGGACGAGAGCCGCCAGGCCGCCGGGACCGTGGAGGAGATCCAGCGGGAACAGGGCATCACTTACGCGCCCCAGCAGCGCCAGGCGGTGGAGCTGGCGGCCCGGACCGGGGTGCTCATCCTCACCGGAGGCCCCGGCACCGGCAAGACCACCACCGTCCGGGGCATCGTGGCGCTGCTTCGCAAGATGGGGCTGGACATCGTGCTGGCCGCCCCCACGGGCCGGGCGGCCAAGCGCATGAGCGAGCTGACGGGCATGGAGGCCCAGACGGTCCACCGCCTTCTGGGGATGAGCTGGAACGACGCCACCGGGCAGGCGGCCTTCACCAAGACGGAGAAGGAGCCCATTGAGGCGGACGCGGTGATCGTGGACGAGATGAGCATGGTGGATCTGCCGCTGTTTTCCGCCCTGCTCCGGGCCCTGCGGCCCGGGACCCGGCTGGTGCTGGTGGGGGACGCGGACCAGCTTCCCTCCGTGGGGGCGGGGAACGTGTTCTCCGATTTGATCCGCAGCGGCCGGGTGGAGACGGTTTTCCTGCGGGAGGTGTTCCGGCAGGCGGAGCGGTCCGCCATCGTCCGCAACGCCCACGCGGTGAATCTGGGGGAGCCGCCCCAGCTCACCAACGACCAGGGGGACTTTTTCTTCCTCTGCCGCCGGGACGCGGAGCGGACCGTCTCCACGGTGGTAGAGCTCTGCAAACAGCGCCTGCCGGAGCGGATGGGCGTTCCCGCCGACCAGATCCAGGTGCTGAGCCCCACCCGGAAGGGCCCCTCCGGCACTGTGAATCTGAACCGCTGCCTTCAGGCGGCCCTGAATCCCAAGGCCCCAGACAAGCGGGAGCTTTTGTGGGGCGAGCGGCTGTTCCGGGAGGGGGACCGGATCATGCAGACCCGGAACGATTACGACGTGGTGTGGGAGAAGGCCGACGGCGCCGTGGGCACGGGCATGTTCAACGGCGACGTGGGGAAGATCACGGCCATCGACCCCTCCGGCGAATGGCTGGAGGTGCAGTTTGAGGACCGCCGCGCCACCTACACGGCGGAGATGCTGAGCGAGGTGGACCTGGCTTACGCCATGACGGTCCACAAGGCCCAGGGCAGCGAGTACCGGGCCGTGGTGCTGGCCGCCATGCCCGCCGCCCAGTCGCTGATGGTCCGGGGCGTGCTGTACACCGCCCTGACCCGGGCGCGGGAGCTTTTGATCGTGGTGGGGGACGACGCGGCCATCCGGGCCATGGCGGCCAACGACCGCCAGCAGAGGCGCTACTCGGGCCTGCGGTGGAGATTGGCGCATCCCGCGCCGGAAAAGGAATGAAAGGAGCGGCGCAGGGCCGGTCCTTTCAGCCTGTGGAAAAAGCCTCGCAGAGTTTGCGCCCGGAGGCGCGAAGAAAATGAAATCCATGTTCTCCGGCGACATGCGCGTCGGAGAACATACATCTCGGTCCGTAAGTGTGCGAACTGTTCGCTTACAGCGGACAGCGAGTGCGCGCGACGGGCCGCAGCCTGCTCGAAAAAGCGCCGAAGGCACTTTTTCGACAGCCTCAAAGGACCGGCGCAGGGCCGGTCCTTTTTGCGCCCGGGCAAGGGTCCGCCCCTCTGCCGCCGAAGGAGCCTGCGCTTCGTTCCTAGCTTCCCGCTCCGCGCGTCCATGCAGGGGGCTCCGTTCTCCGCCGGGAAAGGGATGCGCGCCGCGCGGATTCCGCCGTCTGCGGACCCCGGCCTGCGTCCCCATAGGGAGCGGCGCGGAACTTGGCGCGGTCTTTTAAAATGCAGGAAATATCTGCATTTCAGATAAACGGTGAATATCTTGATTTCAGATTTTTATACTGCAGATAGGTGATGCAGTTGAGAACTGAAATTTTGAAATATGGGCGGATCCGGGATCTTCGCATAGACCGCGGCCTGACCCAGGAGCAAATCGCTGAGATTCTGAATATCAAGCAAAACACCTATTCCCAATATGAGATCGGCGTGGTCAATTATCCGCTGGACGCGGTGGTGAAGCTGGCCGAATACTACAAGGTCAGCGTGGATTACCTGGTGGGCCTCACGGACGAGCCGGCCCCCTATTCCCGGAAACGGAAATGAGGGGCGCGTTGGACCGCGTTCTGGACCTGCTGTTCCCGCCCAAGTGCCCCTTCTGCGGCAGGGTGCTGGACAGGCCGGGGCTCTGTCCGGCCTGCGAAAAGGCCCTGCCCTGGACCGGGGAGCGGGAGGGCCTTCGCACGCTCTCCGGCGGACTGCGGTGCGCCGCGCCGCTGTGGTACGAGGACCCGGCCCGGGCGGGCGTTCTGCGCTTCAAGTTCCAGGGGGCCTCCGGCGCGGCGCGGGCGCTGGGGCCGCTGGTGGCCCAATGCGCGGCGGAGCGGTTTTCCGGGGAGTTCGACGTGGTCACCTGGGTCCCGGTGAGCCGCAGGCGGCTTCGGAAACGGGGCTACGACCAGGCGGAGCTGCTGGCCCGGGCGGCCTGCCGGGTCTGGGACGCGGAGCCGGCCGCGCTGCTGCGCAAGACCGTGCACAACGCCGCCCAGTCCACTGTGCAGGAGGCCGCTGCCCGCAGGGCCAACGTCCTGGGGGTCTATGAGCTGCGGCCCGGGGCGGCGGCAGCGGGGCGGCACATCCTGCTCATCGACGATATCTGCACCACCGGCGCCACGCTCTCGGAATGCGCCCGGGTCCTGCGGGACGCGGGGGCGGCGGAGGTGGTCTGCGCGGCGCTGGCCCTGACCCGGGAGCAAAAGGCGTGACAGGCCGCTTTTCTGTGGAAAATTTGCGGGGAAAATGGAAAAACTCCGCAGGAATCAGGAGAAAATGGGCTTGCAATCCGCCACTTCGCCCGATATAATGTATCCTGTATGATTGCAGACGGAAAAACCGTTTATAATATTCAACAGAAAGAACAATGAGGTGGAGCTTATGTCCATGGCAAAGGATATCGGTATCGATCTGGGTACCGCTTCGGTTTTGGTCTATGTGAAGGGCAAGGGGATCGTGCTCAACGAGCCGTCGGTGGTGGCGCTGGACAAGAACACCGGCAAGCTTCTGAAGGTGGGCTCCGAGGCCCAGGCCATGCTGGGCCGCACCCCCGGCAACATCATCGCCATCCGCCCCCTGCGGGAGGGCGTCATCTCCGATTACGACATGACGGAGCGGATGCTGAAGGAATTTATCCACAAGGTGGCCGGGGTGTCCTTCTTCAAGCCCCGGGTCATCATCTGCGTGCCCTCCGGCATCACGGAGGTAGAGGAGCGCGCCGTCATCGACGCGGGCATCCAGGCGGGCGCCCGGAAGGTGTATCTCATCGAGGAGCCTGTGGCCGCGGCCATCGGCTCCGGCATCGACATCACCCAGCCTGACGGCCACATGGTGGTGGACATCGGCGGCGGCACCGCCGACATCGCCGTAATCTCCCTGTCCGGCGTGGTGGAGAGCGTCTCCATCAAGATCGCGGGCGACCAGCTCAACGAGGCCGTGGTGAAATACATGCGCCGCAAGCACAATCTGCTGGTGGGCGAGCGCACCGCCGAGGAGATGAAAAAGCGGATCGGCTGCGTGTTCCCCAAGGACGAGGAGGAGACCATGGACGTGAAGGGCCGGTGCCTTTTGACGGGCCTTCCCAAGGTGGTCACCGTCAGCTCCACGGAGATGATGGACGCCTTCGAGGAGCCGGTGGAGCGCATCATGGAGGCCATCCACTCCGTGCTGGAGCGGACGCCCCCCGAGCTGGTGGCGGATATCTCCACCAACGGCATCATGATGACCGGCGGCGGCAGTCTGGTGTCGGGCTTCGATAAGCTGGTCACCGCCCGCACCGGCATCCACACCACCATCGCCGAGGACGCCATCTCCTGCGTGGCCCTGGGCACCGGCAAGAGTCTGGATTCCCTGAACGCCATGCAGGACGGGACCATGAACCTCAGCCGCCGCAAGCAGATGAACTGAAGGGAAAAAGGACGCTCCGCCTGCGGCGGGCGTCCTTTTCGTTGCAAAAACGACTGCGGGGTTCAGGAATCCGGCGTATCATTCCGGGAGAAACTATCATCGTTCCCTTTTCGGAAAACAGTTGCCAGACCGGAGAAATGGACCTATAATGGACGTGCGCGCGAAAAAGGGGCGCCCGCAAGCCGCGGGCGCCCGTTCAAAGCACGATCCGTTATGCGTTTTCTTTGCGCTTGGGAGAGGTGACCGCCATGATCAGCGCAATGATGGCGATCACGATGCCCACGGCATAGCCAATGATGGTGGCTTTCTGCGCGGAGGCGGGGTCGGAGGTGGCGAAGAAGGAAGAGATCTGGCCGGAGACCACCAGCACCATGCCCAGAGGCGTGATGACCATCATACAGGCGGTGAAGAATTTATCCAATTTGCTGGTGCCGCCGCTGTGGATCTCACCCAGCACTGTTTTGGAGCGGATCTCCCAGCCGACCATGATGCTCATGAGCAGCGCGCCCAGAGGCATCGCCAGGCCCTCGGAGAGCATATCCATGAAGTCCAGCCAGCAGTCGTTCCAGCCGGCGATGCCGAGAGACTGGCCGGGGACCCAAACGCCGTTGGAGCCGAGGCCGTCCACGGCCACCAGGGAGGCTTCCACCAGGATGGCCAGGCACACCCACATGACCACCTTGTGACGGTTGCCCTGCTTGCCCTTCATGGCCGCGCGGTCCAGGAAGTAGCTGGTGACGACTTCGATCAGGGAGATGGCGGAGGAGATGGCCGCGATCAGGACCAGCACATAGAAGATGACGCCGAACAGGGGCCCGATCCGGCCCATGGCGGCGAACACGTCCTGAAGGGTCACGAACAGCAGGCTGGGCCCGCCCAGGGCGATCTCGCCGACGGGGACGCCGTTGTTGATGCCGGTGGCGACGGCGGCGGGGATGACGGCGATGCCGGCCATGGTGGCCACGATGGTATCAGCCACCACGATGACGGCGGAGTTCTTGACCAGGTTTTCTTTCTTGTTCAGATAGGAGCCATAGGTGAACATGACGCCCATGGCCAGAGACAGGGAGAAGAACATCTGGCCGCCCGCCGTGGAGAGGACCGTCCCGATGCCGGGGGCCGACTCGATGAACCCGCCCGCCACGGCGTAGCCGGGGACGAACATGAACTTCAGGCCCTCGATGGCGTTGGGCAGGGTCAGGGAACGGATGATGATGATGACCAGCATCACGAACAGGGCGGGCATGCCGATCTTGTTGAACTTCTCGACGCCGCCGGAGATGCCGCCCGCGTTGATGAGATAGCAGATGATCAGGAACAGCACCGTGAACGCGACGCAGCCGAACGGATTCGTCAGCATGGCGGCGAACAGGTCGGAGCCGGTCTGGATCGACGCGCCGGAGAACGCCAGGTTGCTGAGGTTCAGGGCGATGTACTCGATGCAGTAGCCGCCCAGGACCGAGTAGAAGCTCATGATCACAAAGGGAGCGAAGACGGCCAGCCAGCCTACCCATTTGAAGCGGCTGGAAAGCGCGTGGTAGGTGCCGATGGGGCCTGTGCCGGTCTTGCGGCCCATGCCCAGCTCAGCCATCATGATGACAAAGCCCACAAACACAGCCAGAAGCAGGTAGACGAGCAGGAATGTGAAACCGCCGGACTTGCCCATTTTGTACGGGAAGCCCCAGATGTTGCCGAGGCCGACGGCCGAACCGATGGCCGCCAGAAGGAAGCCTATGTTACTTCCCCATGCACCTCTCTCGTTTTCCACAAATAACCCTTCTTTCTCATTAAAATCTCTGATACCCTCCATGCTGTTTCTTCATATAGGATACTATACTTTTCACCAAAGGTCAAGAGAAGCTATAAGAGAAATTTGGCAGATCGTTTATGTGCGGCCGTACAAAATTTACAAATAGGAAATAAAGGTGACTTATGCAACAGTTTAAACCGGTGACAAAACAGGACGCGGCCCGGCTGCGGAAATACTATAAGGACTGCGATTACGGGCTTTGCGAGTATTCCGTGGGCACGAAGCTGATGTGGCGCAAATCCCTCCATCCCGCCTGGGCGGAGCTGGCCGGGTGCTTAGTGGTCCGCAATGAGATCGGCGGGCAGGTGGTGTTCGACTATCCGGTCCCCGGCCCGGAGGGGGACGAGGACGCGGCGCTGGAGGCCATCGAGGCGGACTGCCTGGAGCGGGGGATCCCCACGGTGCTCTCGGTGGTGCCGGAGCAGAAGGCGCCCCGTCTGCTGGCCCGCTATCCCTACGTGCGGGTCAGCGATATCCGCACCTGGCGGGACTATATCTATTACCGGGAGGACCTGCAGTTTTTCAGCGGACGACGGTACTCCGGCCAGCGCAACCACATCAACAAGTTCCGCGCCAAGTGGCCGGACGCGGCCTTCCGGCCGCTGACGGCGGCCGACGGCGGCGCGGTGGAGGCCTTTTGGAAGGATTACGAGGCGGAGTTCCCCAAGGGGGACAACGCCAAGGCCCGGGACGAGCTGGAACTGGCGAAGTCCATGCTGAAATGGGTGGGGCGGCCCTGCTTCCTTGCCGGAGGCATGTTCGACGGGGAGAAGCTCATCGCCCTCTCCCTGGCGGAGAAGTGCGGAGAGACGCTGATCATCCACATCGAAAAGGCCCTCTATTCCTACAGCGGCGTGTATCCCACCCTGGTCCAGGCCTTTGCCGACGCCTTCGGCGACGGCTGCCGGTGGATCAACCGGGAGGACGACGCGGCGGACCGGGGCCTGCGGACCTCCAAACTCCAGTACGGTCCGGCGAAGCTGGCCCCCAAATACCGCTTTGAGCCGCAGAACGAGCTGCTGCGCCATGTAAAGGAGATCCCTGTGCTGACCACCGGGCGGCTGACCCTCTCCGCGTTGACGGAGGCGGACATCCCGGCCTACAACGCCCTGGTGCTGGACGGCGAGCGGAACCGCTGGTGGGGGTACGACGACGTGGAGGGGCTGGGCGGGCCCGTTGGGGAGCGGAGCTTTTTCGAGGTGGCCCGGCGGGACTTTGAAAACCGCCTGGCGGTGAATTTCGCCGTCCGGCTGGACGGAAGGCTTATCGGCGAGGCGGTGCTCTACCGCTTTGACTGCCGGGGCGGCGCGGAGCTGGGCTGCCGCATCGACGGGGCCTTCGCCGGACAGGGCTACGGGACCGAGGCGTTTTCCGCCGTGGCGGACTGGGGGCTGTACCAGGTGCACCTGTCCCGGGTGGTGGCGAAATGCTACAAGGAGAATCAGGCGTCCTACCGGATGCTCTCCTCCTGCATGCGCAGGGTGGGAGAGGACGAGACGTTTTTCCACTTTGAAAAGCTGGTATAAAAGCAGAAAAAAAGAAGCGGCATTCGCCGCTTCTTTTTTTCTGCGCAGGATGCGTGAAAAGCGCGGGGGTCCCGCCGCCCGGGGCGCGGCCCCGTTCCGCGGGCGGGCCCTCCGGCGGCTTCATGCCAGAAATTCCGGTCCGAAGCTGTGGGGCAGCAGCTCCGACAGGGGAAAGGACCTTTCCTCGCCCTTGCCGTTCAGGCAGATCACCTCGATGTCCGGCGCGAACTCCCGGAGGACCTGGCGGCACACGGCGCAGGGCACGCAGAAATCCTCGCAGCGGCCCGCCACCGCGATGCGCACGAAGTCCCGGCGCCCCTCGCTGACAGCCTTGGCCACGGCGGTCCGCTCGGCGCAGATGGTGGGGGAGAAGGCGGCGTTTTCGATGTTGCAGCCGGTGAACACGGAGCCGTCGCCGCACTCCAGGGCCGCGCCCACGGCGAAGTGGGAATAGGGGCAGTAGGCGCGGTCCAGCATGGAGACGGCCGCGGCCTTCAATTCTTCACGGGTCATTCTAAAACCTCCCTGTGCCGTCCGGCACGCAGATCGGACGCGCGCTCAGTCCCACTTGATCTCCCGCTGGGGACGCGCGTCCACATCCATGATATCCTTGGCGTCGTAAAATTGCAAGTACCGGTTCCTGGAATAGCGCAGGGTGGTGCCGTCCGGATGGAGCCGGTCGCAGATGACGGCGGAGATGTCCTTTTTGATGAAGCTGAAGCTCTCGATGCCCACGGAGCAGAACACCCGGAAGCCCTGGCTCTGGAGATAGCGGAAGATGGGGCCGGTCTTTTGCCAGTCGTTGCCGTCGGGCCGTTCGCCGTGGGGATAGAACAAAATGTCCGTGGGCCCCACCAGGCTGCCCACCTCGTCCAGCCAGCGCTGGGTGTCGGCCTGGATGGCCTCCATGGATTTCCCGCCGCCCAGGCGGATGTGGCCCCAGGTGTGGCTGCCGAAGGTCCAGCCGGTGCGTTTGAGCTCCGCCACGATGGGCTTCACAGCCTCCCGCTCCGCCTGGCGGACCGTCTCCTGCTCCGCCGTCCAGCTCTTGGTGTCCGTCTGGGTCCGGTAGCCCAGGATGCCCTCATAGCCCGTGAGGCTCAGGCAGCCCTTGGCCCCGAAGGGGGAGAAATCCGGGTGCTCCTCCACGAATTTGTCCAGGATGGGGATGGCGTCCAGGTCCCGGCTCACCACCTCGCCGCCCTGGGGGTCCCTGCCCCAGGAGGCGATCTTCCCGTCGTCTCCCAGGATGAGCTTGTAGGTGAAGCCGTTTTCCAGCATGTAGGGGTAGTAATTCGTGTCGTCATAGGAGAGGATGAGAGGCTTTTTCCCCTCCGGGACGTACAGGGTGTTGCGGACCATTTTGGGCTGGCCGTCCTCGCCGGCGGTCTCGCTCCACACGTCCGCGATGTCCACCAGGACATAGCCCTTGGCATAGACGCTCTGGAGGATTTTGATGTACTCGCCCGCCGTAACCATGTAGTCGTCGATGCCGTCGGCCTGGTCGTCCCCGTCGAAGGCCAGCTCCGGGTAGGCCACCACCGGGTGGAAGAACAGGTGCTCCACAAGGCCGTCCCAGGCGGCGTAGGGAACGCCGTCCCGGACGCCGCCCTCGGGCATCACGGTGGGGTCCAGGATCGTATAGGGCTCCGGCTCCGGCGGCGCCTCCTCCTCGGGGGGCGTTTCCTCTTCGGCGGGAGCGTCTTCTCCGGCGGAGCCGCCGGAGGGGGCCTGTTGTCCGCAGGCGGCCAGGGAGAGCAGGAGCAGCAGGACGAGCAGGGAACATGTCAGACGGCGCATGATGATGGTCCTTTCTGTCGAATATTGTCGTGGAACCAGTATACCAGTCCCGCTCCCCGGAATGAAGAACAAAATAATGACAAATAAAAACAGGGCGGCAACCGCCGCCCTGCTTTTTTCTTCCCCCGTCCAAACTCCGCGCCCGCAGGCGCAGGGAAGGGGGTCTAGGGGAAACCTCTGGTTTCCCCAGTTCTTCCGCCAAAGGCGGAAGAAGCATCTGAAATCATTTTCGGCAGGACATGCGCCTGCCGAAAATCCCGCGACCCGTTTGCCCCTGGGGCAAACGCACCAGTCCGCAGACTGGTGGGGGGGATCTAAAGGGGGGACCTGTCCCCCCTTTACCTCTTGTCGCCCGCCTTAAAGACCGCCGCCATCAGCACGCCGAAAACCACGGCCGCCGTGACGCCGCCGGCGGCGGCGGTGAGGCCGCCGGTGAAAACGCCCAGCCAGCCCTGCTCGGCCACGGCCTTTTCCACGCCCTTGGCCAGGGCGTGGCCAAAGCCGGTGAGGGGCACGGTGGCCCCGGCTCCGCCCCAGTCCGCCACGGGCTGATACAGCCCCAGGGCGCTGAGGAGCACGCCCGCCACCACGTAGCCCGTGAGGATGCGGGCGGGGGTGAGCTGGGTCTTGTCAATGAACACCTGTCCGATGGCGCAGAGGACGCCGCCGCAGAGGAACGCGTTGAGATATTCCATGATCGCCTCCAAAACAAACTCTGTTGGGGTCAGTTTTTCCCGCAGGGGGGAAAATTATGCAGGGCCGCCGCCCCGCGCCGGGGCCGTTCACTTCTCCGCGGAGAGACACACCGCGTGGCAGATGCCGGGGATGGACTCCCCCTGGAAGGAGGAGGTGGGGGAGAGCAGGGCGCCGGTGGGGGCAAAGACGATCTTCTTCCATTTGCCGGCCTTCAGCTCCGAAAGGAGATAGCCGTTCAGCACGGAGGCGGAGCAGCCGCAGCCCGACGCGCCCGCGTGCATGTCCTGGTTCTTCCGGTCGTAGAGCAGCATGCCGCAGTCCTGGAAGTTGGGCAGGTCCACGCCGTCCCTGGCGAAAAAGTCCCGGACGATGGCGTGGCCCAGCTCCCCCAGGTCCCCGGTGATCACCAGATCATAGTCCCCGGGCCTGGTTTGGGTGTCCCGGAAGAAGGCGGAGAGGGTGTCGTAGGCGGCGGGGGCCATGGCCGCACCCATGTTGTTGGCGTCGGTCACGCCCTTGTCCACGATTTTGCCGCAGGTGACGTGGGTGACGCGGGGGCCGGGACCGGCGCTGCCCAGGATCGTGCAGCCGGCGGCGGTGGCGGTCCACTGGGCGGTGGGGGTGCGCTGGTTGCCGTAGGGCACGGGCATGCGGTACTGCCGCTCGGCGGTGCAGAAGTGGGAGGAGGTCATGGCGGCGGCCTTGCCGG
>JAEXWS010000022.1 GCA_023406225.1 Bacillota bacterium | reverse complement strand
GACAAAGAAAACGGGCCGTGCACGGTCCAAAAGAAACCGCTGAAGGGCAGTCCCAAAATGACCTCTCCGGGTCATTTTGGGGGTCACGTGCCCGCTGAGAGACTTTGGGCGCTGACCCTGCGGCTTTTATCCGGCTCGCGCCGGAACGCGGTGAATGCTTCGGCTTTTCGCCGCGTTTGGCGGCTTTTGCTCCGGGAGAGTGGTTCCGGACACTCTCCGCGCGGCTTTTGCTGCCGCCGCCTGGCGCTTCCGCAAGAGAGCGGTGCGGCAGCAAAAGAGGAGCAGGGGGCGTCCGGGCGCGCCCCGTTCCTGTGGTTCTGTGGCAAAACGCCTCTTGGAACCCTGCAAAACAGTCGGTAAACACGGGCAGAGGCCCCCGCCCCCGGGAAGCCCGAAAAAGTCCCACGGCTTTTTCGGCCCGGGGCAGGCCTTTTTCTTCGTCCTTCTTTTTCGGCCGGGAAAAAGAAGGACCCCCGTGCGGGCAGCCCCCCCCCCGCCGCGTTTGGCGGCGTTCACCGGTGACCGGCGTCACCGGCGGCGGGGGTCTAACGGGAGAACCCGCTCCCCCTTTACGTCTCCTCGAAAACGGAGACGTAGACGGTCCCCGCCACTTCAAAGCCCAGCTTCGCCTTGATCTGGTAGCTGCCGAAGGCCTTGATTGGCTCATCCAGCACCAGCTTCTGCTTGGGGATCTCCACGCCGTACTGCTTTTGCAGGCCCTCGCTGATCTCCTTCGCGGTGACGGCGCCGAACAGCCGTCCCCCCGTGCCCGCCTTGGCGGTGAGCTTCACCATGCACTCCTTCAGCTTCTCGGCCACCGCCTCGGCCTCGGCCTTCTGGCGGGCCTCCTCGGCCCGGCGGGCCTTCTCCTTCAAATTCATGGTGTTCACGGCGTCCGCCGTGGCGGCGATGGCCAGCTTCCGGGGCAGAAGGAAGTTCCGGGCGTAGCCCTCGGACACCTCCACCAGCTGGCCCTTCTTTCCCTGGCCCTTCACATCCTGCTGTAAAATCACTTTCATCATGCGATCTCCTATCTGTCCGTCTATTCTTTCAGTTATTTTTCGTAGTAATCCTCGATGGCCTCCAGCAGCCGGTCCCGGACCGTCTCCGGGTCGCTGCCCTCCACCTTGCCGCCCGCGGTGGTGGAATTGCCGCCGCCGCCCAGGGCCTCCAGGATCACCTGGACGTTGACCTCCCCCAGGGACCGGGCGGACATCAGCACGTCCGCCCCGTGGCGGTAGAGCACGAAGGACGCCTTCACGCCCTTGAGCCCCAGCAGTTCGTCCGCCGCCTGGGCCGCCGCCACCCGGTCCACCCCGTCCTCGGGGACCACGGAGACGGCCAGCGTGTCTCGGTACAGCTCCGCCCTGCGGATGATGTCGTACCGGGAGACCATGTCGTCCAGATCGTTCTGGAACAGGCGCTGGACGTCTGTCGTGTCCGCGCCCGCCCGGCGCAGGAAGGCCGCCGCCTCGAAGGTGCGGCCGCCGGTGCGCAGGGAGAAGTGCTTCGTATCCAGCACGATGCCCGCCAGCAGGGCCTCCGCCTCCGCCCGCAGAAGGTCCGTGGGCTCCACCAGATATTGCAGAAGCTCCGTCACCAGCTCCGAGGCGGAGGAGGCGTAGGGCTCGTGGAAGCTGAAGGCCGCGTTTTCGATGTAGCTGGCGGCGCGGCGGTGGTGGTCGATGACCGCCACCCGGTTGCAGGACTCCAAAAGCTGCTGGCTCTCCACCATGTCGGGGCGGTTCGTGTCCACCACCACCAGCAGCGCCCCGGGGCGCATCTGCAAAAACGCCTCGCCGGGCGCAAGGAACACGCCGTGATACTCCGGCAGGGCCTGGAGCTTTCCCAGCACCGCCTGGGCGGCGTTGCGCTCCAGGTCGATGACGATCTGGGCCTTTTTCCCCCGCTTCCGGGCGATGCAGCAAAGGCCCGCCGCCGCGCCCACCGCGTCCATATCCGCGAAGCTGTGGCCCATGACATAGATCTCGCTGGCGTCCGCGATCAGCTCGCTGAGGGCGTTGGCCATGACCCGGGACTTGACCTTGGTGCGCTTTTCCGTGGTCTTGGCGCGGCCGCCGTAAAACTCGAAGTCCATGCGGTTTCGGACCACGGCCTGGTCGCCGCCCCGGCTGAGGGCCATCTCCACGGAGAGGTTGGCGCTTTTGTAAAGCTCCGCCATGCTGTCCGCGTCCTTGCCGATGCCGATGGAGAGGGTGGGGTGCACCCCCTCGCCCACCTTGATGTCCCGGATGGCGTCCAGCACGGAGAATCTCTCCTCCACGAAGTGCTCATAGTGCTGCTCCTCAAAGATGAAGAGGTAGTGGTCCCGGTCGGTCTTGAGCAGCAGTCCGCCGCCGCAGGCCGCCCAGTTGTTCAGCTTTTCGTCGATCTGGGCCAGAACGGCGCTGCGCTGGGTGTCCGCGCAAGCCTTCATCAAATCCTCGTAGTTGTCCACGTTCATGATGGCCAGCACCGGGCGGGTGGTCTCGTACTTCTCCCGCAGCTCGTCGGCCTCGGTGGTGTCCACCCAGTAGGTGGTGGCCACCAGGTTCTGCTCGCCGCCCCGGCCCTTGGCCCGGACCAGGGAGCCGTACACCCGGAAGCGGCGGCCGTTCATGTACACCCGCTCCGGGCACTCCTGCTTGCCCTCCAGCAGCCACTCCACCGGGAGGTCCGGCACCGCGTCCTCCACCTTGATCTCAAAAAGGTGCTCCCGCACCCCCGCCAGCTGGAGGAAGTTCTCGTTGCTCCAGATGACCTCGCCGGTGTCGGGCCGGAAGACCATGATGGGCAGGGGCGAGTTGATGAGGGTGGATTTGCTGGCGGTGTCCACGCTGCCGGTGAGGTTGTCGATGTATTGCAGGATCCCCTGGCGGCGCTTTTTGCCGCTTTTGGTAAGGTAGACGTACAGTCCCGCCGTGGCCGCCAGCTCCGCCAGTCCCAGCAGGGGGCTGACGGGGACAGCCGCCAGGGCGAAGAGCACCATGCAGAGGAAATACAGCTTCAGGTTTGGTTCCAGCAGGCGGGAGAGTTTTTTATTATTCATATACGAAGTCTCCTTTGACCGGAAAACAGACGGATTTAATTTTATAGTATACCAGTTTTCCCGCCTGGAAGCAACCCGCCCCGGGCAAAAAAGCGGTCCCGCCGTCGTTGGGACGGCGGGACCGCTTTGAAAGGGAAAAACCGCCGGGGGACCGCTCACCGGCCGGAGGCGCCGGAGAGCAGGACCGGCGCCCGCGCCCCGCCCCGCAGCAACCAAAGAGACACAAGGGCCGCCAGCAGCGCGAACACGGCGGCGGGCAGTCCCAGCGCCCGGAGGCCCCAGGCCTCCTGGACGCCGCTGCCCGCGAAGGAGCCGGCGGCGATGCCGAAGTTGAAGGACACCGGCTGCACGGACGCACACAGGCTGGACGCGAAGGGATAGTCCGTCTCCGCCAGGGCGAGGGCGTGGAGCTGGGCGGGGGTGTTCAGAAGGTACATCAAAAGCCCCATGGCCAGCAGGGCCGCAAGCCCCGTCCAGCGGTTCCCCGTCAGCAGGGGCAGCAGGGCGAACAGCGCCGCCTGGGCCAGAAACACCGGCGGCAGGCCCCGGACGCCGCGCCGCTCCCCCAGCCGGCCGGAGAGCACGTTGCTGACGGCGCAGCACCCGCCCATGGCCAGCAGCAGCGGGCCGACGGCGGACTGGGACAGGCCCAGAACGTCCGTGAGGATGGGGGCGAGGTAGGTGTAGACCGTGTAGGTGGCGGCGGCGCTGCAAAGCACCATCCCCACGCACAGGGTAAACCGCCGGTCCCGCAGGACGGCGAACTGGCGGAAAAAGCCCCCCTCTCCGGCGGGGGCCGGGGCCGTTTCAGGCAGCACCCGCAGCAAAACCGGCGTCAGCGCCGCCCCCATAGCCAGGATCACGGCGAAGGTCCACCGCCAGCCCAGGACCCGGCACACCGCCGCGCCCAGGGGGACCCCCGCCACGGCGGCCACGGAAAAGCCCGCGTACACCAAAGAGACGGCCCGGGCGGTCTGCTCCGGCGGCGTCACGTCCCGGGCGTACAGCATGGCCGCCGCCGTCAGCGGGCCGGTGACCAGGGCCGCCAGCACCCGGGCGGCATACAGCGCCGCCGCGCTGGGCGAAAGCAGGCTCAGCGCGTTGGCCGCCAGAAACAGCGCCAAAAGCCCAGCCAGCAGGCGGCGGCGGGGGATGCGCCCCGCCGCCGCGGTGACGACGGGCGTGCCCACCGCGTAGCACACGGCGAACACGCTCACCAGCTTCCCCACCGCGGCCAGGGACGTATCCAGCCCCGCGGCGATCTGGGGCAGGATGCCCACGATGACAAATTCGCAGGTGCCCAGCACAAAGGCCAGCGCCATCAGCGCCAGCACCGGGGCCGTCAGGACCCGCCCGGCGGTCTTTTCCCTCTCCCGCATAAAAACCTCTCCTTCTGTTAACGTACACAATTTTTATGGAAAGAAATTCCGCCCGCCGGCGGAAATTCCTTCACACCATTTCGGCATTCAAAATGGGGCTTTCGGGATAGAAGCAGTCCTGCTCCGGCCGCTTGTGCTCCAGCACGGCGTCAAACAGCACGGAAAGGGCCTTCCGGCTCTGATAGGCCAGGTTCTGGTCGATGGTGAAATCCACCAGGCCCTCCTTCAAAAAGCGGCGGAGCGCGGGGCTGTTGTCGTGGGCCAGGACCCGGACCCGGCCCACCCGCCCCTGCTGGCGCAGGGCCTCGACACAGGCGGGAACGCTGCGGTTCGCCATGTAGATATAGCGGAGCGCCGGCTCCTCCCGCAGGGCGTCGCTCACCGCCGTCAGCGTTTCGTCATAGTCGTTGTGGGTGGTGGCAACACGGCAGGCCTCCCGGGGCACGCCCTGCTCCTCCAGCCGCTCCAAAAACCCGTCGGTCCGGGCCTTGTGCCCGGCGTATTCGTCGCCGGCGTAGACGATCAGCAGCCGGTCCCCGGGCCGGTAAAACTTGGCGGCGATCTCCCCCGCCACCCGTCCGGCCCGGTGGGCGTCCTCCCCCACGTAGCAAAGCCGCGCCGCGCCGGGAATGTCGGAGTTGAAGGTCACCACCGGGATGCGGCGCTCCGCCAGGACCTCCAGCTTCCGCCGCACCTGGTCGCAGTCCGAGGCGCACAGGGCCACGCCGTGGACGTCCTCCTTCATCAACCGGTCCAGCAGCCGCAGGCAGTCCTCCGTCCGGCCCTGGAAGTACGGCTCCACCGTGACGGTGAGGTTATAATCCCGCCGCTCCTCCCGGAACCGGGCCACGCCCTCCGCCATGGCCTCCCCCACGTAGCCCGTCCAGGCGGGCTGCACCACGGCGAAGCGCCGGGCCGTGCCGCTGGTGGCCAGGGCGCTGGCCATGCGGTTGGGCCGGTAATCCAGCTCCTCCATCACCCGGAGGACCCGCTTTCGCACCTCCGGCTTCACATAGGGGCGGTCGTGGAGCACCCGGTCCACCGTGCCGATGGACACCCCCGCCATCTCTGCAATCATTTTGATCGTGGCCCGCACAACACGCCCTCCCCTCATTTCTGTTAACGTACACATAATAACACATCCTCCCCGTTTGTCAAGCGGGCGGCGCATATTTCGCCGCGCCTGCGCCCCATCCTTCAAAAAAATGTATACAAACCGGGTTTCCTGTGCTATACTACGTTAGAATAGCAACGGAAGCGGCGTCGAGCGGCTCGATCCTCCGCCCTCTTCCGAGCGGTTTTTTTGTATTTTACTGGCGCGGACGCGGTTCCGCTTCAGTTAAATAAAACAACTCCCATATGGAGACCGGGATGACGTGACCGAACCCCTGGCGGCGAAACGGGGCCGCGCAGGCGACGGGCGTCTCTTGTTTGCGTGCCCATTTTATGGGCGCGTCTACCACGTTATGCCCGGAGACCGGGGGAGTTCTCTACATATCTTGTGCATCATCAAAAGGAGAATTGAAAATCTTATGGCAGAAAAATTGAAAATCATCCCCCTGGGCGGTCTGAACGAGATCGGCAAGAACATGACCGCCTATGAGTACGGCGGGGAGATCATCGTGGTGGACTGCGGCATGGCCTTCCCGGACGAGGATATGTACGGCATCGACTGCATCATCCCCGACGTGAGCTATCTCATCAAGAACCGCGCCCGCATCCGCGGCCTCTTCATCACCCACGGCCACGAGGACCACGTGGGCTCCATCCCCTACGTCCTCAAGCAGGTAAACATGCCCATCTACTGCACCCGCTTCACCGCGGGCCTCATCAAGCTGAAGCTGGAGGAGCACGGGCTGGTGAAGAGCACGAAGCTCATCACCGTGGAGGCGGGCAAGACCGTCCGGGCCGGGAAGTTCAACGTGGAGTTCATCCACGTAAACCACTCCATCGCGGACTCCGTGGCCTTCGCCATCCACACGAAGATGGGCGCGGTGGTCCACACCGGCGACTTCAAGATCGATTCCACCCCCATCGATGGGGAGGTCATCGACCTGGCCCGCTTCGGCGAGCTTGGCAAGGAGGGGGTCTTGTGCCTGTGCGCGGACTCCACCAACGTAGAGCGGCCCGGCTTCACCCCCTCTGAAAAGACGGTGGGCGCGGCCTTCACCCGCCAGTTCAACCACTGCGAGGACCGGATCATCGTCACCACCTTCGCCTCCAACGTCCACCGGGTCCAGCAGGTGCTGGACGCCGCCGCCGCCTGCGGGCGGAAGGTGGCCGTCACCGGGCGGTCCATGGAGAACATGATGAAGGTCTCCACGGAGCTGGGCTACATGAAGGTGCCCAAGAACACCCTCATGGACATCACCAAGATCAAGGGCCTGCCCAAGAACAAGCAGGTCATCGTCACCACCGGCTCCCAGGGCGAGGAGATGAGCGCGCTGTACCGCATGGCCTTCTCCACCCACAAGCAGGTGGAGATCGGCGCAGGCGACAAGGTGATCATCTCCGCCTCCGCCGTCCCCGGCAACGAGGTGACGGTGGGCCGGGTCATCAACGAGCTGTTCCGCAAGGGCGCCACGGTGGTATATGACCGGGCGGACATGCTGCACGTCTCCGGCCACGCCTGCCAGGAGGAGCTGAAGATCATCCACGCGCTGACGAAGCCCCGTTTCTTCGTCCCCCTCCACGGCGAGCAGCGGATGCTGCAGATCCACAAGAACGTGGCGGAATCCATGGGCATGGACCGCAACCACATCGCCATCGCGGACAACGGCTCCGTCATCGAGATCACCGCCAAGACGCTCAAGCTCAACGGCACCGTGCCCGCGGGCGAGGTGTATGTGGACGGCTCCGGCGTGGGCGACGTGGGGGCCGTGGTCATGCGGGACCGCAAGCGCCTGGCCGAGGACGGCATGGTGGTGGTGGTGATGCCCATCTCCAGCCACGACGGCGCGCTTTTGAGCCCGCCGGAGATCATCACCCGGGGCTTCATCTATGTGAAGGAGTCCGGCGATTTGATGAAGGAGCTCCAGACCGTCGCCATGGAGGCCGCCGAGGGCGCCTCCCGCAAGCGCGGCCGGGACGACGGCGAGCTGAAGGGCGCGGTGAAGTCCGCGGTCAGCGGCTACCTCTTCAAAAACACCAAGCGCAGCCCCATGGTCATCCCCGTTGTGACCCGGCTGTGACAGAAAAAACGACAGGCCGCCCGGAAATCCGGGCGGCCTGTTTTTTTGTTTGAATACCCCGCGGCGTTTCGCCGCCGAAGCGGCGAAAGCACCGTGAGCTCCGCTTTTTCCGGCGGCGTGTACGTCGGAGAAAACGCCTTGCGGTCCCCCCATGCGTGACGGCCCGCTCCTTCCGGCTCAAAAACCCCCTCAGCCTTTTGGGGCGGAAAGGCCCAGGCCGTAGACCCGGTCGGCGTTTTGGAAAAACACCCGCTCCCAGCAATTCTCCGGCACAAGCTCCTGGACGAAGGCGATATACTCCCCCAGATTCACCAGGGGCCAGTCGGTGCCGAAGAGGATGTCGTCCCAGCGGTCCGCCGCCCGGAGCCAGGTTTTCAGCAGGGAGACGTACCCCGCCTGCTCCCGGTAATAACGGGCCAGGTCCGTCCGCCCCTCCAGCAGCCCAGACACGTCGGCGGACACGTTGGGGTTTTTCTCCAGCACGGCGGCGGCCGCGTCCAGGAAGGGGTTTCCGAAATGGCACATGACGAACCGGGTCCCGGGGTGGTCCGCCGCCGCCTCGTCTAGGGCCAGGGGATGGCAGTATTTCAAGTGGGCCCCGGGGCCGGCGGTGAGGCCCATGTGGACGGCCACCGGCTTACCGTACCGGGCCGCCAGGGCGTAGACCGGCTCGTACAGGGGGTCCGTCAGGGCGATGCGGTTATAGCCGGGATAGAGCTTCACGCCGCAGCAGGACGCCCGCCCCAGGTTCTCCTCCACCCGCTCCTCCATGCGGGGCGCGACGCGGCCCCCCTCCAGCAGGGAGCTGTCCAGCCCCACGCAGTAATGGAACAGGTCCGAAGGATAGTCGTGGTAGGCGGGGTCCAGGCTGCGGTTGCCCATGACCACGCCGTGGACGATGTCCAATTCCCCATACGCCTGCCGCAGATGGGCGATGCTGTTGCAGTGGCCCGCCCGCCGGGCCAGGGCCTCCGCCCCGGGCTCCTCCGGGGGGAACAGGTGCAGATGGGCGTCAATGATCTTCATAGGCAGGCTCCTTCCAGGGCGTCCGGTTTCGTTCGATCCGTCCTGATTGTAGGCCGTCCGGGCGGAAATTGCAAGGGCGTAAAACCGCCGGCTTTCGGTGCCATTCCGAAAGCCGGCGGTCTTTTTTGTCTCACAGGGTCATTTGCGGCTCCCGGCGTACCGGATCACCATGCAAAGCCGCACCTGCTCCCCGCCCCGGTTGGCGTAAGCGTGGGGCGCGTCGGCGGCGTAGCGGATGGAGTGCCCGGCGGGGACGCGGAACGTCTCCTCCCCCACGGAGAGGGTCAGCTCCCCCTGGTAGACCAGGGTGTACTCCTCCGTCCCCGGCTCGTGGGGCTCCGACTGGGAGGCGGTGTCCGGGTCCAGTTCAATATAGAGCACCTCGAACTCCCGCCCGGCCTCGAAGGGGAACACCGGGTACAGCCGGAAGCCCGCCTGACCGTTGGACAGGGGCGCCAGGGCCTTGTTGTCCACGATCTGGGTGCTGGGGCGGCTCTCCGTCATCAAGGCGGTGAAGGAGATCTTCAGCCCGTTGGCGATTTTCCACAGCGTCGCCACCGAGAGCCCGCACACGCCCCGCTCGATCTGGCCCAGCATGCTCTTGGACACGCCGGTAAGCTCCGCCGCCTCGTCCAGCGTAATGCCCCGGTCCCGCCGCAGGTCCCGCAGGTTCCCCGCAATGATCTGGTTCAGGTCCTCCGTCCCCGTTTTCGTCTCCATGCGCCGTCTCCTTCCGTCTGTCTCAGCGATACGATACCACATGCAGTCCGTAAGCGCAAGCCCATTCTCCCCACAGCTCCAGCTGTTCCGCCGTGGGGGCGGAAAAGCGCGCGTCCGGCGCGGGCAGGCCCAGCTCCTTATACTTTCCCTCGCCATAGCGGTGGTAAGGAAGGAATTCCACCGCCGCGCCGGGGACGTTGTCCCGGAGGAAGGCGAAGGCCCCCCGCAGATCCTCCCCGCCGCAGTTCGCGCCCTGGATGGCCGGGATGCGCACCACCAGCGGAAAGCCCGCCTCCGCCGTCCGGCGGAGGTTTTCCAGAATAAGGCGGTTATCCGCCCCGGTGAAGCGGCGGTGGGCCTCCGGGTCGATGTGCTTGAGGTCCATAAAGATGAGGTCCATCTTCTCCAGCACCGGCCGCAGGCGGTCAAAGTCGAACTGGCCGCAGGTCTCCAGCGCCAGGGAGAACCCCTCGTCATACAGCGCCTCCGCCAGCTCCGTGAGAAACTCCGGCTGAGCCGTGGCCTCCCCGCCGGAGAAGGTGACCCCGCCGCCGGAATAGCGGTAGAAGATGCTCTGCCGCCGCAGCTCCTTGAGCACGTCCTCCGTCTCCGCCCAGTGGGTCATGGGATTTTGCAGGGTCTGCCCCTCGGGGTTGGCGCACCAGGCGCACCGGAGGGGGCACCCGGCCATGAAAACGACGGTCCGGATGCCCTCCCCGTCGTTGACGGAGAAGTTTTGAAGCTGCATGATGTATCCGCCCATAAGGTCCTCCGTTTGGATCTTTAAAATTCGCTGTGCTCGGTCCGGGCGATGATGGCGTCCTGCATGGAGCGGGACAGGTTCACGAACTGGGTGGAGTAGCCCGCCACCCGCACCAGCAGGTCCTTGTAGTTCTCGGGATGGTCCTGGGCGTCCCGCAGGAGCTTGGAGGAGATGCAGTTGAACTGCACATGGAACGCCCCCAGGGAAAACAGGGTCTGGATCATGGCCCCCAGATTGGCCTGGCCCCGCTTGGTGGCCACCAACTCGTGGTTGAGCCGCAGGTTCAACAGGGTGCCGCCGGAGTGGATCTCCTGGTTGAGCTTGGCGCTGGAGCGCATGGCCGCCAGGGGGGTGGAGCGGTCCGTGCCCACATAGGGGGACACGCCCTCGCTGGAGGGCTCGCCGTTTTTCCGGCCGCAGGGGGTGGCGCCCAGGACCCGGCCCATGGGGATGTAGTTGGAGATGCCCATGAACGCCGTGGTGAAGGGGGAGCCGAAGATGTCCTTGTAGCCGTGGATCTCGTGGTAGTAGTGGTTGGCCACCTCGACGGCGATGGCGTCCGCATAGTCGTCGTCGTTGCCGTACTTGGGGCAGTCCCGCGCCTTTTGGCGCAGGTCCTCATATCCCTCCCAGTTGGCCTGGAGGGCCTTGACCAGGGTGGCCATATCGCAGACCCTGTCCTCGAACACCAGCTTGCGCACGGCGGCCAGGGAGTTGGCCACCACCGCCAGGCCGATGCCCGTGATGACGGGGCCCACGTTGTACTTCGCGCCGCCCTGGCTCAGGTCCCTGCCGGTTTCCATGCAGTTTTCGATGCAGGAGGAGAGGAAGGGCCGGGGCACCATCTCCTTGTGGAGCCGCTGGGCCTCCACCGTGAGGATGACGGAATGGCGGCAGAGGTTGTCGAACTGTTTGTAAAACGCGTCCTTCACCTCTTCATAGGAGGAAAACTCCCCGGCGGGGCGCTCGTCCAGGCCCATCTGCTCCCCGGTCATCAGGGAGCGGCCCTGGTTCAGGGCGTATTCCAGGGCGGAGCCGAAGTTCACATTCACCGCCGCGGTCCACTCCCCGGTCTTGCGGAAGTGGGGCACCACGCAGCCGCAGTTGTTCCAGTCCCGGGCGTCGTCCGGCTCGTAGCCGGCGTTCAGCAGCATCTGGTAGCCCACGGCGTCGGAGTGGATGGCGGGGAAGCCCGTGCCCAGAGACACCAGGTGGGTCACCGCGTCCATAAATTCCTTGGGGCAGTCCGCCTGCACCCGGACGGACAGGCCCGGCTGGTGGGTCTTGACCTCTTCCGTGGCCTTCATGGCCATGAAGGTGACGACGTTCGTGCCGTCACTGCCGTCCCGTTTTTTGCCGCCCACCGTCAGGTTCTGGAACTGGTTATAGCCCGCGAAGTAGTCCGCCGTATTGGCGGAGATCGTCCACACCCACTCGGAGTATTTCAGCCACAGCGCCTCCACCAGCTCCTGGGCGAAGTCCCCGGTGACGGCGCCCTTCGCAAGGTCCCGCTCATAGTAGGGGTCCATGTACTGGTCGAACCGGCCGGGGTTCAGGGACAGGGGATTTTCGGACAGGATGCCGCCGATCTGGGTGAACCACAGGAACTGGATGGCCTCGTAAAAGCTCTCCGGCGGATGCTCGGGCACCCGGCGGCAGTTTTGGGCGATGGTCCGCAGCTCCTCCGCCCGGACGGCGTCCGTCTCCGCAGCCGCCAGGCGCTCCGCCTCGTCGGCATAGCGGTTGGCATAGCGGATGATGCCTTTGGAGGTCCAGATGGTGGACTCGTAAAAATCCTTCTTGTCCTGGTCGTCGGGCTTTGTCCCGTCCAGGGCGGCGATGTGGGCCTCCGCCTCCCGGATCAGCCCGCCGAAGCCCTTTTTAAACAGCACGTCCTGATAGTCCGGAGTGACCTCGCCCACGGCCTGGCGCCACTTGGAGTCGTTGTCGATGACGCCGGTATCCACGCCGATCTTCCTGGTGTCCTCCGGCAGGCGGGCCAGGAACGCCTCCTCCAGGGACCGGCCCTTCCAGTAGGGAAAGACCTGCTTTCGCATGAAAGCCCGCTGCTCATCGGTCATCTCATAGGGGTCCTGGGGCCGGTCGGAGAAAGCGTCCATCTCCTTCTCCACCCACAGCCAGGAGAACTCCGGGGTCAGGATGCCGCACTTGCGGTGCTCCCCGATGGCGCCCACCACCAGCTCGCCGTCGAAGATATGGACCGCCATGCGCTCGCAGCAGTCATAGAAGGCCCGGGCCCGCCGGATGCACACCGGCAGACCCTCCGTCTCCTTGTGGGACTCCGTCCACAGCCACGCCCGCTCGCAGGAGATCGCCGGCTTTGCGTTCACATAGTTCTGTCTGATCCGCTCAATGCGCTCCGTGATCATACCATCGCCTCCAAAAATTTAGTATTCTGTGTTTTTGTGCGTTATTTTACCCCAATGTAGCATGCGTCCTTCCCTGTGTCAAGCAGAAAAAGCATATTTCGGGAAATATTTAACTTTTTGGCGCAGAAATCTGCACAAGCCGTCTCTCTGCGTTTCCCCGCTTTACAAGGCGGTCCCTTTCGGATATGATTGACCATATCGTTTTCCCCGCTTCAGGAAGGAGAGGCTGTCCGTGCGCATCGCCGTTATTCTGCCCGCGTCCTTTTCGGAGATCTACTACGACCGCTTTCAGCGGGTGTTTCAGGCGGATTTCCCCCAGATCGACGTGCTGTACCTTTTTTATAACGACTACAAGGAGTCGCCGGAGCTGCTGGAGGGCCGCCAGCGGGAATTTGACGCGGTGATCTTCGCCGGAGCCGCCTCCTTCCACTACACGGAAAGCAGGCTCCGCCAGGAGACGGTCTGGCTTTATCTGCCCCGGGAGGGCAGCGCCATCTACCGGGCGCTGCTGCTGGCGCTGAAGCAGGGGATGGACATCACCCGCCTCAGCTTCGACACCTATGAGCGCAACATGGTGCTGGAGGCGTACGGCGAGCTGGGCTACGACGAGGAGCGGCTGCACCTGTACTGCTTCAGCGGCAATTCCCGCAGCCCGGATTACAACAAGCTGGCGCTGGACTTCCACCGGGAGTGCCTGCGCAAAAAGCTGGTCAGCGGCTGCATCACCCGGCTGAACACCGTGGCCGGGGCGATGGAGCAGGCCAAAATGCCCTATATCTTCGCCCATCCCACCATCAACACCATCCGCGAGCAGATCGAATTTGCCCAGAAGCTGATGCTGGCCAAGGAGAGCGCCGACGGGCAGTTCGTGGTGCTCTCCCTGGAGTTGGGCTTCCCGCCGGAATTTACCGCCATGGTCTCCACGGACTACGCCTTTGTCATGAGCCGGATGCAGATCGCCAGCCAGATCTACCGCTACGCCGATCTCATCAGCGGGTCCGTGGTGGAGCAGGGGGCGCGCAATTACCTGATCTTCTCCACCAAGGAGATCTTCGAGGCCCACACGAATTTCTTCCGTTCCCTTCCTCTGCTGGACTGGCTGGTGAAGGCCTGCGCCCACCGCATCTCCATCGGCGTGGGCTACGGAAAGACCGTGGCGGACGCCCACCGGGGCGCCACCAAGTCCCTCTACACCTGCCAGCGGGAAAACCGCAGCTGCGCGGTCCTCCGCTTCACCGACGGCTCCTTTCTGACCATGGAGCCCAGCAGCGCCAAAAAGGCGGACCATGACGCGGCCCTGGACCAATGGCAGCAGGTGGCGGCGGCCACCGGCCTCAGCACGGGGACCGTGGCCCAGATCGCCGCCTTTACCGACCGCATCCACACGGACTGCTTCACCGCCGAAGAGCTCTCCCAGGCGCTGGAGATCAGCCGCCGCAGCGCGGACCGGCTCCTTGAAAAGCTGGAGACGGCGGGCTACGCCTGCGTGATGGGGCGGGAGGTCTCCGGCCGGAAGGGCCGCCCGGCCCGGATCGTCCAGGTCTTTTTAACGAAATAAACGGCGGCGTTCCGGCGGGCGCCAGAGCAGGGAAGGACAATTTGTCCCTTCCCTGTTTTTATTTTTGGCCAATTTTTAGACATTTTTCGGCTTTCTCCCGGCTTGTACAATGTGACGTAACATACGAACGGTCAAGAGGGGGATTTTTCGTATCACAGAAATCCGGAAGGAGAAATGAAACGAATGGGAAATCGTCCATGTCCCCGCGGGAATGCGGGCTCCGCCCCATGTGCAAACGCCCCCGGCAGGGAGGTGGCGGCGCGTGAGTGAGCAAAGCTTCCAAAGCTGGGTCAACGGGTGGGATATCTGGCTGGCCTGCAGCGTCATGATCCTCATCATCCTGGTCCAGGCCGTCGTCTTTTTAAGGACCGCCATCCGGGAGGCCTATCACCTGCAGATCACGCCCAAGCAGGTGCACTCCTCCATCCGCTCCGCCTGCATCACGGCGGCGGGGCCGTCCTTATCGCCCATCATCATCGCCATCAGCATGATCGCCGTCGTGGGCGCGCCCAGCGCGTGGTTCAATCTGAACAACATCGGCGCGGCGCGGACGGAACTTGCCAACATCGCCATCGGCGCGGGCTTCGCCGGGGTGACGGAGCTGAACGGAAACATCGGGCCCAGCGCCTGGTCCTACGCCCTTTGGACCTGCGCCCTCAACGGAAGCGGCTGGATCGTGGTGACGTTCCTGCTGACCCACCGGATGGACGGCATCACCAACAAGCTCTATGAGAAATTCGACAAGCCCTATGTCTCCACCCTGATGGCCGCCGCCTCCACCAGCCTGTTCGTATATCTTCTGGCGAACAATGTGGTGGGCAAATCCTCCCTGCACGCCGTGGCCGCGGTGGTCTCCGCCCTGTGCATGGTGTTTCTGACCCGCATCTGCGCGAAAAACCGCATCCTGCAGGAACTCTCTCTCGGGATATCCATGCTGGCCGGGATGTTCGTTCCCACCCTGCTGGCAAAGATATAGACCGGCGCGCGCCGCAAACGATTTTGAAGGTTTTTAGGAGGAAAAGGAAATGGATATCAACGCAATCATCAACAGCCCCATGCTATGGGTCCTGTCCGGACTTATGGTGTTCGCATCCGTCTCCCAGGCGGTCGTGTTCCTGCGCAATTCCTTGAAGGAGGCCGACCGGCTGGGCATCGACAAGAGCCGCCGCACCGCCAGCATCCGCTCTTCCGTGCTGACGAGCCTTGGGCCCTCCCTGTCCCCCGTGGTCTCCGTGCTGGCCCTGATCGCCGTGATCGGCAGCCCCACCACCTGGATGCGCCTTTGCGACGTGGGCGCGGCCCGGACGGAGCTGGGCGTCGTCTCCCTGATGGCCAACATCACCGGGGCCGAGGTGGGCGGCGCGGGCTTTGACCTGGCCACCTTCGCCAACGCCCTGTGGGGCATGGCTCTGAACAACTTCGGCTGGCTCATCATCGTGTTTTTGCTCATTCACCGGATGAACAAAGTGGTCACCTGGATGGACACCAAGTACGATCCCAAGTGGATCAAGGCGCTGATGGGCGCCTCCACCATGGCGCTGTTCGCCTATCTCCTCTGCAACCAGCTCTACTCCTTCGCGTTTTCCACCAAGTGGCTGCCCGCGTTCCTGGGCGGCGGCATGATGCTGGTGATGACCACCGTGTTCAAAAAGCACCAGCGCCTGCAGGAACTGGCCCTTGGCATCTCCCTGGTGTTCGGCATTCTGGTGACCCAGGCCATCGTCGGCTGAGGGCACAAAATTGATGGAGGTTTGAGTTATGTCTTATAATCAGAAAGTGATCCGCAACGGTCGCATCACCATGGGTCTTGCGATCATCGCCAACTTCATCCCCGCCATTTACGTGGGTCTGCGCTACGACGTGATGCCCTCCTGGGGATTGATCTTCCAGATCTGGGGCATCGTGGCCGCCAGCTACGGCATCTCCTGGATCGTCCAGCCCATCGCCTACTACCCCACCATGGGCGCGGCCGGCTCCTACATCGGCTGGCTGGCGGGAAGTTGCGGCGACATCCGCATGCCCGCCGCCTCCATGGCCCAGAAGGTCGCGGGCGTGGAGCCCGGCACCCATGAGGGCGACGTGGTGGGCACCATCGGGGTGTCCTGCTCCGTGCTGGTGTCCGCGTCCCTCATCACCATCTTCGTTCTCATCGGCACTCAGGTCATCCCCCTGCTGCCCGCCTTCGTCACCTCCTCCTTCAGCTACATCCTGCCCGCCCTCTTCGGCGCGATCTTCGTGGACCAGGCCAGAAAGAGCCTGAAGTCCGGCCTGCTGACCCTGGCCTGCGGCCTGGCCATCTTGTTCTTCGGCTCCAAGCTGGGCATCAACGGCGGCATTTTGACGCTGGTGGTCATCATCTGCGGCATCCTGATCTCCCGCATGTTCTTCGTGGCGGACAAGAAGAAAGCCGCCCAGGCCGCCGGAGCGTCCGGGAAAGAGGATTGACCCCGCATCTGAAATAAAGGAAGGAAGGCACTTACATGTTTGACATCAAGATCGCCGGCGGCACCATCGTAGACGGCACCGGAGTCAAGGGCTACCGGGCGGACCTGGGCATCGTGGGCGACCAGATCGCCGCCATCGGAGACCTCTCCGCCGCCGAGGCGGGCAAGACCATCGAC
>JAEXWS010000183.1 GCA_023406225.1 Bacillota bacterium | reverse complement strand
GTCGAAGCCCACGCCGTTGTCCCGGATGAACAGCTCCACGCCGTCGGGACAGGCGCGGCCGGAGACGCACAGAAGTCCCCCCGCGCCCTTGGGCTTCAGGCCGTGAAAAATGGCGTTTTCCACGATGGGCTGCAAGATCAGCTTGATCGTATAGGCGCTGCGGATATCGGGGGGCACATCCACCTCCACCCCAAAGGGCTCGGCAAAGGTATACTGCTGGATGCGGATATAATCCTCCAGCAGCCGCAGTTCCATATCGATGGTGATAAAGCGCTGGGAGTTGGAGAGGGCGATCTTCATCAGATGGATCAGGGACACCACGATATTATCCGCCTTTTCCTTCTCCCCGGAAAAGATGGAAAAACGGACGGACGCCAGCGTGTTGTACAGGAAATGGGGGTTGATCTGGTTTTGCAGCGCCTTGATCTCCGCGCTGCGCTTGGCCTCGCTCTCCTCCATCAACCGCTGCATCAAAAGATTGATGCTGTCCAGCATGATGTTGAAGTGGGCCGTGAGCTGGCCGATCTCATTGTCCGCCGCGATGGGCAGATGGGAGTCCAGGTTCCCCTTCTGCACCTCGTCCATCTGCCTGCGCAGCGTCCGGATGGGGGAGATATAATGCTTGATGACCAGAGAGGAGAGCACGGACGCGGCGACCAGACACACCGCCATCAAAAGCAGATACTGCTGCCGGGAGCGGTCAAAGGGCTGCATGCTACGAACGATGTCATGACGGCAGACCAGCTTCCATTGGGAGATGTCGATGGTATAGTAGCTGAGAAGCTCCGCCCCCGGGAGGCCCGTTTCGGCAATGGCGCCGGAGTAGGACAGCAGCATGGGGAAAGCCTCCTCCGGGAAGTCCCCCAGGCCCAGGTTGTCCACCCGGGAGACGGTTTGCATGTCCCGGTCCAGAATGTACAGGCTTTGCAGGCTGCTGACATAGCTGGCGTATATGCGTTCGATCTCCAGCTGGGACACGATCAGGATCAACGTGCCCACCGGGGACCAGTCCTGGCGGTCGTGGAGTTTTCGGACAAGATAGATATTGGGATAGCCGCTGGTGGAAAATAGGCTGTCCAGATATGCGTCCTCCACCCAGAGCTGCCGGGTCTGGGAGGAAAAGAGCCCGCCGTACCAGTCCCGCCCGGAGAGGCTGAGGCGGCTCTCCTCCTCCCCGAACAGCGCATTGCCGAAGGGCGTGCCGTCCTCCGCCACGATCAGGGTGGAAAAGGTGCGGTTGGTCATGCCCGCGTTATAGCGGTTGGAGAGGTCCCGGAGGCGCGTCTGCGCCTCCTCCTCCGGCAGCAGACCCTCCCGGTAATCCAGCAGCGTGCGGCACAGGGTGGTGTCCAAATAAAAGAGATTGGAAACGGACGCGTAGCCCTTGAGCTCCGAGTTGATCCGGGTGGCCAGCTGCACGGTGCTTTCATAGGACGAGCGGATCTCGTCCTGGCGGCTGAGGTCGGTTTGCTGCTGCAGCGTGAATATGGTAAAGATCAGGGTCGGAAGAGAGATGAGGAGGATCATCAAAATCGTCAGCTGCGTACTGAGGCTGGAGGTGTATTTGCGCACGCCGCGCATCAAAGAAGTCCTCCATTTCAAATTCAGCACCTCTTTTCTCCAAGCTTTTCTCATTATAGAAGGCGGCGGCCTTTCTTGTAAACCTTTTCCCGCTGGAAACGATCCCACGAATTGGAAGGACCCGCCGTTATTGCAAAAAACCAGACGAACAGACAAAAACATCTGGCCGAAATCCACAAAAACAAGCGACAAAATGGCGAAAAATATGAACAGGACCCATATAAATCCCCCCGGAACAGCACTACAATAAAACTACGAAAAACAAGGAAGAAGGAGGAATTTCACAATGAAAAAGCAGCTTGCAGCAACTCTTGCGCTCGTCCTGGTCCTCTCTCTGGCGGCCTGCGGGAGCGACGCTCCCAGCGCCGCCGATCCCGGCGGCTCCGCCCCGGCAGAGTCGGACGCCATCAAGATCGGCCTGTATACGCCGCTGACAGGCACCTCCGCCATGGTGGGCACCCAGGAGAAGATGGGCGTGGACCTGGCGGTTAAGCAGATCAACGAAAACGGCGGCGTCAACGGCAAGCAGTTCACCGTCATCGCCTATGACGACCAATTGAATGCCGAGCAGGCGGTGAAGGCGGTGACCCGCCTCATCCAGACCGACAAGGTCAACGCCATCATCGGCTCCATGAGCAGCGGCAACATCATGGCCACCGCCGACATGGTGGAGGAGGCCCAGATCCTGGAGATCGGCGCGGGCACCAGCCCCCTGTGGACCAACTGCGGCTATGAATACGTCTTCCGCGGCACCCAGAACTCCGCTTCCTTCAACACCGGCATTGTGGAGGAGATGACCACCGTCGGCGCCACGCGCCTCGGGACGCTCATCAGCTCCACCGAATACGCCACCAACGGCTGGGCCGACATCAAGGAGCAGCTGGCGGGCACCGGCATCGAGATCGTCATGGAAACCAACTACATGGCGGGGGACACGGACTTCTCCGGCCAGATCACCAAGCTGGTGAACGCCGGTCTGGACGCGGTGCTGGTCTACGGCGGCACCGAGGACTTCGGCATCCAGTGCAAGCAGCTCCGCCAGCTGGGCTATGAGGGCTACATCTACGGCCCCGAGACCTTTGCCAGCCCCGACGTGCGGGAGGTGGCGGGGGACGCCGCCAACGGCGTGCTCTTTGCCTGCGGCTATGTCATCCCCGACGCCGTGGAGGATGCGGCCACCCCGGAGGAAAAGGCGTTTTTGGAGGCCTTTGTGGCGGAGTACGGCGAGATGCCCGTCTCGGATACCGCTTACCGCGGCTACGACTCCATGATGCTGCTGGCCAAGGTCTTTGAGACGGCGGCCTCCATGGAGGGGCCCGATATGCGTCAGGCCCTTTTGAATGTGGACTACACCGGCATCGGCGGCAAGTTCGATTACTCCGACGGCAGCGGCGACGGTCTGGCGGCCTGCAACCTGTTCGCCATCGTGGACGGCAAAAACATCCCCTTTGAGACGTTTCTCAAGAGCCTGTAAGGCCGGTTGAAACAGCGCCCGCCGCCGTATGGAGTGCAGAAATACGCGGCGGGCGCTCTTTTTCTGCAAAAAAGGAGGTACTTTATGGTCGTTAGTTTGATCATCGGCTCGTTGATGATCGGCAGTGTGTACGGCATGCTGGCTTTGGGATACAGCCTGATCTATTCCGCATCCGGCCTCATGACGTTCTGCCAGGGACAGTTTTTGATGCTGGGGGCCTATCTGGGCCTGACGTTTTACAAATACCTGGGGCTCCCCTTCGTGATCGCCTTTTTGCTGACGGTGCTGGTGATGTTCGCCCTGGGCCTGGTGGTGGAAAAGTTCCTGATCCGCATCCTTTTGAACAAGGGCGCCACATCCATTTACATCGTGCTCTCCACCATCGCCATCTCCATCATCCTCCCCAATCTGGCCCAGGCCCTCTGGGGCAGCCAGACGCTGCAGATGCCCTCCATTTTCTCCGCCACGACGGTTAAGATCTTCGGGGCCAATGTGCAGCCGGAGTCCATCCTGGTCATGGTGGTGGGCTTCGCCGCCATGGTGCTGCTGCACCTTTTCATGACCAGATCCCGCTTCGGCATCTCCATGCGGGCCGCGGCCATGGACCCCCTGGCGGCCAGCTCCCTGGGCATCAACGTCAGCCTCACCACAGGGCTCACCTGGGCCATCGCCGCGGCGCTGGCGGGCGGCATCGGCGCGCTGCTGGGCCCGGTCTACGGCGTGAGCACCGGCATGGGCGACATTATCGGCACCAAGGGCTTTGCCGGCGCGGTGATCGGCGGATACGGCAACATGTACGGCGCCATCGCCGGTTCGCTGCTGCTGGGCTTTGTGGAGACATTCGTGGCTGGATACCTCACCACCACCTACAAGGATTTCGTCTCCTTCATCATCCTGATCGTCGTCATGATCTTCCTGCCCAGGGGCTTGTTCAAGGCAAAGGTCTATGATTCGGACTAAACTTGGGACCGGCAGTTGAGAAAAGGAGGAGAACATTGATGCAGCAACCCCAAAGAAAAAAATGGCTGGCGGGCGCGGTCTGCCTGGTGCTGCTGGCGGCGGCCCTGGCGGGCCTGCGGACGCAGCAGTACGTGTTGACGCTGATGAATTTCGTGTGCATGTACATGATCTCGGTTTCCGGCCTGGACGTTTTGTTCGGCTACTCCGGGCAGATATCCCTCGGCCATGCCGCGTTTTATGCCGCGGGGGCCTATACCACCGCCCTTTTGACCACGAAGCTGGGCGCGCCGGTCTGGCTGTCCATTCCGGCGGCCTGCCTGGTGTCGCTGGTCCTGGGCGTCATCGTGGCCCTGCCGGCCTCCAAGCTGATCCACCACTTCCTGGCCCTTTTGACCATCGCCGTGGGCCAGCTTGTGTATATCGTGCTCTCCCGGGCGTCGTTCACCAACGCCATGTCCGGCGTGAACCGCATCCCGGATATCCGCATCTTCGGCTTTGAGCTGAACAACAACTTCCGCTTTCTGGTCTTTATGCTGGCGATGGTGGCCCTGTTCCTGCTCATCAAGCAGCGGATCGTGAACTCCCGGGTGGGCAGGGCCTTCCTGGCCATTCGGGAAAATCCGGTGGCCGCCGGCGGCATCGGCATCAACACCCAGAAGTACAAGATCATGGCCTTTGCCGTCAGCGCGGTGTTCACGGGCTTCGCAGGCGCAATGTACGCCCATTTTGTGGGGTTCATCAGCCCGGAGACGTTCACCTCCACCCAGTCCGTGCTGTTTATGACCATGCTGCTCTTCGGCGGAATGGGCAACTTCGCCGGGCCCCTCATCGGCGCGGCGGTGATCACCGTCTTGAACGAGAGCCTCCAGACGCTGGGCAGCTACCGGATGCTGGTTTACGGCGGGTTCATCCTGCTGGTGCTCCTGTATCTGCCTCACGGCATCTCCGGCATCGTGGACGTGGTGAAGCAGCGCTTTACGCGCAGGAAGGAGGCCCGCCATGCTGACGCTTGACCATGCGACCATCCGCTTCGGCGGCCTGACGGCTGTCAACGAGGTCAGCTTTACAGTGGAAAAAGGGCAGATCTTCGGCGTCATCGGGCCCAACGGCGCGGGAAAGACCACGCTCTTCAACCTCATCAGCGGCGTCCATAAGCTGACCTCCGGCTCCATCACCTTCAACGAAAAGCCCATCGACGGGCTGGAGCCCTACCGCATCAGCGAGGCGGGCATCGCCCGCACCTATCAAAATATCAACCTCTTCAGTAATCTGACCGTGCTGGAAAACGTGAAGATCGGCCGCCACACCCGGTCCGGCTGCGGTCTGGCCGCCGCCATCTTCCGCACGGGGGCCCAGCGGCGGGAGGAGGCGGAGATCCGGGACAAGTGCATGGAGCTTCTGACCTTCATGGGCCTGGAGCGAAAGGCGGACCTTCTTGCGAAAAACCTCTCCTACGGCGAGCAGCGCCGCCTGGAGATCGCCCGGGCCATGGCCAGCGAGCCCCAGCTCCTTTTGCTGGACGAGCCCGCCGCGGGCATGAACTCCACGGAGAAGGTGGAACTCACCGAGATGATCCGCAGGATCCGGGATCTGGGCATCACGATTTTGCTGGTGGAGCACGACATGAAGCTGGTCATGCGGATCACGGACCGGATCGCGGTGCTGAATTTTGGAAAGCTGATCGCCCTGGACGCGCCCCAGGCCGTTCAAAACGACCCGGAGGTCGTCTCCGCTTACCTGGGAGGTGGCATCGATGCCTGAAAAACTGCTGGAGCTTGTCGATTATAACTTTCATTACGGCCACATCCACGCCATCCGCGGCATTTCCCTCCACGTGGACCAGGGGGAGATCGTCTCCCTCATCGGCGGCAACGGAGCGGGAAAAACCACCACGCTGCGCTCCATCTCCGGTCTTTTGGGACGGGGCGGCGAGGGACAGATCCTGTTCCAGGGGAAAAACATCGAGCGGATGAAAAGCCACCAGATCTCCAAGCTGGGCATCGCCCAATGCCTGGAGGGGCGGCATGTGTTCGCCCAGCTCACCGTGGCGGAAAACCTGATGATGGGCGCGTTTCTTCAGCCGTCCGGCGGGAAGGCCGTCCAGCAGGACCTGGCGTACGTCTACAGCCTTTTCCCCCGTTTGAAGGAGCGGGAGGGTCAGCTGGCGGGCACGCTCTCCGGCGGCGAACAGCAGATGCTGGCCGTGGGCCGGGCGCTGATGCAGCACCCGAAGCTTTTGATGATGGACGAGCCCTCCCTGGGCCTGGCGCCCCGGGTCATCAGCGACATCTTCCGCACCATCCAGAAGATCAACCAGGACGGGATGACCATTCTGCTGGTGGAGCAGAATTCAAACGCGGCCCTGCAGATCGCCCACCGGGGCTATGTGATGGAAACCGGGCAGATCGTGATCGAGGGCTCGGCGGAGGCGCTGCGAAGCAATGAGGATATCAAAAAAAGCTATCTGGGCCACGAGTAGGGAGCAAGGGTATGAAAAAACTGAAATATGCGGTCTGCATCACGGACGAACAGGCGGGCGTCACCGCGCCCATCATGCTGCGGGGGCCTTTTGAACAGTGTTTTCAGCAGGCCGCCGCCTGCGGTTACGACGGGGTGGAGCTTCAGATCAAGGACCCCCTCACCCGGGATGCGGAGGCGCTGCTGCGGCTGATGGAGCGGTACCGTTTGGAGGTGTCCGCCATTGCCACGGGCATGGAGTATTTCGGAAACGGGCTCTGCCTCATCTCCGGGGACGACGAGACCCAGCGCCAGGCGGTCGCCCGGTTGATCGAGCACGTGGAGCTGGCAGAAAAGCTCCGCTGCAAGGTGATTTTCGGCTCCATGCGGGGCGTGATCGACGACTTCTCCCACTACGGCGAGCTGGAGGCGCGGCTGATCAAAAATCTGGACCAGGTGCTGGAGGCGGCGGAGCGCCGCCGGGTGGATGTGGTC
>JAEXWS010000221.1 GCA_023406225.1 Bacillota bacterium | reverse complement strand
GTCCGTCACGCCCGCAGGTCCGCCGGGTACTCCCCCCGGTCATGGAGCTTCCGCAGCTCCGCCGCCACCACCTCCCGGTCCTCCCGGTAGGTCATGCCGAACCACTTGTCGGCGGAGTGGAGGACGGAGACCTCCAGCTTCCCCGCCTTGAGCTGCTCCCCCACCATCACGGGCAGCAGGCACTCGGATTTCAGGTCCTTTCCGCCGTCCCGGCGGAGAAACTCCTCAAAATAGTCCCTCAGGGCCGGGAAGATGCTGGGGGCGAACCCGAAGAAGTTCATGGAGACCACCGTGTCCGGAGACAGGGGCCGGTCCTCCGCCAGGTCCCTCAGGGTCCCGTCGGCATAGAGCTGGACCTTCAGCGCCTCCCGGATGGAGGCCAGCTTCCCGTCCTTCACGGTGCACACCCCCCGGGACACGGTGCCGTGGAGGCTGGCGGTGTTTTTCAGCAGATACCCCACCATGGTCCCCCGGCCCTCGGCGGGGAGCTTCACCAGCTCGTCGTAAATAGTCTGATAGGCGTCGATGCCGTAATAGTCGTCGGCGTTGATGACGCAGCAGGGCTCATGGACCACGTCCGCCGCGCACAGCAGGGCGTGGACGGTGCCGAAGGGCTTCGTCCGCTCCGCCGGGACCGTGTAGAAATCCGGCACGGAGGAGAAATCCTGGAACGCGTAAGCCACCTCCACGGGGCCGCCGTCCCTGGCGGTCTTTCGGGCCAGGTAGTCCCCGCAAAGCTCGCGCATCATCCGCTCCATCTCCGGCTTGATGATGAACACGATCTTATTGAATCCCGCCCGCAGGGCGTCATAGATGGAGTATTCCATCAAGATCTCGTTGTGGGGGCCGATGCCGTCCACCTGCTTGCTGCCGCCGTACCGGGACCCCAGGCCCGCCGCCATGATGACCAGAGATACTTTCATTTGCTTCCGCTCCCATATCGTAAATGACGCGCCCTTGCGCAACTGTTCCTTTACCATACCCCATCCGGCGGATTTTTGCAACCGCTCTTGACTTTTTTCCTCGTTCGTCTATAATATGAAAATGATTTTCATTTTCATTGTCAGGAGGCGACTATGCCCTATCAAACGAAACAGCAGCAGGCGGTGCTCCGCTGCCTGGAGGCGCGGCGGGAGGAGTCCGTCACGGCGGCGGACCTGGCGGAGGACCTGCGCCAGGCGGGCTGCCCGGTGGGCCTTGCCACCATCTACCGCCAATTGGAGAAGCTGGAATCCGCGGGCCGCATCCACAAGGTCAACACCGCCGACGGGGCCTTGTACCGCTACTGCTCCCACGAGGCGGGCGGAGACTGCTTTTTGCTCAAATGCCGCCGGTGCGGCCGCATCCTGCACCTGGACTGCTCCCATCTCCAGGACTTTTACGGCCATCTGGAATCGGAGCACCACTTCCGGGTGGACCCGCGGGGAACGCTGTTCACCGGCCTTTGCAGCCGGTGCGCCGGCGAGGAGGACGACCATGGAGCCCAATGAGCTTTTGATCTGCCGGGACGTGTCCCTGGGCTACGAGGGGCAAAGCGTCCTGGAGCACCTGGACCTGACGGTGCGCCGGGGGGATTACCTCTGCATCGTGGGGGACAACGGCTCCGGCAAATCCACCCTGCTCCGGGGCCTTTTGGGTCTGCTCCCGCCTCTTTCGGGCCAGATCCTGCGCTCGCCGGAGCTGGAGCGGGGGGCCGTTGGATATCTGCCCCAGCAGACCCGGGCCCAGCGGGACTTTCCCGCCACAGTGTACGAGGTGGTGCTCTCGGGCTGCCTGAACCGCAAGGGGATGCGCTTTTTCTACACGTCCGCCCAGAAGTCCGAGGCGCTGATGAACATGGGCAAGCTGGGCGTTCTGGAGCTGAAGGACCAATGCTACCGGGACCTCTCCGGCGGCCAGCAGCAGCGGGTGCTGCTGGCCCGGGCCCTGTGCGCCGCCAGCTCCCTTCTCATCCTGGATGAACCCATCACCGGGCTGGATCCCGCCGCCGCCCAGGACCTTTACAAGACTCTGGCTTATCTGAACCGGAAGGAGGGGATGGCGGTGGTCATGGTCACCCACGATCTCAAGGCCGCCCTGCAAAGCGCCCGGACGGTGCTCCACATCGGCCGCAGCAGCTACTTCTGCGGCACGGCGGCGGATTACCTGTCCTCCCCCCTGGGGAAGCGATTCCGGGAGGAGGGCGGCGTATGAACCTTCTGACGATGTTCTCCTGGCCCTTCATGCAGCGGGCCCTGGCCGCCGGCGTGCTGGTGAGCCTTTGCTGCGCCCTGCTGGGGGTGTCCCTGGTCCTGAAGCGCTACTCCATGATCGGGGACGGACTGTCCCACGTGTCCTTCGGGGCCCTGGCCATCGCCGTAGCCCTGGGGCTGACGCCGCTGTACTTCTCCATCCCCGTGGTGATCCTGGCGGCCTTCTTCCTTTTGCGGATGGCCAGCCGCCCCCACTGGAACAGCGACGCGGCCATCGCCGCCATGAGCGCGTCCTCCCTGGCGGTGGGCATCATCGTCATCTCCCAGACCACCGGCATGACCACGGACGTAGACA
>JAEXWS010000127.1 GCA_023406225.1 Bacillota bacterium | reverse complement strand
TGAACGCGAACGTCAATTATCTGAGCTTGCTGAATCTGCCCCGGAACCTCTGGGAAGCTGGGACCGTCAGCCGGACGGAGGCATGGAAGACCGCCGCTCGGCGCAAGGCGGAGACTGGCGCGGACATCATGGCTCTCCTCTGCTCTTGACCCCTTTTGGATACGGCTGTTTTGAAGGAAACATGGCATCTGAATGCGGCCATGAAATACGGCTGGAGCAAGTCCGAGCTTCTGAAAAAGATTCGGGATGGAGCATGGCCGAAAACGACCTGCTGATCGGTATGGACCGGGCGAACCTCCGGAATATGTACCGCATCCGCGGCGGGGATTTTATGGGCAAGATGCATCTGCTGCTGGAAGGCTGCCGGGGACTGGTGAAAAAGATCAAAGCGGAGATAAATACAGTATCGGAATGATGCAGCAGAGCGGGAGATGAGTTTTTCGGTGAAGCCGTAAAGAGAAGAAAACACAGTTTTGCGCCAATGGAAATTAAGGGCAGAAAGGCGGCAGGCAGTATTTTATCTAAAAAATGGCTTTACAAATAAAAACGATTATGTTAAAGTAAAGTTATATAAAATAGAGAAAATCCGAAAAACACCTTTTAAAAATATCGGAATTGTTATGGTATTCCATAAAGTCGCAACAATTTGGGCGTTGTGGGCTGAATGCCTACAGGACCAAAAGGGCTGCGGCTTTATTTTTTTAAAAAGGCGTTCTGGAGAAAAAGATGTTTTAATGGCATTTCGGCGCCGCCTGCTGTGCGGATTCCGCGGCTTATCCAAGCGCCAGGGCGCACACGGCGCCGGCTAACGACGGCCGGCGTGCGGGCGGCTGCTTACGCAAGGGCCGTATGGAGATTTCCCGCGATCGAAACAGCTTACGAAGAGAGGTCTTATATGACGTTTAGAGAGAGAAAGCAACTGCGAAAGAGACGGCTTTTTTCCATATGCGCGGCGCTATGGGTGTTGACCTCCCTGGCGGTTCCGGCCGCGGCGGGGGCGGAACCTCCGGTCACGCTCCGGGTCCCCTTTCCCGAAGTTCCGGGCTTTACCATGACCGATCAAAATGGGCGGCGCTCCGGACTGGTCGTGGACTATCTGGACGAAATTGCAAAGTATACCGGCTGGAACTACGAATACATCAACACCTCGGGCGAAGAGATGGTGAAGGAGTTCAGGCAGGGCAAATACGACCTGATGGGCGGCACCTATTATTCGGAGGAGCTGAAGGCGTGCTTTGCGTATCCGGACTATAGCTGCGGGAATACGAAATCTGTTTTGCTGGCGCGGTGGGATGACCACACCATACGCGGCTACGATTACAGCGACTTAAACGGAAAGACCATCGGCGTGGTTGAACGGGCGAAAGAGAACGTCCGCCGAATGGAGGTGTTTTTGTCCCTGAACGGGCTGGATTGCACCATCAAACGCTATTCGCCGGAAGAGGTGGCCGCGGGGCGGATCGACACGGATCTTTACCAGGGCGTTATCGATGTGAAGCTGGGGAATATAGCCGACGACACCGGCGAGTTCCGGGCGGTCGCATACATCGACGCCCAGCCGCACTACCTCGTTCTCCAGCCGGGCCGGCAAGAGCTGCTGGATCAGCTCAATTGGGCCATGAGTGAGATCCTGTCCTCAAACCCTGACTTTTCCGAGGACCTGTACAGCAAGTATTTTGGCGACAGCAATGTGCACGATCTGCTGCTGTCGAAAGAAGAGGAAGAATATGTTCGGGAAAAGGGTACGGTGACTGTGGCGGTCCCCAGCTACTACCACCCCTTTTACTGTGTGGGTACGGAAGACGGCGGCCATGAGGGGATCGTTCCCGAGCTGCTGGATAGGATCAGCCGGCAGTACGGCTTGGAGTTTTCCTATGTCCTGACCGACAGCTATGCCCACATGCTGCAGATGGTGGCGGCGGGAGAGGCCGATCTTGCGGGCTTTTTCTTTGACGACGCCTACGACGTGATGAAGGGCGAGCTGGCGGCCTCGGCGTCATATTCCACTGTGAACGACTTGGTGGTACGCAATAAAACGGTGACATATCCGGGAGAAAACCTCACCTGCGGGCTTGTGGAGGGCCGTGTACTGCCGGAGTATGCCAAAGCCAGCCATGTGAAATACTATGAGACGGCGTATGACGTTTTGTGCGCGGTGAACCGGGGCGAGGTCGACTTTGCCTGCGGGCTGTCCGCGTACATGGAACAGGTCATCCAGGCGCATATCTTTAACAACGTCACGCCTGTCACGTTATCGGAAAACCGGATCGCGATCGGGTTTGCCCTGCCCGTGCCGGCAGATACGACCTTGCTGACCATTATCAACAAGGGGATCAACGGCCTTTCTGAAAACGACAAACGCTCTATCCTTGACCACAATCTGACGGCTGTGGGCGCGGCCACCACTCCGCTGCGCCAGATCATTGAGGGCAATCCCCTTGCTTCGGTGCTGCTCATCGCCGCTTTTTCCCTCTTCATCGTCGTCGTGATCGCCGTTATTTCCAATATGAGGATCAAGGCCGCCAATATGCAAAGGGCGGTCGCAAAGGCGGAGGCGGAAAGCCGGGCAAAAAGCGAGTTCCTTTCCAGAATGAGCCATGAGATCCGAACGCCCATGAACGCCATTGTGGGACTTGCCACCCTTCTTTCCATGAACCGCGGGATGCCGGACGACGCAAAGGTGACTTTGACGAAGCTCCACACCTCTTCGCAGTATCTGCTGGGACTGCTCAGCGATATTTTGGAGATGAGCCGGATCGACGGCGGGATGCTGAAGATCGCCAGGGAGAACTTCTCTCTGGAGCAGGTGCTGGATGAGATCCACAGCATTATGCAGGCCCAGGCCCAGGCCAAGCAGATCCGGCTTACCTGCACGGCCGGCGTGAGCCACACCGCTTTGGTCGGCGACGCTATCCGCCTCAAGCAGGTGCTGATGAACCTGCTTTCCAACGCCATCAAGTTTACGCCGGCGGAAGGCCGGGTGCGCCTGACCGTGGAGGAACGGGAGGCGGACGGCGCCGGGGCGGTCTACTATTTCTGCGTTTCCGATACCGGCGTGGGCATTGCCCAGGAGGACCTGCCCCGCATTTTCAAGTCCTTTGAGCAAGTTGGCAGCAACCGCTCCCGCAGCCAGGGGATCGGCCTGGGCATTCCCATCAGCTATCATATCGTAGAGGGGATGGGCGGCGAATTGCAGGTAAGCAGTCAGCCCGGCAAGGGAAGCGAGTTCTATTTCAGCATCCCCATGCTCTTCGCGGAAACACAGGAACCGGAGGCCGCGCCGGTTTTGGAAGGGGCGTTTGAGAATGCGTGCTTCCTGTTGGCGGAGGACAACGCGCTGAACGCGGAGATCGCCGTGGAACTGCTGTCGCTGGAGGGCGCAAAGGTCGAGCTTGCTGTGGATGGGGCGCAGGCGGTCGAGATGTTTTTGCAGAGCGAGCCGGGGCATTTCGATTTGATCTTGATGGATGTGCAGATGCCGCGGATGAACGGCCTTGATGCGACGAAGGCGATACGGGCCTCGGACCATCCGGACGCCCGCTCCATTCCCATCATCGCCCTGACGGCCAATACATTCCAGGAGGACCGGAACATGGCGGCTGAAGCCGGCATGGATGATTTCCTGGCGAAGCCCCTGGATGTGGATTATATCCACGCCGTCCTGAAAAAGTGGCTCGGCAGGGAACAATAGGGAACGGTTCGGTTCCGCACCGTGAAAAAGGAGGACCCCCCGGCGGGGGGTCCTCCTTTTTGCAGGGGCTGCCGCGGCTCAGGTCCTCTTCATCCGGGCCAAAACGTCCTCGCGGCTGGGCATGGCGGGCATGGCGCCCCGCGTTTCCACGCACAGCGAGGCCACGGCGTTGCCGAAGCGGGCAAAACGCTGATAGTCCGCGAACGTCAGCTCGTCCAGGGATTTCCCACTCTCAGAGATGCAGGTCAGAAACCCGCCCCAGAAGGAGTCGCCCGCCCCGGTGGTGTCCACCGCCCGGGTGGGAAAGCCGGGGACCATGGCCGCGCCGTCCCTGGTGACCACCAGGGTCCCCTGGCTTCCGATGGTGACGGCCACGCAGCGCACGCCCCGGGCCACCAGCCCGGAGGCGCCGCGGACGAAATCCTCCGTATCCGTGAGTAAGCCGATCTCATCGTCCGAGACTTTTAAGAGGTCCACGTCCGGCAGGGGGCTTTGCATCTGCCGCCTGGCCTCCGCCTCGTCCCGCCACAGCAGGGGGCGGTAATTGGGATCGTAGGCGATGATGGCGCCGGACTGCCTGGCGATGCGCACGGCCTCCAGAGTGGCGCTGCGGGCGGGCTCGCCCGTCAGGGAGAGAGAGCCGAAGTGGAGGATGCCGCTGTTTGCGATCAGCTCCCGGTCCAGCTCCTCCGGGGAGAGCTGGGTGTCCGCTCCGGGCTTCCGGGCGAAGGAGAAGCTGCGCTCTCCCGTCTCGGAGAGCTTCACAAAAGCCAGGGTCGTGAAATACCGCTCGTCCACCCGAAGGGCGCCGGTGTCGATGCCAACGCGCCGCAGCGTCTCCACCAGGAAGCGGCCCTGGAGGTCGTCGCCCACCTTGCCGATGAAGGCGGTGCTGCGGCCCAGTCTGGCGGCGCAGGCCAGAACGTTCGCGGGCGCGCCGCCGGGATTTTGCTCAAAGACCGACATGCCCGCGTCGGAGTCCGGCAGGGGCGTGTAATCGATCAAAATCTCACCGAGCGCGGTGATGTGGGTCTTTTTCATGTCGCTGCTCCTCGTAAGCCGGTTTTGCCCATGCCGCACAGACGGGCGGATGCGTTTGCCGGAGATATGGATCGCATGATCCTTTTGAGTATACCGCAGGGGATGGGAAAAAACAACCGCCGCGAGATTGGGACGGATGCGCAGAGAGGGCCAGCCTTTTCGGCTGGCCCCGCTGATGGGCTTAGTTCAAAAAGTCTTTCAGCTTTTTGCTGCGGCTGGGGTGGCGCAGCTTTCTCAGCGCCTTGGCCTCGATCTGGCGGATGCGCTCGCGGGTGACGTTGAACTCCTTGCCCACTTCCTCCAGCGTCCGGGTCCGCCCGTCCTCGATGCCGAAGCGGAGCTTCAGGACCTTTTCCTCCCGGGGGGTCAGGGTGGACAGCACATCCATGAGCTGCTCCTTCAAAAGCGTGAAGGAGGCCGCCTCAGAGGGCTCGGACGCGCCCTCGTCGGGGATGAAGTCGCCTAAATGGCTGTCCTCCTCCTCGCCGATGGGAGTCTCCAGGGAGACGGGCTCCTGGGCGATCTTCAGGATCTCCCGGACCTTTTCCACGGGCATCCCCATCTCCGCGCTGATCTCGGCGGGGGAGGGATCGTGGCCTAGCTCCTGGAGAAGCTGGCGGCTGACCCGGATGACCTTGTTGATCGTCTCCACCATATGGACGGGGATGCGGATGGTCCGCGCCTGGTCCGCGATGGCCCGGGTGATGGCCTGGCGGATCCACCAGGTGGCGTAGGTGGAGAATTTATAGCCCTTTGTATAATCGAACTTTTCAACGGCCTTGATAAGGCCCAGGTTGCCCTCCTGGATCAGGTCCAGGAACAGCATGCCCCGGCCCACGTACCGCTTGGCGATGGACACCACCAGACGGAGGTTGGCCTCCGCCAGCTTCTGCTTGGCGGCCTCGCCCTTGTTGTAGTCGGAGCGCCAGCGGCGGGCCTCCTCGTCGGAGACGGTGACCGCTTCCCCCGCTTCCCGCTGGCGGCGCAGCTCTCTTAGCTTTCCGTCCGCCTCGGCGCCCAGGGCCATGGCCTGGGCCAGGTTGACCTCCTCATCCGGGGACAGCAGAGGCACCTTGCCGATCTCCTTGAGGTACATGCGCACGGGATCGTCGATGGAGAAGTTGTTCACCAGGGAGTTGGGGTCCACCAGCTCCTCTTCCTCCACGTCGGCGATCTCCTCGGCGGCGGGCTCGTCGTCCGGGAGCTCCGGCAGCAACAGCAGGTCCTCGTCGGTGCTGATGTCGATGTTCAGCGCCTCCAGGGAGTCGTAGAGCTGGTCCATCTGCTCGCCTTCCAGGTTCAGATCGTCCACGGCCTCCATCAGCTCGGCGGATTCCAGCTTGCCCTTTTTCTTGCCCTTGGCCAGCAGCTCCCGCAGCTTTTCATTCCCAATGAGCCAGCCGGAGGCGGGCAGGGCGGCCACCTGCTTGTCATCCAGGCGGACGATGCCGGCCTTTTTGGCCTCCTCGTCGGTCATGATGGGCGCGGGCTCCTCCGCTTCGGCCTCCGTCTTTTTCTTTCCGGGCTTTTTGGCGGACCTGGCAGCCGGCTTTTCCTCCTCCCCCCCGTCAGCGTCCTCCGCCTCGGCGGCGGCCAGAAACGCGTCTGCCTGCCGCTCCAGCTCCTCGGGGGTCAATTCCTTCTTGTTAGCCATGCTGCTTTCCTCCAGTACCCTTTTTGTCTTTGTATTTTTCTGTCGCCGCCAGCAGGGGGTCCGTGGGACCGCCCATCCGCTTGCCGGCTTCCGTTTGTACGATGCGTATGTAGTCCGCCAGGGCCTGCCGGGCATTCTGCGGGGACTCCGGCTGCTGGCAGACCGCCGTGATGTGGTTCATCTCCTCAGGACTCAGCGCCCCGGCCAGCGCCGCCACCGAGACGGCGCGGCCCTCCGCCCTGGCCCGCCACAGCAGGGAAAACGTCCGTCCCAGCAGGGGAGAGGAGAACTGGGCCTCCTCCAGCGGGGGCTCCGGGGGGAAGAGGCCGTCGTCCAGAAGAAGGAGCCGCAGGATGCCCTCCTCCGCCCGGGCGGAGCGGATATTTTCATAGCGCAGGGCGCGTTCCCTCGGCTGGAGCTGGGCCGCCGGGTTCAGGTCCTTGCGCAGCTCCGCCCGCTTTTCCTGGTTCATGCGGCGCTTGAAAGCCCGCTGGACCTCCAGTTTCATGGCCTCCGGCGTGATCTTGGCGGTCTCGGCGGCCCGGATGGTGTAGATCTCACGCTCCACCGCGTTGGAGAGGCCCGCCAGCAGGGCGCTGATCTCCTCGCCGTAGGCGACGCGGGCCTGGTCGTCGGCAAGGTCGTACTTTCCGGCCACCTGGGCCATGCGGAACTCCATGCCGTTCTCGCTGCCGCTGAGAAGGCGCTCAAAGGCGTCCGGACCCTGGTTTTTAATGAAGTCGTCGGCGTCCTGCTTCACAAGCTCGCCGTCCTCCGTCCGCCTGCGGGGAAGCTGCAGCACCCGGACGGTGAATTCGGTGTTGTTCAGGATCTGCAGCGCCCGCTCCGTGGCGATCTTTCCGGCGTTGTCGTTGTCGTAGCACAGCACCAGTTCCTTGGTGAAGCGGGAGAGCAGGCGGGTCTGCTCCACCGTCAGCGCCGTGCCCATGGAGGCCACCGCGTTGTCGAACCCCGCTTGATGAAGGGTGACGATATCCAGGTTCCCCTCGCAGAGGATGATATTGGGCCGCTTGGTCTTTTTGGCCAGATTCAGCCCGTACAGGACCCGCCGCTTGCTGTAGACCGGCGTTTCCGAGGAGTTCATATACTTGGGTTCGGACTTGTCCAGCACCCGGCTGCCGAAGGCCACCACGTCGCCCCGGGTGTCGATCACCGGGAGCATGAGGCGGTTGCGGAACTTGTCGTACAATCCGCCGTTTTTGTTTTGGACCACAAGGCCCGCTTCCAGCAGTTCGGACTTTGTGTAGCCCTTCTTCGTCATGGCGTTCAGCAAAACGTCCCACGCGTCCAAAGACGCGCCCATGCCGAACTTTACCGCCGTGGCCCGGGTGATCCGGCGGCGGTCCAGATACGCCTGCACCGCCCGCCCCTCGCTTTGCTGGAGGAGCTGGTGATAAAAGCGGGCCGCGTCCCGGTTCAGCTCCAGCAGGCGCTGGCGCCTGCGTCCGGCCTCCCGGTCGCCCTCCTCCTCAGGCACCTCCATGCCCGCCCGCTTGGCCAGAAAGCGCACCGCGTCCGGAAAGGAGAGGTTTTCCTCCTCCATGATGAAATTCACAACGCCCCCGCCCTTTTTGCAGCCGAAGCAGTAAAAAATCTGCTTGTCCGGGGAGACGGAGAAGGACCCGGTCTTTTCGCTGTGGAAGGGGCACAGGCCGAACAGGTTGGCGCCCTTGCGGGTGAGCTGCACGTAGCTGCCCACCACGTCCACGATATCGCTGCGGGCGGTGAGCTCGTCCAGAAAGTTCTGGGGGAAGGCCATGGCGCGCCTCCTTTCGGTCAGTTTTGCCAAATTTCCCGGCGGTCATACCGAAGCGGGCATGAGTCACTATTAGATATACCCCGCCGTATTTTGATTTCCTCTTTTTTTCTCAAATTTTTTGAAAAAAGTTTCCGGATGCTTTACAGACGGGGCGGGAATGCGTAAAATGGGCCTATACGCAAAAATCGACGCAGAGGAGGTGCGCGGATGTCCATCGAGCTTTGGGCGGCCAGACTGGAACGGCCCCTGACGGAGCGGGAGGCGGAGGCCATGATGGCCATGCTGCCCCCTCAGCGGCGGGAACGGCTGCTGCGCGTCCAGCAGGCGGAGAAGCGGCGGGAGCCGCTGTGCGCCTACCTGATCCTGCGCCGCGCCCTTTGGGAGCGGTACCGCTGGCGGGAGCTGCCGCCCATGGCGCAGTCCTCCATGGGAAAGCCCTATTTCCCCGATTTCCCAACGGTCCACTTCAATCTCAGCCACACCGCCGGGGCGGTGCTGGTGGGTCTTTCGGACGAGCCGCTGGGCGTGGATATCGAGCATATCCGCCCGGTGAGCCAACGGACCATGCGGCGGCTGGCGGACGTGGCGACGGAGCGGGCCTTTTTCCAGAGCTGGGTCCGGCGGGAGGCCCGGGCCAAGCGGGCGGGCACGGGCGTCGGGACCATGCTGGAGTCGGAGACGCCTTTGCAGTACGGAGAGCATTTTTACTATGTGGATACCTTTCCGGGCTTTGTGGCGGGCGTCGCCACCCGGAGCGCCGGCCTGCCGGGGAGCGTGCGGAAATTCTCCCTGGATCAGATGGTATGAAGCAGGCCCCGGGACCGCCCGCTCCGCCTGAAAAAACCGGGAACGGAGCCCGCAGGCCCCGTTCCCGGCTGGTTTATACGATTTTCCGCAGGAGCCGCGGCTCCGCCGCTTTGTTTTCACCCGCGAAATAGCGGATGATGTCCTTCCGGGTGACGATGCCGATGAAACTGCCCAGATCGTCCACCACGGGAATGAAGTTCTGGTTCATGGCGCTGTGCAGAAGCTCTTCCATGCCGACGGTGATGCCGACGGGGGGGTACTGGTTTCCGCGGAGGATATCCCGGATGCGGAGCTGTTCCATGTCCTTCATGGAGAAGGAGCCGTTGTCTTCGGCAAGGAGGCGCCAGAGGAAATCTCCCTCGCTCACCGTGCCCACGTAGCGGCCGTCCCGCGTGATGACGGGGATGGCGGTGTATCCGTGGTGCCGCATTTTTTCCAATCCCTGGCGGAAGGTGCAGTCATCGTACAGATAGGCGACACTGTTCTTGGGGAGCAGAAAATAGGCAATGTTCACTTCGCTGCATCCTTTCTCGGGGCGGTTCCCGCCCGTATTCGGCCCTTCCTGTTGCCTGTGTTTATCATACAGGAACCCGCCTTGGAATTGGTGAATAATCTATGAAATTTGCCTGAATTACCCTTTACAACCAAGCTGTGGGCTGTTATGATAGAAACGATGTGATATATGCAACAGAAAGGGGAGACCGCGATGCTGACCCAGCGGGAACTGGAAAAAAGCCCGTTATTCATGGATATCAGCTATGACAGTTACTTACAGATGCTGGACTGCTTCCACGCCGTGCAGAGGTCCTACCGCTCCGACGAGCTGATCTACGATCTGACGGTGGGGGGAAACAATTCGGTGGGCGTGATCGAACGGGGAGAGGCGTCGTTGATCCGCATCGACGAGGAGGGGGTCTCCACCGTGCTGGAGGAGCTGTCCGCCGGAGGCGTGTTCGGCCGGACGCTGGACTTCGCCGGCTCCGGGAGGGACAGCCTGGAGGTGGTGGCCCGGACCGCCTGCGACGTGATGTTTATCGACTATCCCCATATTTTGAAGCGGTGCGAGCGCGCCTGCACCCACCACAGCCTGCTGGTGCAGAACATGCTGCGGCTCATGTCCGCCAAGGCCCAGGACCTCTCCGAGCGGGTGGACGTCCTCTCCCGCCGCTCCATCCGGGAAAAGCTGCTCTGCTACTTCGGCCAACTGGCCGCCAAACGGGGCAGCGACACCTTCCTGCTGCCCTTTTCCCTCAGCACCCTGGCCGATTACATCGCAACGGACCGCAGCGCCATGATGCGGGAGCTGAAACGCCTCCGGGAGGAGGGCGTCCTCCAGTCCAGCGGCAGGGAGATCACGTTGCGCATGTAGCTCCGGCGTTTGCGCAAATTCCACGAAACGACCAAAAACATGGGGTGGATTTCGGCGTCTTCCCATAGAAAACTCATTGACGGTCATTTGAGATTCTGTTAAAATGTAAACAATGTGTCGTGTCGAAGGATACAGGTCCGCGGTATTTTAAAATTCGATCATTCGGGAAAGAAGGAACAGTATGTATCGTATCGTGAGAAAAGAGGCGCTCCGTCCCACAGTCACTTTATATGAGATCGAAGCTCCCCTGATCGCCAAGAAGGCTCAGCCCGGCCAGTTCATCATCCTGCGGGTTGACGAGCACGGCGAGCGCATTCCCATAACGATCAACGCGTTTGATCCGGAGAAGGGCACCGTCACCATCATCGTCCAGACCGTCGGCGCCACCACCGAGAAGCTGAGCCATATGAACGAAGGCGACTGCCTGCAGGACTTTGTGGGCCCCCTGGGCAAGGCCACCGAGACGGAGGGCAAGAAGAAGGTCTGCGTGGTCGGCGGCGGCGTGGGCTGCGCCATCGCGTATCCTGTTTTGAAGAAGTTCCATGACGACGGCGCCGAGGTCCACGCGGTGGTGGGCTTCAAGAACAAGGACCTGGTGATCCTGGAGGACGATTTCAAGGCCGCCAGCGACGTGCTGAAGATCTGCACGGACGACGGCTCTTACGGCCAGAAGGGCCTGGTCACCGACGCGCTCAAGGAGCTGATCGAGGCGGGCAACCAGTACGACGAGGTCTTTGCCATCGGCCCCATGGTCATGATGAAATTCGTCTCCATGACCACCAAGCCCTACGGCATCCCCACCACCGTCTCCATGAGTCCCATCATGATCGACGGCACGGGCATGTGCGGCGGCTGCCGGCTGAGCGTGGGCGGCGAGATGAAGTTCGCCTGCGTGGACGGTCCCGACTTTGACGGACACCAGGTGGACTGGGATCTGGCGGTCAAGCGCAACCAGATGTACCGCGATTTCGAGGCCCACAAATACGAGGAGACCTGCAACCTGTTCAAGAAGGAGGCCGAATGATCATGGCCAATATGTCTTTGACGAAGAACCCCATGCCCTCCCAGGATCCCAACGTCCGCAACAAGAATTTCAACGAGGTCGCCCTGGGCTACACCGAGGAGCAGGCTCTGGACGAGGCCCAGCGGTGCCTGCACTGCAAAAACAAGCCCTGCATGGAGGGCTGCCCGGTCATGGTACATATCCCCGAGTTCATCGCCGAGGTGAGCAAGGGCGACTTTGAGGCCGCCTATCAGATCATCGCCGCCACCTCCGCCCTGCCCGCCGTCTGCGGCCGGGTCTGCCCCCAGGAGAGCCAGTGCGAGAAGTACTGCGTCCGGGGCAAGAAGGGCGATCCCGTGGGCATCGGCCGTCTGGAGCGCTTTGTGGCCGACTGGCACAACGCCCACGCCGCCGAGACTGCCGCGAAGCCCGCTTCCAACGGTCACCGGGTGGCGGTGGTGGGTTCCGGCCCCGCCGGACTCACCTGCGCCGGCGACCTTGCCCGCAAGGGGTATGACGTCACCGTGTTCGAGGCGCTGCACCTGGCCGGCGGCGTGCTGGTCTACGGCATCCCCGAGTTCCGTCTGCCCAAGGCCATCGTCCAGAAGGAAGTGGACGGATTGAAGGCCCTGGGCGTGACCATCGCCACCGATACCGTGGTGGGCCGCACCATCTCCGTGGATGAGCTGATGGAGGAGCAGGGCTTTGAGGCCGTGTTCATTGGCTCCGGCGCGGGTCTGCCCATGTTCATGGACATTCCGGGCATCAACTACCGGGGCGTCTATTCCGCCAACGAGTTCCTGACCCGCATCAACCTGATGAAGGCGTATCTGCCTGAGTCCGACACGCCCATCCAGCACCCGAAGAAGGTGGCCGTGATCGGCGGCGGCAATGTGGCCATGGACGCCGCCCGCTGCGCCAAGCGCCTGGGTGCCGAGGTGTACATCGTGTACCGCCGCGGCATGGAGGAGCTTCCCGCTCGCCGGGAAGAGGTGGAGCACGCCGAGGAAGAGGGCATCATCTTCAAGACCCTCCATAACCCCGTGGAGATCTTCGCGGATGAGAACGACGACGTCACCCAGATCCGCTGCATCAAGATGGAGCTGGGCGAGCCGGACGCCTCCGGCCGCCGCCGTCCCATCGAGATCCCGGGCAGCGAGTTCGAGATCGACGTGGACTGCGTCATTATGGCGCTGGGCACCAGCCCCAACCCCCTGATCAAGTCCACCACCAAGGGCCTGGAGATCAACAAGAAGGGCGGCATCGTGGTGAACGAGGACGGCCTGACCTCCCGGGAGGGCGTCTATGCCGGCGGCGACGCCGTCACCGGCGCGGCCACCGTCATCCTGGCCATGGGCGCGGGCAAGACCGCCGCTAAGGCCATCGATGAGCAGCTCAGCAAGTAAAAAAGCTTTACAGAAGGCCCGCCATCTTTTGATGGCGGGCCTCTTGCGGTTTCCCGGGAAAAGAGATAGGATCGGTGCATGAAAGGGGATGGCGGCGTTGAAAACGGCGGATTTGACGGCGGAGGAGATCGCCGGGCGGTACTGGCGGGGATTTCGATTCATCCAAGCTGGATACTATGTGGTTTTGGCTTTGTATCTGCTTTTTCTATGGGAGATGGCCACGGGACCGCTGGGGGATTCCCGGTGGTGGTTTTTGATCTATATCCTCTCGCTGGCCCTTTTTCTCATCTGTTTGCGGCTGGTGCGGCTGGGAAATTCCGTGCACGGTCTGGGCCTGGAGCGTATCTTGAACCGGGACTGCGACGCGGTGAAGTATGCTGAGGTTTACCGTCTGCTGCTGGGCAGAATGAAGCGGAACACGGAGACGGCGAAGCTGAACGAGGCCAGGGGGCTGTTCTTTTCCGGACGGTTCCGGGAGGCGGCCGCGCTTCTGGACGAGGTGCAGCTCAAAAAACCGGGGCTTTCACAAAAGCTGGTCTATCAAAATATCGCGTTTAACTGCTGCCTGCGTCTGGGGGACGGGCGGCGGGCGGAGGAGCTCCGCCGGGAGACGGAGCGGCTGCTGGAAAAGGAGCGGCCCGGGAAAGCCCTGCGGAAAAGCGGGGAGATGCTGCTGACGCTGATGGACGCGGGACTGGCCTTCCAGCGGGAGGATTATGAGGCGTTCCGGCGGCTGGAAGCCGAGCTGGAGGGGCTGTACACGGAGCCGCTCCAGCGTGTCGCCGCCGCCTACCGGCTGGCTCTGGCGGACCTGGCCCAGGGGGAGGCGGAGAAGGCCCGCTCCCGGCTGGACATGGTGGTGAAGCAGGGCGGAACGCTCGATTGCGCAAAAGATGCCCGCCGCCTGTTGGCGGAACTGGCATAAAGAGAGCGCCGCTGCCCCAGGCAGCGACGCTCTCTTTATGCTTATGCATCGGGCAGGTCCACCACGGTCGCCTCGTGGCCGGTGTGGGGCAGGAATTTATGGAGCAGGTCCTCCGTTTTCAGCCGCAGGCTGCTGGTGCAGATGCAGGGATGGCAGGAGAACCACTCGGATTCGTAGACCTCCCGCTCCATCAGCAGACGGACCCGGTGCTCCGCGTCGTTCATCAGACCCAGCACCGTGGCGGAGCCGGGGGTGCAGCGGAGCAGGTCCCAAAGAGCCTCCTCCGGAGCGAAGGACAGCCGGGCGGAGCCGATCTGGGCGCTCAGGTCCTTGGTGTGGAACGGCTTGTCGGGACCCAGGGCCAGCAGGTAGAACTGGGTTTTCTGCCGGTTGCAGAGAAAAAGGTTCTTGCAGATGGGCATGCCCAGCACGGCGCTGACCGCCGCGCATTTTTCCATGGTGTCCGCCGGATCGCTGGAGACCCGGTCATAGCCGATGCCAAGCGCCTCCAGAAGGTCGAAGGCGGCGGCCTCCTGGGGCAGGAGAACGCCCTCGGGGCGGGTGTTGTGGAAGCGTTCCGTGATCTTCATCTCTCTTTACGCCTCCTTCAAAAGCTTTTCCCCCGCCCGGTAGATGTCGCCCGCTCCCACGGTCAGGATCAGATCGCCGGGCCGGGCGAGCAGCCGGAGCTGGTCCGCCACCTTGTCCAGGGTGGAGCAGTACACCGCGCCGGGGATGCGGCGGCAGAGGTCGGCGGAGGAGATGCCCAGGGTGTTCTGCTCCCGGGCGGCGTAGATCTCCGCCAAGACCGCCACGTCCGCCAGCTTCAGCTCCTCCACAAAGTGGTCGAACAGCATGGCGGTCCTGGTGTAGGTGTGGGGCTGGAAGGCCACCACCAGCCGCTGATAGCCCAGCTCCTTCGCTGTGGTCAGCAGGGCGTGCAGCTCGTCGGGATGGTGGGCGTAATCGTCGTAGATCTCCGCCCCGTGGTAGGTCCCCTTGTGCTCGAACCGCCTGCCCGCGCCGGTGAACTCTCCCAAACCCGCCTCCACGGCGCTCCCGGGCAGGTCCAGCACCCAGGCGGCGGCCGCCGCGGCCAGAGCGTTGAGCACGTTGTGGCGGCCGTGGACCCGGAGGGAGACGTGGGCGTACCGCTCTCCGTGGACGCACACGTCGAAAGAGGGGCCCTCCTCCGTCTCCGTCAGGTTTGCCGCCGTACAGTCGGCGGGATGGTCCAGCGCGAAGGTGAACAGGGGGCGGTCCAGCTCCCGCAGGGCCTCCATGGCGTGGGCGTCGTCGGCGTTGGCGACCACATGGCCCCCGGGGGGCACCAGCTCCGCAAAGGCGCGGAAGGAGTGCTCGATGTCCTGAAGGTCCTTGAAGAAGTCCAGATGGTCCTCCTCCACGTTCAAGATCACCGCCACAGTGGGGAAAAAGCTCAAAAAGCTGTTGCAGTATTCACAGGATTCCAAAATGATGGTTTCTCCGTGTCCCACCCGGTAGCCCGCGTGCAGCAGGGGCAGCGTGCCGCCGATCATCACGGTGGGATCGGCCTGGGCGGCCATGAAGATATGGGTGCACATGGAGGTGGTGGTGGTTTTCCCGTGGGTGCCCGCGACGCAGAGGGCGTTTGGATAATGCCGCATAATGGCGCCCCAGGCCTGGGCGCGCTCGTAGACCGGGATGCCCCGGGCCACCGCGCCCGCGATCTCCGGGTTGCTGTCGTGCACGGCGGCGGTGCGCACCACAAAGTCGCAGCCGCCCAGATTTTCCGCGTTGTGGCCGATGGCCACGGCAATGCCCAGGGACCGCAGATGCCGCACCGTGTCGCCCTCCGTCATGTCGGAGCCCTGGACCGAAAGTCCCATGCCGCGCAGGACCTCCGCCAAAGGACACATGGACACGCCGCCGATGCCCACCAGATGGACCCGCTTGCCTGGGAGCAGATAATCGGAAATGGGATGAGGATTGTTCATCATCGGAAAGAACTTCCTTTCAAACGGACCGCCCCGCCGCGTTGTAATCGGGGCGAAAGCGTTGTATAATATATAAGCAATTTATTATAGACCATGAAGATGGGAAATGCAACTGAAAGGAGGGTGAAAACCGTGGTGGAAATGCCGAAATACGTAAAGGACGTGCTGGAGACGCTGGAGGCGGCGGGGCATGAGGCGTGGTGCGTGGGCGGCTGCGTCCGGGACCTGCGCCTGGGCCGGCCGCCGGAGGACTGGGACGTGACCACGGCGGCGCCGCCGGAGGAGACGCTGGCGCTGTTCGGGGACCGGGCGCTTCCCACGGGGCTGCGGCACGGCACCGTCACCATCCAAAGCGGCGGGCGCGGCGTGGAGGTCACCACCTTCCGCACCGACGGGGCCTACCGGGACCACCGCCGCCCGGAGCGCGTGGCCTTCACCCGCTCTCTGGAGGAGGACCTGGGGCGGCGGGATTTTACCGTCAACGCTATGGCGCTGGACCTGCGGGGAAATTTCCGGGACCCCTTCGGCGGCGCGGAGGACCTGGCGGCGGGCGTGCTGCGGTGCGTGGGGGAGCCGGAGCGGCGGTTCCGGGAAGACGCCCTGCGCATATTGCGGGGGCTGCGGTTTGCCGCGTGCCTGGGATTCTCCGTGGAGGAGGCGGCCGCGGCGGCCATCCACCGCAGCCGCGCCCTGTTGGAGGCCATCGCCCCGGAACGCATCCGGGAGGAGCTGACAAAGCTGCTGTGCGGCGGTTGGGCGGCGGAGGTCCTGCGGGAATACCCGGACGTTCTGGGCGTATTCTGGCCGGAAGTGCTGCCGATGGTGGGCTTTCACCAGCGCAACCGCCACCACTGCTTCGACGTGTGGGAGCATACCCTCCATGCCCTGTCCGCGGCGGCCCCGGAGCCGGTCCTGCGCTATGCGCTCTTGCTCCATGATATTGGAAAGCCAAATTCCTTTACAGTGGACGCCGCGGGAAACGGGCATTTTTACGGCCATCCGGCGGTGAGCCGGGAGATGGCGGACGAGATGCTCCGCCGCTTGCGGCTGGACAATGCCACGCGGGAGACGGTGGTGCGGCTGGTGGAGTGGCATGACCGGAACATCCCGCGGACGGACCGGGGCGTGAGCCGGGCCTTGCGGGAACTGGGGGAGAGGGAGCTGCGGCTGCTGCTGGCCGTCAAACGGGCGGACAACCTGGCCCAGGCGCCGGAGTACCGGAGCATGCAGACGGAGATCGGAAAGGCGGAGGCGATTTTGGACCGGCTGCTGGCGGAGAACGCCTGCGTATCGCTTCGCCAATTGGCTGTGAAGGGAAAAGACTTGTTGGAGATCGGGTATCACGGCCCGGCGGTGGGCGGGCTGCTGGAAACGCTTTTGGACGCCGTGGTGGAAGGAGAGCTGCCCAACGACAAGGAGGCGCTTTTGGAGTATGCCCGCCGGGAGGGTCCGGCAAACTGGTGAAAGGGAGACGGATGAAACAGCCTTTGGAGAAGATGACGAATGAAGAGCTGTGGCGGCTGTTCCCCATCCGCCTGACCGCTCCCCAGGACTGCTGGGCGGACTGGTTCCGGGAGGAGCGGGCGTTTGTGCGGACGCTTTTGCCGGAGGAGAGCCGTGTCAGCCACATCGGGAGTACAGCGGTGGGTACGATCTGGGCCAAGCCCATTGTGGATATCCTGGTAGAGGCGGACGGCGGCTGGGATACCGTGCAGCGCCGGCTTTCAGAGGGTGGATATCGGTTAATGTCAGCGTCGGATGATCGCCTTTCCTTTAATAAGGGATATACGCAGGAGGGGTTTGCGGAGCGGGTGTTCCACCTGCATCTGCGGCGGGCCGGGGATCACGACGAGCTGTATTTCCGGGATTATCTGATGGATCATCCCGAGACGGCCCGGGCCTATGAGGCTATGAAGCTGGAGCTGTGGAGACGGTTCGAGCACGACCGGGACGGGTACACGGAGGCCAAAACGGCGTTTGTGCGGGAATGCACGGAAGCGGCGAAACGGCTGTATGCGGGGAGATATGAGGGGACGATGTAGCGTGAAAAAGATTGCCCCGGCATTGGCGGCGCTGCTGCGGCCGGCTGCCGGTGGATATGAACGGAGACGGCTGGCGGGAGTATACGGCGCGCCTGGTGGACGCGGAGGACGGCGTGGCACACGGCTGCTGTGGGAGGAACGGTTCGATGGGTATCGGCAGCGGCGGTGCTACTTATAAAGTATACGGCGGCTTTTGCAGTTTCCGCGGGCTGCTCTTTTACAAAAATCAATGCGGCGGCGCTCCGTGGCATGGGAGCGGCTGGCGTAAAACAGAGCCGGGGATCTCCCCGGCTCTGTTTTTGTTTATGCGATATCCAGCAGTTCCCGCAGGTCGCGGATGGTATAGTCGATGCGCAGGTCCGTCCCTCCGGGCGCGCCCGTGGGATTATACCAGCAGCAGGGGAGCCCCGCGTTGTTGGCGCCCCGGATATCCGTGGCGAGGGAGTCCCCGATGGCCAGCGCGGTTTTCGCCGTCACGCCGGGGAGGCAAGAGAACACATAGTCGTAATACGCCTTGTCGGGCTTGGATGCGCCTGCGTCCTCAGAGATAAAAGTTCCATCGATGAGGTCCGCGAATACGCTGCCCCGCAGGCGGCTGCGCTGGACGGAGGCCACCGCGTTGGTGACGATGTACAGCGCGTGGCCCCGGGCCTTGAGCTCCCGGCAGACCTCCTCCGCGTAAGGGAGAGGATAGACGCCCCGGCCCAGCGCCTCCAGATAGTCCCGGTTGGCCCGGGCGGGGTCCCGGTCCAGCCCCAGGGCCTTGAAAAAGCGGACGTACCGCTCCAGCGTCACAAAGCTTTTATCCACCTCGCCCCGGTCGAAGGCGGCCCACAGCTCCAGGTTGATCTCGTGATAGAGTTGGTACACCTCCGGCGTGTTCGGAATATCATGGGCCAGGCACATCACGGAAAAGGCCCTGGAGGAGGCTTTCGGGAAGTCGAAGAGGGTGTCGTCCGCGTCGAAGAGCAAGGTGGGATAGTTCATGGGCGGGATTCCTTTCACCGGTATTTTTTTCATCCTACCACGCCGGGGCAAAAAAGGCAATCACCGGACGGCCCCTTGCGCCATACCATGGTGCGAGGGGGGATGATCCCAATGAACAAGACCTTTGGCGTGATCGGAGGAGACCGGCGGCATGCGGAATTGGCACGGCTGCTGACAGAGGACGGGCGCACCGTCTATACTTACGGACTGGCCGGACGGCCCAGCGCGGACGGCACTCTTGACCGGGCCGCGGAAGCGGATGTTGTGATCTTGCCGCTGCCGCTGTGCAAGGGGGACGGGGTGCTGAACTGCCAGGAGACGCCCATGCCCACCATGGACCTGTTCCGCCGCCTGAAACCGTTTCAGCTGGTGCTGGCGGGACAGGTGAAGCCGGCCCAGCGCCGGGAGGCGGAGGCCTGCGGCCTGCATCTGGAGGACTATTTTCTCCGGGAGGAGTTGACCGTGGCCAACGCCGCCGCCACGGCGGAGGGGGCGGTCCAGGTTGCGATGGAAAATATGGACCGGTCCCTGCTTGGAAGGGACTGCCTGGTACTGGGCTTCGGCCGCATTGGAAAGCTTTTGAGCAACCGGCTCCACGGCCTGGGCGCGCGGGTGACCGCCACCGCCCGTAAACCGGAGGACCTGGCCTGGATCCGCGCCTACGGCTGGCGGGCGCTGGAGACAGGGGCCCTGGACGGCGCGCTCGGCTCCTTCGGCGCCGTGTTCAACACCGTCCCCTCTCTGATTTTGACAAGACCGCTCCTGGCGCAGCTGCCCCGGGAATGCGTGTGCGTGGATCTGGCGTCCGTGGCGGGCATCGACCAGACGGCGGCGGCGGATCTGGGGCTGAACTGCGTTTGGGCCAGATCCCTGCCGGGCCGCCTGGTGCCCCGCACGGCTGCTGCGGTCATCCGGGACGCGGTCGATTACATCTTGGAAGAACGAGGTGACCCAGCGTGAGAAAAGAACGGGTCGGATTTGCCGTGTGCGGGTCCTTTTGTACCCATGAGCAGGTGCTGAAAGCCCTGGAGAATTTAACGGAGCTGTACGAGACGGTGATCCCCATCGCCTCTGAGATATCCGCCTTTACGGATACGCGCTTCGGCACGTCCGACGATCTGCTGGAACGTATGGAGACGCTGACCGGGCGGGAGGTCCTGTGCGACATCCCGGCGGTGGAACCCATCGGACCCAAGGCGATGCTGGATGTGTTGGTGATCGCGCCCGCCACAGGCAATACCATTGCGAAGCTGGCCGCCGGGATCACGGATACCGCCGTCACCATGGCGGCCAAAGCCCACCTGCGCAACGGCAGGCCGGTGGTGATCGCCATGGCCAGCAACGACGGCCTGTCGGCGGGGGCCAAGAACATCGGAGAGCTGCTGGTGCGCAAAAACTACTATTTTGTCCCCTTCGGACAGGACAGCGCCCTGCTGAAGCCCTGCTCTTTGATGGCGGACTTTGACAAGATCCCGGAAACGGTGGACGCCGCCCTGCGGGGCGAGCAGCTCCAGCCGGTTCTGCTGCGGTGAAGAGAGCGGGAGCGGAAGGGGCGGCCCTTTCGCTCCCGTTTGTCTGTGTCGATTTTTTTGTTTGTTTTCAAAGGGACATGTGCTATACTTTTCAGTACACCGTTCTATATATAATAGAGATGATGGAAAGCGGCGCTTGGCGCAGAGGGGACGAAAGCGGATGGCGATGACAACGAAACAGGCTCTGGCGGAATCCTTTAAAAAGCTTTTGGCCAAGCGTGGGCTGGATAAGATCACGGTCAAAGATGTGGTGGAGGACTGCGGCGTGAACCGGCAGACCTTCTACTATTACTTCCACGACCTTTATGAATTGCTGGACTGGGTGTTTCAGGACACGGCGGATATGCTGCTGTGGGATCAGATGGATTACGACGACTGGACGCTTGGCGTCCAGACGCTCATGGAGTATCTGCGCCGGGAACAGGTGCTGGTATTGAACGCCTACCATTCCGTCAGTCATGAGATGGTGGCGGACTATCTGAAAAAACGGCTGCGTCCATACATCCTCCGCCTGGTGCAGACACAGGCCAAGGGGCTGGAGCATCCCGCCCGGGAGGAGGATGTGGAATTTCTGACGGATATCTATACACTGACTGCCGCGGGCATCATCATGGAGTGGATCGGCAGGCAGATGAAGGTCCAGGGCACGGAGGAGCGGCTGAAGCAGTTCTTTGCGGCGATGGACGGTACGGTTTGTTTTATGCTGAACAATCTCAGCAAAAACCGGAATGACGAATGAAAACCGGGCCGTGTCCAGGATCTGGACGCGGCCCGGTTTTTTAAAGCCTTTTTGGCGAAAAGTAAAAATGACGAAAGAACCATGTAAAAACGGTGGATATCCATAAGAAAAACAAATGACAAATATTATCTACATAAGTGAAATCGTGGAATAATTTACAGGATTTGTAAAATAATAGGATGGCTGCGGAAAAAGTTCACAAACCAGGATAAAGAGGGTTGACTTTTGCCGGGGGGTTTGGTATTCTAACAAAGCTGTCCGGCACGAAGCTGAAAGGACAACACGCGGAAGCGAAAAATCGCTGATGAAAAGTGTTGACAAACCGCGAGCTTTGTGGTAGAGTAAATCTCACCCGCCGGAAGCGGCGTGTACCTTGTAAATTAAACAACGTAACGAAAAGAAAGCACCAGACGGAGCGTTCCTATGTGAGAGATCACAAGGGAACGACCAAAAGTTGCCAAAGTACCGGGTAGTCAATTCTCGGGAAAAAG
>JAEXWS010000214.1 GCA_023406225.1 Bacillota bacterium | reverse complement strand
CCCGGGGGGGGGGGGGCCCGGCCCATTTGGGGGGGGGCCTCCCGTCTTTCGTTCTAGTCCTCGATGCTGATGGCGCTGACGGGGCAGCCGTCCCGGGCTTCCACAGCCGCGTCCATCTGGTTGTCGGGCACTTCGCCGCCGTGGGCCAGGCCGTCGTCGCCCATGCGGAACACCACGGGACAGGTCCCGGCGCACAGGCCGCAGCCGATGCACGCGTCGTTGACTGTTGCGTTCATAGTGGTACCTCCTCTTTTTGAAGATCACTGCATAGTCTTTCACGTTTTCCGTTTTCCAAACACCGCGCTTGTATTCTTGCGTCCAGTATCCTACAATAAAGGAAACGTGTCTGTTGGTTTCCCAACAAACGGGTAAATTTTTTCGGAAAACGATGAAATGCCCGCCCCGGCGGGGCGGCGCGGGAGGAGAAAACGGCCATGCGGGCTTTGGATTATTACGGCGCGTTTCAGTGTCTGGCGGGGGCGTGTCCCCACAGCTGCTGCACCGGCTGGGAGGTGGAGGTGGACGAAGAGACCGCCTTGCGGTATTTTGCGGTTCCCGGTCCCCTGGGCGACCGGCTCCGGGCCGCCCTGCAGCACGACGGGGAGGGGTTCGTCTTTCCGCTGAACGGCGGGCGGTGCCCCTTCCTGGACGGAGAGGGCCTGTGTGAGATCCACCGGCTGCTGGGGGAGGCGGCCACCTCCGACACCTGCCGCAGCCATCCCCGGTTCATCGAGGACTACGGCTCCTTCCGGGAGGTCAGCCTGGCGGCCTCCTGTCCGGCGGCCTGCGCGCTGCTGCTGGGGAGCCGCGGGCCGCTGCGGATCGTGGAGGCGGCGGGGGAGGAGCCGCCCTGCGGAGAGGGGGACCCCTGGCTGGCGGGGCTTCTGCCCCTGCGGAGCCGGATGCTGGGACTGCTGGAGGACCGCGGCCTCCCGCTTCGGCGGCGGCTGGCGGCGTTTCTGCGTCTGGCCTGGGAGGCCCAGATCCTGCTGGACGGCGGCCGGGGGGAGGACCTGGCGGCGCTGGCGGCTGCGTGGGAGCCGGAGGACGGCCCGGCGGCGGAGGGGCCGGGGCTGTTTCCGGCCGCCCTGCGCTTCTTGAGGACCCTGGAGGCGCTGGACCCGGACTGGCGGGCGCTGCTGGCCCGGGCGGAGCGCGCCCCCGCCCATACCGCGCCGGAGGACCTTTTGGAGCGGATCGCCTGCTATTTCGCCTTCCGCTACCTGCTCAAAGCCGTCAACGACGGGGACCTGCTCTCCCGGGCGCAGCTGTGCGTGCTGGCGGCGCTGGCCGTGGACCGTCTGGCGGCCCTGACGGGACTGCCCGAGGCGCTGCGGCGGTTCTGCCGGGAGATCGAGCACAGCCAGGAGAATCTGGACGCGCTGCAAGACGCCTTTTGGCAGCGGGAGGAGCTGGGACCGGCGCGTTTTTGGGAGGAGCTGTCCCTGTAGAGGGGGATTTGTGCGCTTTGCTTTTTCACAGGGGTCAAATTTGTTAAAAATATAAAAAATGCACAAACACTATTGACAAAACGAAGAAAGTATTGTACATTGTAGACACAGGAAAGGAGTGAGTCCCATGGGCTAGTTAGCTCAGGAGATTCCCAAAACCCTGACCCCAGCGCCGTTCGGGAGACGAGATCACCGTAAGCAGAGCAAACTCCGGAAAGACCCAAAGACGAAACACCTCTCACTCTGATGAGCCGCACGAGAACGTTTTGGTAGGAACCAAGAAAAGTGTCTGCGTGTACCTGATGTTTTATGGATTGGCAAAGACCTGAGTTTCCCGGTTTCCCAGAATGATTTCCCCAAGCACCCGAACGGTAGTCGAAGAAAGCACGAGGTAACAGGTATTGGAAAATCCGATCCACGAGTAGGCCCCCCATTCGCCGCTGGAGCGAGTGGGGGGTTGTGCTTTTTCTGATGAAAAATACGCCCGCCCGGACCGTGGGGGTCCGGGCGGGCGCTGTGTGTCATGTGTGAAATTTACTTGCGATCCACGGAGGCCATATAGCGGATGAGGTCCACCAGCTTGTTGGAATAGCCCCACTCGTTGTCGTACCAGGAGACGACCTTCACGAAGGTATCGGTCAGGGCGATGCCGGCGCCCTTGTCGAAGATGGAGGTCCGGGGATCGCCCAGGAAGTCGGAGGAGACGACCTGATCCTCGGTGTAGCCCAGGATGCCCTTCAGCTCGCCCTCGCTGGCGGCCTTCATGGCGGCGCAGATCTCGTCATAGCTGGCGGGCTTCGCCAGGTTCACGGTCAGATCCACCACGGACACGTCCAGGGTGGGGACCCGCATGCTCATGCCGGTCAGCTTGCCGTTCAGCTCGGGGATGACCTTGCCCACGGCCTTGGCCGCGCCGGTGGAGGAGGGGATGATGTTGCCGGTGGCCGCGCGGCCGCCGCGCCAATCCTTCATGGACGGGCCGTCCACGGTCTTCTGGGTGGCGGTGACGGAGTGGACGGTGGTCATCAATCCGTCCTTGATGCCGAAGGCGTCGTTGAGCACCTTGGCGATGGGGGCCAGGCAGTTGGTGGTGCAGGAGGCGTTGGAGACGAAGGTCATGTCGGAGGTATAGGTCTTGTTGTTCACGCCCATGACGAACATGGGGGTGTCGTCCTTGGAGGGGGCGGACATGACCACGTGCTTAGCGCCCGCGTCGATGTGGCCCTGGGACTTCTCCTTGGTCAGGAAAACGCCGGTGGACTCCACCACGTAGTCCGCGCCCACTTTGCCCCAGGGGATGTTGGCGGGCTCCTTCTCTGTAAAGACGGCGATCTTGTGGCCGTCCACGATCAAGGCGCCGTCCTCATAGGCGATGTCGCCCTGGAAGCGGCCGTGCATGGTGTCGTACCGCAGCATATAGGCCATATACTCGGG
>JAEXWS010000001.1 GCA_023406225.1 Bacillota bacterium | reverse complement strand
GGAAAGGAGACGGAGATGATACGCGGATGCAGGAAATGCCGGCTTCCAATGTTGCTTGCCGTTTTGCTGTTGGCGGGGTGCGCGGGCTCTGTCTCGGAAAGTGATATCACAGGGAAGACGTATCTCTATGAAAAGGACGGCTTCGGCGGGGATTTTGCGATCACGATCGAAGAGGACGGTACGTTCCGTTACTATGAGGGGCCGTTGAGCAGCCATATCGGATACGGGGAATGGACGCTGGAGGAAGATACGCTGCTTCTCACGGAAAATAATCTTACAAACTATTTCAAGGTCGATGGGAGCGATTTGATTTTTCTGGAGGAAAATTCCAGTAATTTCACGTATGTTACGGTATCCGGCGGAGAGCGGTTTTCGGGAAGCCCGGCGGAGCCTTCCGGTGCATAGCACCGGGCTGGCGCTTATTTTTTGATTGCGGAGCGTATTATGGCTATCACATACAACAATCTGTACTTGGATATCCGCCAGCAGCTCCGGCGGGCCGGGATCGAGGCCGCCACGTTGGAGGCCCGGGAGCTGGTGTGTTTCGGCACCGGGAAGTCCCGGGAGGAGCTGGCCAGGGACGGGGGGCTGTACGCCTCCCCCGAGCTGGAGCGGCGGGCGCGGGAGCTGGCGGCCCGGCATCTGGCCGGGGAGCCGGTGGCGTACCTCATCGGGGAGTGGGAGTTCTACGGCCTGCCCCTGGATATCTCCCGGGATGTGCTGATCCCCCGGCCGGATACGGAGGTCTTGGCCGGACAGGCCATTGCCTATGTCAAGACCCTGGGCGAGTGCCGGGTGCTGGACCTGTGCGCCGGAAGCGGCTGCATCGGGCTGGCGGTGGCGGCCCAGGCGGCCCAGGCCCGGGTGGTGCTGGGGGAGTGGTCCGACGCGGCGCTGAAGATCTGCCGCCAGAACGTCCGGCGCAACGGCCTTTCCGGACGGGTGGTCCCCATGCAGGCGGACGCCCGGGAAAAGCCCGACAAATCCCTGGGGGAGTTCCAATGCATCGTGTCCAACCCGCCGTACATTCCCCGGGCCGATATTCCGGGGCTGGATGCGTCGGTCCGGGATTACGAGCCCCATTTGGCTCTGGACGGCGGAGAGGACGGTCTGGATTTTTACCGGACCATCGCCGAAAAGTGGAGGACCGCCCTGACCCCCGGCGGGCGGCTCTATTTCGAGGTGGGGATCGGCCAGGCGGACGGGGTCCTGCGCATCATGCGCGCCCAGGGCTTTGGCGACATACAGGTGGTAAAGGACCTGCACGGCGTTCCGCGCGTGGTGTTCGGAACGCTCTGCACGGAGGTCTGATATGGAACCGTTGGACGTCGGGACGGCAGAGCGGAAGACCGCGCGGCGGTCCAAACGCCTGCTGGGGGCTCTTTGCCTGCTCCTCCTGGCGGCGGCGGTCCTGCTGGCCTGGCCCCTCGCCCTCGCGCCGTTTCAAAACGACCGGGCCGCGGCCCGGTTGCAGCGGGAGCTGACCGAGGGGCTGGAGTTACGGCCCGGCGAGGTGCTGGTGGAGACTGCGTCCTTTGCCGGGAACACCAGTGGCACCGGCAATCATGTGGAGTTGTGGGCCGGCGCGCTCATCCACTGCACCGGCCCGGCGGAGACTGCCGGGGGAACGGCCCTGGACAGGGCGCGGTCCTGGGAGTGGCCCTGGCCCGCGGCGGCGGATTGGAAGACCATGTTTCCCACCCTGGCCGGGTTGGAGGATTGGTCCGGCTATTACATTTTGGACACTTATGGCGACGCGGCGGCCCAGTGGGACCTGCGCGGCCATTGAACGCAGGTCCTGAGACGCGCGGAAGGAGACCCGTCCCTGCTTCGGGGCGGGAGGACCCGGTCCGGGAGCTGTTGCTTTGCGGCGCGGCGGCGCTGTTTGCCGCTTTGCTGCTGATATTTATTGGGACTTCCGTCAGCGCGTGAAAGAGCTGACGGGAGAAGATTGATATAGAACTTATTTAGGAGGACGAACAAATGGCAAAAGAGAAAGCGCCCCTGCCCGCTGCGGCGCCGGCCGGAGATAAGCAAAAGGCCATCGACACGGCCATGGCCCAGATCGAAAAGATGTACGGCAAGGGCTCCATCATGCGCTTTGGCGACAAGGCGGAGCTGAATGTGGACTTTATCCCCACCGGCTCATTGTCGCTGGATGTGGCGCTGGGCATCGGCGGTCTGCCCAAGGGACGCGTTGTGGAGATCTACGGGCCGGAATCCTCCGGCAAGACCACTCTGGCCCTCCATGTGGTGGCGGAGGCCCAGCGCAGGGGCGGCGAGGTGGCCTTCGTGGACGCGGAGCACGCCCTGGACCCCACCTATGCCCGGGCTTTGGGGGTGAAGGTGGAGGACATGCTGATCTCCCAGCCGGATACCGGCGAGCAGGCCCTGGAGATCACCGAAGCCCTGGTCCGCTCCGGCGCCATCGACGTGATCGTGGTGGACTCCGTGGCCGCCCTGGTGCCCCGGGCGGAGATTGAGGGCGAGATGGGCGACAGCTATGTGGGCCTCCAGGCCCGGCTGATGAGCCAGGCCCTGCGCAAGCTCACAGGCGCCATCGGCAAGACCAACTGCATCGTTATCTTCATCAACCAGCTCCGGGAAAAGGTGGGGGTCATGTACGGCAATCCCGAGGTCCCCACCGGCGGCCGGGCGCTGAAATTCTACGCCTCCGTCCGTATCGACGTGCGCCGCATCGAAACGCTGAAAAACGGCTCTGAGATGATCGGCAACCGCACCCGGGCGAAGGTGGTCAAAAACAAAATGGCGCCCCCCTTCCGGGAGGCGGAGTTTGACATCATGTACGGCGAGGGCATCTCCCGGTACGGCGAGCTGGTGGACCTGGGGGTGAAGCTGGATCTGGTCCAGAAGTCCGGCTCCTGGTTCTCCATGGGGGAGACGCGCATCGGCCAGGGCCGGGACGCGGCCAAAAAGTACCTGATGGAGAATCCGGAGGTGGCCGAGCAGCTGGAGGCCGACATCCGCAAGAATTTCGACAAGCTGATGAGCAACCAATCCCGCATCGCGGCCAAGGCCGCGGGCCGGGCCGTGGATGTGAGCGCGGACGATTTCAACGATGCGGATTGAGCGCGTCGAGGCGTCCAGACATAAACGGGGGCGGGTGCTGGTCTTTTTGGAGGACGGCGCGTGCCTGAAGATCACGGAACAGGAGCTGCTGGATTTCGGCCTCCGCCCGGGCGACGAGCTGGACGGGGCTGCGCTGGGCCGCCTGAAGGAGGCCGCCGGGGTATCCAACGTGAAGGCGGCTGCGGCGGATCTGATCGGCAAACGGGCCATGAGCCGCCGGGACCTGGAGCGCAAGCTCCTGGAAAAGGGGGCCAGCGAGGCGGAGGCCCGGTACGCCGCCGAGTGGCTGGAGGCCATCGGAGCCATCGACGACGCGGACTACGCCGCCCTGCTGGCCCGCCACTGCGGAGAGCTGGGCTACGGCCCCCGCCGCACCCGGGAGAAGCTGCGGGAAAAGGGCGTGCCCCAGGAGCTGTGGGACGACGCGCTGGACCAGCTTCCCGACCCGGCGGAGCAGATCGACCGTTTTTTGGCCGGGAAGCTTCATGGGCGGACGCCGGATGAAAAGGAGAAAAAGCGCCTGTGCGACGCGCTCCTCCGCCGGGGCTTCGGCTGGGGAGACGTGAAGGCGGGGCTTGGACGGCTGGGAGCGGAGATCGGGGAATGAGGATGTACGCCGGCTGATGCCGGCGGAGAACGTGCGGCGTGCGCCGCGGGCAGTGCTTCCCGCACGGGGGTCCTTCTTTTTCCCGGCCGAAAAAGAAGGACGAAGAAAAAGGCCTGCCCCGGGCCGAAAAAGCCGTGGGACTTTTTCGGACTTCCCGGGGGCGGGGGCTTGGGTTCCTGCGGCTGGGGACACCGCTCCCAAGTGAAGAGCGTCCTTCCACAGAACCACAGGAACGGGGCGCGTCCGGACACAGCTTGCTTCTCTTTTTGCTGCCGCACCGATCTCTTCCGGAAGCGCCAAGCTGCGGCAGCAAAAGAGGAGGGCCAGGTGTCCGGAACCACCTTCCCGACGAAAAGACCCCCAAACGCGGCGGAATGCCCAAGTGTCCGTCCAGCCATGGCGCGAGCCGGATAAAGCCGCAGGGTCACCGCCCAAGGTCTCACAGCGTGCACGTAACCCCCAAAATGACCCGGAGGGGTCATTTTGGGACTGCCCCTAAGCGCCTTTCTTTTGGACCGTGCACGGCCCGTTTTCTTTGGGCAAGACCCAAAGAAAATGGGGGGTGCGGATGCCTGCTTCCATCGAAGCAACTTTTGATAAAGAAAAGTACCCCCGCCCCGGGGCGGCGCAGTTTCTGTATAAACGGGTCCCTCGCGCGGACTTCGCCTGTCAGACAGCACGCCCCGCCCGCGCTGGCGGGCTCAAAATCCCTCGGACAGTTGCAGCATCAACTGTGCGCCGAACCGCACGCCGGAGTGGAAGCCCTGGTCGTGCCGCTCATGGGCGAGGAGCCGGATATCCTCTTCCAGCCGCCGGGCGGTTTCCCCGTCCAGGGTCTGCAAGAGGGAAAGGATCCGTTTTTCCCCGGCGGTATAAGGCGGCTCCAGGGCGTACTTGCCCATCAGCCCCAGGTTCTCGCCGTAGAGGATGGACTCCAGGATGTCGAACATGGTAAAATCCTCCTAGTGTTTTTTCTGATGTAAGAATATAATTCTACTCAAAGTAGGACTTACGATGTTGATTGTATTCTACTTTTAGGTAGAAGTCAAGGGGCTTTTATGAAAACAACGATTCTTTTGCCGGAGCGCGTCTATTATCTGCGAAAACAGGCTGGTCTGACCCAGGGAGAGTTGGGAGAGATACTGGGTTTAACGGATAAGTCCATTAGCGTTTTGGAAAGCGGTCAGCGCAGTACGACCATTGAAAAGCTGCTCCTCCTGGCCGAGTATTTCCACGTCTCCACAGACTATCTCCTGGGCGTCACCGACGACCCCGCGTGGCGCGGGGCGCCACTTGAATAAACCGGAGGGACCCATTTTGAACTATACCGTATCATTTATCTCCCTGGGCTGCGCCAAGAACCAGGTGAACTGCGAGCAGATGATGGCCTGCGTCCAGGCGGCGGGCCACACCGTCCTGGCGGACCCGGACGGGGCCGACGTGGCGGTGGTGAACACCTGCGGCTTTTTGGCCTCCGCCTGCGAGGAGGCTATCGAAAACATCCTGGAGATGGCGGAGCTGAAAAAGGCGGGCCGGGTGAAAAAGATCCTCGTCACCGGCTGCATGGCCCAGCGGTACAAAGAGGACGTGCTCAGCGAGCTGCCGGAGGTGGACGGCGTTCTGGGCACCGGCAGCTACGGCGACATCGCCGCGGCCGTTGCCGAGGTCATGGAGCAGGGCGGCCGCCCCTGCCGCATGGGCAATATCCACACCGCCGATCAAAGCGGCGGACGCATCCTCTCCACACCCCCCTGGTACGCCTATCTCCGCATCGCGGAGGGGTGCGACAACCACTGCGCCTACTGCGTCATCCCCTCCCTCCGGGGCAGATACCGCAGCCGCCCCATGGGGGAGCTGCTGGACGAGGCGGCGGAGCTGGCCTCCGCCGGGGTGAAGGAACTGATCGTCATCGCCCAGGACATCACCCGCTACGGCACCGATCTGAACGGAGAGCACCAATTGGCGGCGCTGCTCCGGGAGCTGTGCAAACTGGACTTCCGCTGGGTCCGGCTCCACTACCTCTATCCCGACGAGATCACCGACGAGCTGATCGATACCATTGCGGAGGAGCCCAAGGTCCTGCCCTATCTGGATATCCCCATCCAGCACTGCAACGACGCTGTTTTGAAGGCCATGAACCGCCGGGATACCAAGGCGGAGCTTCTGGACCTGTTCGCAAGGCTCCGCGCCCGCATCCCCGGCCTGGTGCTGCGGACCAGCATCATCACGGGCCTGCCCCTGGAGGACGAGGCCGCGTTTGAGGAGCTGTGCGCCTTCCTGCGCCAGACCCGCATCGAGCGGGCGGGAGTGTTCCCCTTCTCCCCGGAGGAGGGCACGAAAGCGGCCCAAATGGACCATGTGGATACAGAGGAGGCCAAGCGCCGGGCGGAGCTGGTGGTGGACGTGCAGTCCGGCGTCATCGACGATTACAACGACTCGGTGCTGGGCGGCCGGCGGGAGGTATTGTGCGAGGGCTTTGACGGCCAGTCCCAGATGTTCTTCGGTCGGAGCTATGCCGAGTCCCCGGATATCGACGGACGCATCTACTTCACCGCCGATGAGGAGATCGCCCCCGGCACGTTCGTAAACGTGCGCCTCACCGGCACGGTGGACGGGGAGCTGACCGGCGAGATGGTTTGAGGGGGGCGCTTATGAAGCATCCCCTGGAGGAGATCCCCGGCGTGGGCGCGCGGACCGCCCGTGTCATGGAGGCGGTGGGCATCCGTCAGGTCTCCGACCTGCGGGGCCGGGACCCGGAGGAACTGTACCGGCTGGAGTGCCTGTACAAGGGCTTTCAGGAGGACCGCTGCGCCCTGTATGTCTGGCGGGCCGCGGTGTACTACGCCGAGCATGAGATCCGGGAGCCGGAGAAGCTGAACTGGTGGTACTGGAAGGACCGGAAAAGGAGAGACGAAGGATGAACCTGCCGAATAAACTGACCCTTTTGCGCATTATATTGATCCCTGTGTTTATGGGCGTGCTGTATTGGGGGTTCCCGGGCGCGACCTATGCGGCCCTTGCCATCTTCGTTGCCGCAAGCTTCACGGACCTGCTGGACGGCAAGATCGCCCGGGCCCGGAACCTGGTGACGGACTTCGGAAAGTTCGCGGACCCCCTGGCGGACAAGATGCTGGTCACCGCCGCCATGCTGTGGTTCGTGGAGACCGGGCGGATGCCCGCCTGGGCGCTTTTGATCGTGGTCTGCCGGGAATTTGCCGTCAGCGGCCTGCGGATGATCGCCAGCGACAAGGGCCGGGTCATCGCCGCGGGGTGGTCCGGCAAGGTAAAGACCGCCGCCACCATGGTCTGCGTGGTGGTGATGTTCCTGCCCATCCCCCCTGCGCTGAACACGGTGTGCGTCTGGGTCATCACCCTGACCACGCTGTACTCCGGCGTGGAGTATTTCGTGAAAAACAAAGACGTGATCCAATCGGCATGAATAAGAGCCGCGGGCGCTGCCCGCGGCTCTTATTCATGTTCGTCCGGCGGCCCGGGAGAGATAGGGGGCCGGGTCCAGGCCAAAGACCTGCACCACATCCACCAGGGGGCTGGATGCCAGGTCCGCCACCGTGACGATCCGCCCGCCCCCGCCGTCCAGGTCCCGGCCCCGGGACTGCCAGGCGCACCAGGGAAGATAGGCGCACTGGACCTTGACGGCGGCCCCCTCCGCCGGTTCCTTCGCGCCCGCCACGCCGGCAAGAAGGCTGTAGGGCGCGCCGTCCAGGCGGTCCAGCGCGAAGCGGACGGCCTGGGCCCGGTCCTCCGCCGACGCGTCCCGGACCCGCAATATGAGAAGATTGGAGTAGCGGCGCCAGTGGTCTGCGGAGCGCCGCCCGCTGACGGACCCCGGCATGGAGGCCTCCAAAACCGTTTCGCCGTCCACCGCCAGCCCCGCGTGGCCGTGCCGCCAGCCCGCCGTGTGGGTGGAAAAGGTAACGAGCAGGTCCCCCGGCTCCAGCGGGGCCAGGGGCGCGCCGTCCCGGTCCAGCAGGTCCTCGCAGGTGACGCGGCCGGGGATGAGGGACGTGCAGACGGCGGGGGCGGGAGCGTGAAGGGCCCGCTGGGCCTCCAGGATCCGGGGGGCTTCGCCCCGGGCCAGAAGCGCGTCCACAGCGGCGGGGGAGAGTCCGGTCTCCAGAAAAAGCAGGTCGTCCTCCGCCGGCGTGCGGACCGCCTGGGACAGGATGGGCGCGATGGACGCAGGAGGCCCGCCGGGCGCGTAAGCGGGCGCGCGGTGGGCCCAGACGCCCTGGAGGAACAGGTGCAGGGCCCCGCAGAGCAGAAGGGCCCAAAGGACCCGCCGCCGTATCCTCTCGCCGCCCAACGTCCCCGCCGCCCTTTCGTCAAACTGGGCTTAGCATGCCCGGTTTTCAGGGGGGCTTGCAGACATAAAGCCGCGAAGGGCCTCTTCGCGGCTCATTTTGTTCGGAAACACCGGCCCAGCAGGAGCCAGGCCATCCCGCCCGCCCAGTAGGCGGCCAGGTCCCAGGGGTCCGACACGGACCGGGGCAGGTACAGCGGCGTCACCACCTCCCAAAACAGCCCGCACCCCAGAAGATACGCCGAGGCGGGAAGGACCCGCCGCACCGGAGGACGGCCCCGCAGCTCCAGCAGGGCGTCCAGGACCAGCAGCATCAGCGCCCCGGCCAGGATATCGGCAAAATACCAGGCCAGAAAGCGGTGGAGCAGTCCCGAGGCGGCGGGCAGCAGGCAGAAGCGGTTCAGGGCGTATGCGCCGGCGATGGCGGCCAGCGGCGGCAGATACCGTCTCATCCTCAGAAGAAGGAGAGGATCAGCAGCGCCACGATCACCGCGCCCACCACGCCCCAGAAGCCGATGCCGCCGGACTTGGGCAGGGCGGAGGGCGGCCGCTCCATGGCGGCCTTTTTCGTCAAAAGCGCGTCGTCGTTTTCCTCGCCGCAGTCCTCCACGATGCGCAGATCGGTGAAGTAGTCCGGGTCCAGGTGGGAGGTCATCCACTGGGCCGCCGCGTCGCTCAAGTTCCGCCCCAGCAGGAACCGGGTGGAGGACTCCCGGTACTGGGTAAGGACGGCCTTGGCGGCCTCCTCGGAAAAGCCGCAGTATTTCACCAGCTCCGCCACGTGGTCCTCCCGGCCGGTATAGGCCAGAGACAGGGCGGCCACGGCGTACCGCGGCCCTCTGGGCGGGCGGCTGGGCAGCGGGAAGCCGCAGACGGGGCAGAAGGAGCCGGAGACCTCCCGCCCGCAGCACAGGCAGAACGCGGGAATGTCACGGGCCTCCTCGGCGGACGCGCCGTCCTCCGGCTCCTTCCCCAGCAGCACGAAGTCGGCGGAGACGTGGAGCGCCCTGCAAAGCCGGGCCACGGTCACGGCGTCGGGGGTGGCCTGGCCGGATTCCCACTTGCTCACCGCCTGCCGGGTGACGCCCAGCAGCTCTCCCAGCTGTTCCTGGCTCAGTCCGGCGGCTTTGCGGACGAATGCGATGCGGTCCTTCAGTTCCATTGGCGCGTCCTCCTCTTGTTTCTTTCCTCATCATAGCGGAAATCCACCCGGTTGACAAGCGACGGAAGGCGGAAATCCGTCAACCGCCGGTTGACAAAGCCCTGCGGGACGGGGTATCCTGACAGAAAACGGGAAGGAGGGCGGCGCGGTGCAGTGGATCATATCCCCCGCCAAAAAAATGCGGGAGGAGCGGGAGGTCCTGCCGCCCCGGGACCTCCCCCGGTTTCTGCCGGAGACGGAGCGGCTGCTGGAAATTCTGCGGGCCATGCCCTGCGGGGCGCTGAAAACGCTTCTGGAGTGCAACGACGCTCTGGCGGCCCAGGCCTTTGAGCGATACCGCACCATGGAATTGCGCCGGGCGGCCACGCCCGCCGTCCTGGCCTATCAGGGCATCCAATATCAATACATGGCCCCCGGCGTGCTGGAGGACGGGGACTACGCTTTTATGCAGGAGCATCTGCGCATCCTCTCGGGATTTTACGGGCTGCTGCGCCCCCTGGACGGGGTGACGCCCTACCGCCTGGAGATGCGGGCCAGGCTGCAAACGGCCTGCGGCCGGGACCTGTACGGTTTCTGGGGGGACCGTTTGGCGGAGGCGCTGGGGGCGGAGACGGACCTGGTTTTGAACCTTGCCAGCGAGGAGTACGCCAGGGCCGTCCGGCGGCGGCTGCCCGAAAAGACGCGGCTGGCGGATGTGGCGTTCTGCGAGCGGGAGGGGGAGCGGCTGGTGGAAAAGGGCGTGTACGTAAAGATGGCCCGGGGAGAGATGGTGCGGTTTTTGACGGAGAACCGGGTGGAGGACCTGGCGGGGGTGAAGGCGTTCGACCGCCTGCGCTACCGCTTTGCGCCCGGCCTTTCCGGGAAGGAAAGGCTGGTGTTCGTCCGGGAGCCGCGCCCGGCGGAGAAAATTCCCGCCGGGGCGCTTGACACGGTGGACAAATCCTGATAATATACTAGCCAGTGATCTTGAATAGCGTGATGATCGGAAAGAGTAACAGGCTGCCTGAAGGACAGAGAGGGTGCGTCACCGGCTGCAAGCGCGCCTACGGAGGGGACTGCGAAGTGCGTCCGTGAGCGCGGGGGATGCAGAAGCCCTCCGGCCGGTCCCCGTGACGGACCCCTTGAGTGATAAATGAGAGTGGAACCGCGATTCGTCGCCTCTCGTACTTCGGTACGGGAGGCGTTTTGCATGTCTCCCGGCCAACACAAGGAGCGAACCCGCAATGAGAAGACATGTCACCCGTCTGGGCGGCCTGCTGGCCGCCTACCAGCGCCGCGATCCCGCGGCCCGCAGCAAGCTGGAGGTCTTCCTCCTGTATCCCGGCGTCCACGCGGTGCTCTACCACCGCGCCGCCAACTGGCTGTACCGCCACCACTGCCTGTTCCCTGCCCGCTGCGTCTCCCAGTGGAGCCGCTTTTGGACCGGCATCGAGATCCACCCCGGCGCCACCATCGGCCGCCGCCTGGTCATCGACCACGGCATGGGTATCGTCATCGGAGAGACTGCCGAGATCGGAGACGACTGCCTGCTTTACCAATGCGTGACTCTGGGCGGAACGGGCAAGGATAAGGGCAAGCGCCATCCCACCCTGGGGGACAATGTGATGGTGGGCTCCGGCGCCAAGGTGCTGGGCCCCTTCACCGTGGGGGATAACGCCCGCATCGCGGCCAACGCCGTGGTCCTCAGCGAGGTGCCCGCCAACTCCACCGCCGTCGGCGTGCCCGCCCGGGTGGCCCGGATGGCGGGAAAGCCCGTCTATTTTGCCGACGATGTGGACCAGATCCACATGGACGATCCCGTTCTCCAGGAGCTGAACGCCCTTTCCCGGCGCATCGAACAGCTGGAAGCCCGGCTGGGAGAATCCAAAGACACGAAAGAGAGGTCTGCCTGATATGTATCTTTATAACTCCGCCTCCCATAAGAAAGAGGAATTTGTGCCCAACGATCCCAACATCGTGAAGATGTACACCTGCGGCCCCACCGTCTATCACTTCGCCCACATCGGCAACCTGCGCTCCTACATCATGGAGGACGTGCTGGAAAAATACCTGCGTTACGCGGGCTACAACGTCAAGCGGGTCATGAACATCACCGACGTCGGCCACCTGACGAGCGACGCGGACACCGGCGAGGATAAGATGCTCAAGGGCGCCAAGCGGGAGCACAAGACCGTGCTGGAGATCGCCCAGTATTACACGGACGCCTTCTTCGACGACTGCGCCCGGCTGAACATCAAGACCCCGGACGTGGTGGAGCCCGCCACCCACTGCGTGGATGAGTATATCCAGATCATCACCCGCCTGCTGGAGAACGGCCACGCCTATCAGGCCGGCGGCAACGTGTATTTCGACACCTCCACCCTGGAGAAGTATTACGTCTTCAACGACCACGACGCGGACGATCTGGCCGTGGGCGTCCGGGAGGGCGTGGAGGAGGACACCAACAAGCGCAACAAAAACGACTTCGTCCTCTGGTTCACCCAGTCCAAGTTCGAGGACCAGGCCCTGAAATGGGACTCTCCCTGGGGTGTGGGCTATCCCGGCTGGCACATCGAGTGCTCCGGCATCTCCATGAAGCACCTGGGCGGGGACCTGGACATCCACTGCGGCGGCATCGACAACGCCTTCCCCCACCATACCAACGAGATCGCCCAGTCCGAGGCGTATCTGGGCCACCACTGGTGCAACTTCTGGTTCCATGTGCTCCACTTGAACACCACCGGCGGCAAGATGAGCAAGTCCAAGGGGGAGTTTTTGACCGTCTCCCTCCTGGAGGAGAAGGGGTACGACCCCCTGACGTACCGGCTGTTCTGCCTCCAGTCCCACTACCGCAAGGCGCTGGTCTTTTCGTGGGAAAACCTGGACAACGCCAAAACCGCCTATGACAAGCTGATCGCCCGCGTGGCCGCGCTGGACGCCGGGGACGGCCCCGTGGACGAGAGGGCGGCGGAGGAGCTCCGCGCCCGGTTCAAGGCCGCGCTGGACAACGATTTGAACACCTCCCTGGCCGTCACCGCGCTGTACGACGTGCTGAAGGCCAAGACCAACGACGCCACCAAGCTGGCCCTGCTGGCGGAGTTCGACACTGTGCTGAGCCTGAGCCTGCTGGACCGGGCCGAGGCCAAACGGAAGGAGAACGCCAAGGCGGCGGCCGCCGCCGCGTCCGCGGGCTTCTCGGTCCAGGGCGAGGGAGACCCCGCCGTGGACGCGCTGGTGCTTCAGCGGGCGGAGGCCAAAAAGGCCAGGAACTTCGCGGAGGCGGACCGCATCCGCGATGAGTTGAAGGCCCGGGGGATCGAGATCACCGATGTAGCCGGCGGCGCGGTCTGGAAGCATATCTGAATCGCTCAGGAGAGCGGGACGGCGGAGGCCGTCCCGCTTTTTCTTGACAGGACTTGGGAAAAAGGGTAATATAAAAAAACGAATCGACAGTATCCTGGCCTTTTTGCCAAGGGGGGACCTTACATGGACCTGAACCGCGCGGTGGCGGAAAACATCAAGCGCATCCGAAAGAGCAAAAAACTCAGCATCGAGCGGACGGCGGAGCTCTCCGGCGTGTCCCGCAGCATGCTGGGCCAGATCGAGCGGGGCGAGGCCAACCCCTCCGTGGCCATCCTGGCCAAGCTGGCGGCGGCGCTGAAGGTCCCGGCGGAGCTGCTGGTGGAAAACGATGCGTTTGAGCCGCTGCTGCTGGTGCGGGAGATGGACACGAAGCCGGAGCGGCTGGACGGAGGCAAAACGGTCCTGCGGCCCAGCTTCCCCTATGACGGCACATGCAGGGAAGAGAGCTTTTTCCTGGATCTCTACATCAGCGCCCGGTACGAGCCCGCGGTCAACGTCCCCGGCAGCGTCTGCCGGGCCACGGTGCTCAGCGGCTCCGTGGAGCTGACGGCGGAGGGGGAGACCTTCCGCCTGCTGGAGCGGGACGCCCTGCGCTTCGCCGCGGACCGGCCCTTTTGCTTTGCAAACCAGTCCAACACCACGGCCCGGCTTCTGCTGTGCTACCGATATTTAAAATGAGGAGAATGATTCCCATGCGCATTCGCACTGCAACGATGGAGGACCTGCCCGCCGTTACGGCGGTGGAGGCCGCCTGCTTTCCCGCCGCCGAGGCCGCCGGAGAGGCGGAGTTCGCCGCCCGCCTGCGGGTCTATCCGGACTGCTTTTGGCTGCTGGAGGAGGACGACGGGACCCTGGTCAGCTTCATCAACGGCCTGGCCACCGATGAGCCGGTCATCCGGGACGAGATGTACGCCGACGCCTCCCTGCACAACGGGCAGGGGGCCTGGCAGGCGGTTTTCGGGGTCAATACGCTGCCCCGGTACCGCCGCCGGGGCTGCGCCGCCCGGGTGATGGAGCGGGTGATCGCGGATGCCCGGGCCCGGGGCCGCAAGGGCTGCATCCTCACCTGCAAGGACCGGCTCATCCACTATTACGAGACGTTCGGCTATCAAAACGAGGGCGTGTCCGCCTCGGTCCACGGCGGCGCGGTCTGGTACGACATGCGGCTGACCTTTTGAATGCGGGGCCTTTTTGAAAAGAGGTGGAGACGGTGGAGCGAAAGAAGAAAGAGGGCTTTGCCGGAGGGCTGGGCCTTTTGGCGGCCGCGGCGTATCTCTGTTACAGGGGATTGAAGCGGGTGGATGCAAAATTGAGGAAGCATGGCGGGAAAAAGCCGTAAAGAAAGAGCGCCGGGGCGTGGCCCCGGCGCTTGTTTATTACAAAAACAGCTCGTTTTCCTTCCGACCCCCGCAGGCTTTCTTCATCCCCTGGGCGGCCGCGAACAGCACCGCCGGATTCAGCGTCCGGGCCTTCCGGGGACAGATTTGGACGCAGCGCATGCAGGCGATGCAGCGGTCCTTGTCCGTGGTCCCGGGCGCGGCGGCGGGGATGGCCTCCGCCGGGCAGGCGGCGGCGCAGAGGCCGCAGGCCGTGCACGCCTTTCCCGCCTTGGGGACGAAGGGCACGCCGCCGAAAGCCCGGTAAGGCCGGTTCCCCGGCACCGGAACGGGGGATGGACCGTTGCGCCCCGCGGCCTCCAGCGCCCTGCCGCCGAAGGCCGCCAGCTCCTCCTGGTCCCGGCCGTCGGGCCTTCCGGCGGCGAATTGGCGCAGGATAGCGTGCTCCGCCACTGCCGCCGCCGCGGCGGCGCACCGGAAGCCCCGCTCTGTCAGCAGGTCCTCCAGCTCCAGCAGCGTGTCCTCATAGGCGCGGTTGCCATAGACGCAGAGGAGCACCGCCGCTGCGCCTCCGCCGGTCATCTGCCCCAGCCGCGCCGCCGCCGGGGCGGGCACCCGCCCGCCGTAAGAGGGGACCGCCACTAGGCAGAGGTCCTCCGGCGTAAAGGTCCATTTGGAAAAATCCGCCCGGGCGTCGCAGAGGTCGATGCGCTCCGGCCCGCCGCCCAGTCCCTGACCGAGAGCGTTCGCCGCCCGCGCGGTCCCGCCGGTTGGGCTGAATGTGATCTCATACAGCACGCTGACCGTCTCCTTTTTTATCAGATGAGACGATGATAGCAGAAACCGGCGGGCATTTCCACCTATTTGAGGTATTTTCCCACCCGCCGGGACAGCGCCAGCGCCAAGGCCAGCTTGGCGGCGTCCGGAAGGAGGAAGGGGAAAACGCACCAGCCCAGGGCCGCCGTCAGGCCGATGGGGCCCGTGGTCCGGGCGTAGACGTTCAAAAACCAGGCGGTGCCGAAGGCGTAGCACACCGCGAGCCCCAGGGCCATGGCCAGCGCCGTGACGGGCAGGGAGGTCCCCAGCCTCGCCGTGACGAGCCAGTAAAGCAGGGCGGAGGCCGCAAAGCCCAGGATATAGCCCCCGGTGGCCCCCAGCAGCACGCCGGGCCCTCCCTGAAAGCCGGAGAATACCGGCAGCCCCACGGCTCCCATCAGCAGATAGACCAGCACGGCCCAGGTCCCCCGCCGGCCGCCCAGGGTCCCCAGCGCGGCGAAAACGGCGAAGGTCTGCAAAGTGAAGGGCACGGCCATTGGAACGGAGATCCAGGCGCATACGCTCATCAGCACCGCGAACAGGGCGATATAGGCCATGTCCACGGTGCGGAACCGGACCGGAGTTTGTGCTGCTCCCGCCATAAAAACTGCCTCCTTTTTCTTGCTGAAGGCGAGTATAGCATGGCTGGGGATGATTGTCAACCAAAAATAAAATTAAGGTTAACAGTTGGGCGAAACAGCAAAACGGCGCGGGTGGACCCGTAAAACGCCTATCCCCCGGTGTGCTCGCACAGCTCCCGGACCTTGGCCTGGATGCCCTTCAGGTCCTCAAAGGTCTCCGGCCGCTTTCCCACGTCCCGCAGCAGCGCCGCCGGGTGGTAGATGGCGGTCATCTGCACGCCGCCCCGCTCGAACCACCGGCCGTGCTCGGCGGTAATGCGGAAGTCGTCCTTGATGATGGCCTTGGCGGCGATGCGCCCCAGGCAGATGAGGATCTTGGGCCTCAGCAGCGCCGCCTGCCGCCGCAGAAAGCCGATGCATGCGTCCTGCTCCACGTTCAGCGGGTCCCGGTTCTGGGGCGGGCGGCACTTGACGATGTTTGCGATATAGACCTTGGTCCGGTCCAGATGGATGATCTCCAGCATATCGTCCAGCAGCCGCCCGGCGGGGCCCACGAAGGGCACGCCCTGCTCGTCCTCCCGCTGGCCGGGGCCCTCGCCCACCAGCATGATCTCCGCATCCGTGGCCCCGTCGCCGAAGACCACATGCGTCCGGGTCTCCGCCAGGGCGCAGCCCCGGCACTGCATGCATTCCGCTTTCAAAGCTTCCCAATGATCCGGCATAACGACCGCCTCCCTTTTTTTGTTCAGTATACCACGGAACGTCCATTCGCACAATCCGGGTATGTTCCGCCGTTTCCGGGAAACACTGTGCGGGAGGGGAGGATGATCCATGGCGCTTTTACTCTGGCAGTTTTGGGCCTACAGTTTTATCGGATATCTCTTGGAAAAGGCGTTTGCCGCCGTCACCCGGTCGGACCAGCAGGTGCGCAAATGTTTTTTTCTGATGCCCCTGTGCCCCGTTTACGGGCTGGGCGTTCTGGCGGCGCTGGCGCTTCCGCCGGGGCTGAGGGAGGGGTTCTGGTCCTTTGCCCTGTGGGGCGGGCTGGCGGCGACGGCGGTGGAATACGTGGTCCATTTCCTCTATGAGCGGCTGCTTCACGTCCGGTTTTGGGACTACAGCGGCGTGTGGGGCTCCGTGCGGGGCCGGGTGTGCCTGCCCTTTTCCATCCTTTGGGGGCTTTTGCTGGCGGCGGCCCTGCCTCCGGTGCAGGCGCTGCTTTTGCCGCTGCTGGCGGCGGTCCCGGCCTGGACCACCTATGGGGTCTTGCTGTTTTTCGCGGCGGACACGGTGATCTCCATCCGCCTTTTGCAGCAGACCGCCGATCCGGACGCGCTGGCCATGGCGCCCCGGCGGACCGGGCTTTGACCCGGCGGAACAGGCCCGGGCCCCGCAAAGGGGGCCCGGGCCTGTGCGTTCAGCTTCAGCGGCCTTTTGCCGGCGGCCTCTCGGGGATATGCGCGTCCAGCCACCGCAGCAAGTCCCCGTAGACCGCCTCCCGGCAGCTCTCCTGCAGGATCTCGTGCCGCAGGCCGGGATAGAGCTTAAGAGACACGTCCCGCACGCCGGCTCTCTGGAAGCTGCGGAAGGCACGCCGGACGCCCCTGCCGCAGTCGCCCACCGGGTCCCTGGAGCCGGAGATGAAGAGGATGGGCGTGTTGGCGTTCATCCGCCGCAGGTTTTCCGGCTTTGCGATGTAGGTCAGCCCGTCCAGCATCTCCCGGAAGAGACCGGTGGTGGGATTTTCTCCGCACAGGGGGTCGGCGATGTAGGCGTCCACGTTCTCCCGGCTGACGGACAGCCAGTCGAAGCCGGTGCGGTTGGGGGCGAAGCGCCTGTTGTAGGTCCCGAAGGCCAGCTTCTCCACCGCCGGGCTGGGGTGGTCCCAGCCCACCTTCCCGGCTTCCCGGGCGGCCACCAGCTTCCCGCCCGCGATGAGGGCGGGGGCCATCTGGCCGGTGCCCATCAAAATGGCGCCGTCCACCGTGCCGGGATAGCGGATGAGATAGGTCCGGGCCAGGAAGGAGCCCATGGAGTGCCCCAGCAGGAAATAGGGAACGCCGGGATAGGCCCGCCCCGTCATGCCCCGCAGGGTATACAGGTCATCCACCACCGTATGCCAGCTCCCCTTGGGGCCGAAGTACAGCCGGGGCGCTCCCTGGGCCACGGACCCGCCGTGGCCCAGATGGTCGTTGCCCGCCACGGCGAAGCCCCGGGCCGTCAGGTATTCCGCCAGACCCTCGTACCGCAGGATGTATTCCGCCACGCCGTGGGAAATCTGCAAAACGGCGCGGACCGGGCCCTCGGGCCGCCACTCCACCGCATGGATGGGGGTCCTTCCGTCGGCGGAGCGGAAGACGGTCTCAGTTCTCACCATGGAAAATCATGCCTCCCTGTGCTATAATAAGGCCATCATAGCACAACGAAACCGGAAAAGCCAGAGGAGGACGCCATGGAATCCTACATCGCCGCCCTGGACCAGGGCACCACCAGTTCCCGGGCCATTTTGTTCAACCGGGCGGGAGAGATCGTCTCCCGGGCCCAGCACCCCTTCCGCCAGATCTACCCTCGGCCCGGCTGGGTGGAGCACGACCCCATGGAGATCTGGGCTACGGAGACCCGCGCCCTGCGGGAGGCGGTGGACGCCGCCCACATCGACCCCAAGCAGATCGCCGCCGTGGGCGTGACCAACCAGCGGGAGACCACCGTGCTGTGGGACCGGAGGACCGGCGCGCCGGTCTACAACGCCATCGTGTGGCAGTGCCGCCGCACCGCCGCCATCTGCGACCGGATGAGCGCCGACGGCCTGGGGGAGACGGTGGCGGAGCGGACGGGGCTTTTGATCGACGCCTACTTCTCCGGCACCAAGATCAAATGGATCCTGGACCAGGACCCCGGTTTGCGGCGGCGGGCGGAGGCGGGGGAGCTGTGCGCCGGAACGGTGGACAGCTGGCTTATCTGGAACCTGACCGGGGGCGCGGCCCATGTGACGGACTACTCCAACGCCTCCCGGACCATGCTGTTCAACATCCGCACCCTGGCGTGGGACGGGGAGCTGTGCCGGTATCTGGGGGTCCCCCTGGCGCTGCTGCCGGAGCCCCGGCCCAACTGCGGCGCCTTCGGCCGCGTGGCCCCGGGCATCCCGGGGCTGGAGGCCCTGGCGGGCGTCCCCATCTGCGGCAGCGCCGGGGACCAGCCTGCGGCGCTGTTCGGACAGGCCTGCTTTGCCCCCGGACAGGCCAAGAACACCTATGGGACCGGCTGCTTCACCCTGATGAACGTGGGGAGCGAGCCGGTGCGGTCCCGGGCGGGGCTGGTGACCTCCGTGGGCTGGGCCGTGGACGGGACCGTGACCTACGCCCTGGAGGGCAGCGTGTTCAACGCGGGCAGCGCCATCCAGTGGCTGCGGGACGAGCTGGGGCTGATCTCCAGCGCGCCGGAATGCGACCGCCTGGCGGAGAGCGTGCCGGACGCGGGCGGCGCGGTCTTGGTGCCCGCCTTCACGGGCCTGGGCGCGCCCTACTGGGACATGTACGCCCGGGGCGCGCTGGTGGGACTGACCCGGGGGACCACCAGGGCCCACATCGCCCGGGCGGTGCTGGACTCCATCGCCTATCAGGTGACGGACCTGGTCCGGGCCATGAACGAGGACGCGCCCTGCCCCATCACCACCCTGCGGGTGGACGGCGGCGCCTCCGTCAGCGACATCATGATGCAGACCCAGGCGGACCTGCTGCGCATCCCCGTGGACCGGCCCGCCCAGGTGGAGACCACCGCCTTCGGCGCGGCGGCGCTGGCGGGGCTTTCGGCGGGGGTGTGGAGCGGGCTCCCCGAGCTGGAGCGCCTGCGCCGCAGCCAGAGCGTCTTTCAGCCCCGGCGGGACGCGGAGCGCTGCGCCGCGGATTACCGCCAGTGGCGGCGGGCGGTGGAACGCAGCGCCGGGTGGATTGAAAACGATGTGTAAACAATCGGATTTTTAGTTGCGCCGGCAGGAAAAGTAGGCTATACTGAATGCAATCGATTGAGAAACTGGAAGAAACTGAGAGCGGACACGCCGTGAGGCGGAGAATGAAAGGAGTTTCAAGGATGGCTTTTTTTGATGAACTGACCAAGAAGGCGAAGGACGTGGCCGCCGTGGCCGCCGACAAGGCGAAGGACGCCGCCGAGCTGACCAGAATCAGCATGGCCATTGCCGGAGAGCAGCGGGAGATTGACAAGAACTACCGCACCATCGGCGAGTGGTTCGTCAGCGAGTACGAGGGCGAGATCCCCGACGCCGTGCGGGACCTGGTGGAGGCGGTGAACGCCGCCAAGGCGAAGATCGCCGACCTGGAAGCCAGCAAGCCCAGCAAGAGCGACGAAGAAGAGCCGCTGGAAGCGGAGGAGGTCCCGGCCCAGAAGGTCTGCCCCATCTGCGGCGCGGCGTCCGACAGCCGGTTCTGCCCCCAGTGCGGTGCGCCGATGGGCGAATAAACCGTCCCGGAAGAGACGAAAAAACAGAGCGGGGAGCCGAAAGGCTCTCCGCTCTCAGCTTGTCGAAAAAGCCTCGCAGAGTTCGCGCCCGGCGGCGCCGGGAGGTATGCAAGAAAATTTGTATATTCGAATAAACTGTTGCTTTTGCACTATCCTTTTCCCACTGTTCTGCTATGCTTAGCCCATCTAATCCCCATAACTTGGAAAAGGAGGCGCGGCGTATGCCGATCTTTGCGCTAAAGTCCCTGTCTGCCGCCTGTGCGCTGGAGGACGCCGCGGGAGATTACAAGACTGCCCGCAGGGCGGGACAGTACCGGTTCAGCGGCCGGGCGATCTATTTCCCCGCCTTTCCGGGGACCCAGTACCTGCCCTTTGACGCGGCGGATCGGGCCTGGACCGAAAAGACCTCCATGGCCCTCACCGGATGCTGCGGCAAAGAGCTGCCCATGGTGCGCCTCCGGGTCCGCTATGACGGCGGATTCTACCAGAATTTCATGTTTGAGGAGCAGGAGGAGGCGGACCGGGTGCTGGAGAGCCTCCGCGCCCGCCGCCCGGAGATCCCCTTTGAACGGGAAGTTCCGCGGAAGGAGACGGTGTGAGATGGCGCTGAAATCTGTCTGCGAGGCGTTTCCGGTGGAGGACCCGAAGGCCGATCACAAGGCCGCGGAGAAGCTCGGGGCCTACCGCTTCGGGGCCCGGGCGCTGTATTTCCCCGGTTTCCCCAGCACCCATTACCTGCCCACGGCCGCCCTCCGGCGGGCCTGGGTCCAAAAGAGCGCCATGGCGGTCAAGGGCTGCTGCGGCGCGCAGCTCCCCCTGTTTTTGCTGCGGGTGGAGTATGAGGGGGGCTTCTTCCAGAATTTCACCTTTGACGCGCCCCGGGACGCGGAACGGGCGCTGGAGCTGGTGCGGGCCGTCCGGCCGGACCTGCCCCGGGAAGACGCAAAAATGTAAGAGACAAGGCCGCCGGAATGCTCCGGCGGCCTTGTATTTTTACCGCAGCAGCTTTTTCCGCTCCCGGTAGTCGGGCAGATACCGCTCCAGCAGGGCGTAAAACGCGGGACCGTGGTTCTTTTCCTGGATGTGGCACAGCTCGTGGACCACCACCAGGTCGATGGCCGCCTCCGGGCAGTTCATCAGAAAGCAGGAAAAGCACAGGCTGTTTTTCCCGCTGCAGCTCCCGTACCGGGTCCGGGCCGCCGTCACCTTGAAGCCGGTGGGGACCAGGCCCATTTGGGCGCTCCAGAAGGCGATTTTGGGCGGCAGAAGGGTCCGGGCCGCCGCCTTCAGGCCGTCCAGCTCCTCTTTTGTGGGAGGTGGTGGGGCGGGGCGCAGGCGCTGGCGCTCCAGATGCCGGGCGATCCAGTCCCGGTGCCGGGCCACGAAGCCGTCGATGCGGGCCCTGGGCACGGTCCGGGGCGCCCGGACCAGCACCCGGCCGTCCCTTGTGATCTCCAGCGCCAGGGTTGTCCGGCGGGAGCGGATGAGTTCATACGTTTCCATAGGATCACCATACCATGTCCGCCGTCCAAATGCAAGAATATCTCTGCGTGTCGAACAGAGGCGGATTATTCTGTTAATATATTTCTTAAATGTAAACAATATAAAGATAACGAAAAAATTAGCGAGAAACAGCTTGCAATTTCAAAAACAAGAGATATACTAAAGGCGAACGATCGCTGAAAAGGAGGAACAACGATGCCGAGAACTGCCAAAAAACCGGCTGAGCTGAAACAGAAGGCGAATACCCGCCTGTCCCGGAAGCCGCCGCTGTCCGCCGCCCAGGTGAAGCAGGTGGACGCCTACTGGCGGGCCGCCAACTACCTGACCGCCTGCCAGCTCTATCTGCTGGACGATCCCCTGCTGACGCGCCCCCTGACCCCGGCGGACCTGAAGCAGACCATCGTGGGCCACTGGGGCACCTGCCCCGGCCAGAATTTTATCTATACCCACCTAAACCGGGTCATCAAGCGGGAGGACCTGGACATGATCTACCTCTCCGGCCCCGGCCACGGCGGAAACGCCATGATCGCCCAGGACTGGCTGGACGGCAGCTATACCGAGGTGTATCCCAACATCACCCAGGACGCGGCGGGCATGAAGAAGCTGTTCAAGCAGTTCTCCTTCCCCGGCGGCGTGCCCAGCCATGTGGCGCCGGAAACGCCCGGCTCCATCAACGAGGGCGGCGAGCTGGGCTATTCCCTGGCCCACGCCTTCGGCGCGGTGGCGGACAACCCCGGCCTCATCGCCGCCTGCGTGGTGGGCGACGGCGAGGCGGAGACGGGTCCTCTCGCCACCTCCTGGCACGGCAATAAATTCCTGAACCCCATCACCGACGGCACGGTGCTGCCCATCCTGCATCTGAACGGCTTCAAGATCGCCAATCCCACGGTGTTCTCCCGTATCTCCCACGAGGAGCAGGAGCAGTTCTTCCGGGGCTGCGGCTGGGAGCCCCGCTTTGTGGAGGGGGACGAGCCGGAGAAGATGCACCAGATGATGGCCGCCACCCTGGACTGGGCCATCCGGGAGATCAAGCGCATCCGGGAGCACGCCCGTCTGACCGGCGACACCGCCCGGCCCCGCTGGCCCATGATCGTCCTGCGGACCCCCAAGGGCTGGACCGGCCCCAAGGAGGTGGACGGCAGCCGGGTGGAAGGGTCCTTCCGCGCCCATCAGGTGCCCATCTCCATGGGACCGGACACAGAAAAGCACCTGCCCCTTCTGGAACAGTGGCTGCGGAGCTACCGCCCCGAGGAGCTGTTTGACGAGGAAGGCCGCCCGGTGGAGCTGATCCGCGATTTCCCGCCCACGGGCGCGCGGCGCATGGGCGCCAATCCCCACGCCAACGGCGGCCTTCTTCTGCGGGACCTGCGGACCCCGGACTTCCGGGACTACGCCCTCTCCGTCCCCGCTCCCGGCGCGGTGGAGGCCCAGGACATGCTGGTGCTGGGCGACTACGTCCGGGACGTGATGAAACTGAACCTGGACTCCCGAAACTTCCGCATCTTCGCCCCGGACGAGACGGCCTCCAACCGTCTGGGTCCGGTGTTCGAGGTGACGGGCCGCCGCTTCCTGGGACAGCGGAACGCGGACGAGGACCCGGAGGAGCATCTGGACCCGGACGGCCGGGTGATGGACTCCATGCTCTCCGAGCACATGTGCGAGGGGTGGCTGGAGGGGTATCTCCTCACGGGCCGCCACGGCTTTTTCAACAGCTATGAGGCCTTCATCCGCATCGTGGACTCCATGTTCGCCCAGCACGCCAAGTGGCTCAAGACCTGCTCGGAGCTGCCCTGGCGGCAGGACATCGCGTCCCTCAACTATATCCTCTCCTCCAATGTCTGGCAGCAGGACCACAACGGCTTCACCCACCAGGACCCGGGCTTTTTGGACCATGTGGCCAACAAGAAGGCGGATGTGGTGCGCATCTATCTGCCCCCCGATTCCAACTGCCTGCTCTCCTGCTTCGATCACTGCATCAAAAGCCGGAACTATGTGAACGTGATGGTCACCAGCAAGCACCCCCGGCCCCAGTGGCTGACCATGGACCAGGCGGTGAAGCACTGCACCCAGGGTATCGGCATCTGGGACTGGGCCAGCAACGACCAGGGGCAGGAGCCGGACGTGGTGATGGCCTGCTGCGGTGACACCCCCACCCTGGAGACGCTGGCGGCGGTGACGATCCTGCGCCGGGAGCTGCCGGAGCTGAAGATCCGCGTGGTGAACGTGGTGGACCTGATGAAGCTGCAGCCCCATACCGAGCATCCCCACGGCCTCACCGACGAGGAGTATGACGG
>JAEXWS010000200.1 GCA_023406225.1 Bacillota bacterium | reverse complement strand
CACGCGGCGGCCGCCAGGGACAAAAGCCCCTGGAGCAGCACGATCCTGGGCGATGGGCTCCCCATCCAGACCACGGCGGTCATCCCCCCCGGAAGGGCGGGGGAAGCGCCCAGGACCCCAAAGACGGCTTCCAGCGCGCCGGAGAGGCCCAGCAGAAAGACCCCCGCCACCGGCAGGGCCAGCAAAGCCGGACTGCGGACGGAAAACGCGCCGGAAAAGGCCGCGGGGGACTCCTTTTCGTCGGGCAGTTTCCGGCAGAGCAGCAAAAAGAGGACCGCCAGCGCCGCCAGCAGGACCACAAGGAGCCGCCCCCAGAGATTTCCGGGCACGGCCAGCCCGGTGGCGGCCTCAAAGCCGGTGCGAGCCTGCATCAGCCGCAGTGCGAACGCGGCGGCTCCGCCCAGCAGCGTCAGGGCGGGGAGAAGAGCGTATTTTTTCATGGCATCAAACCCTTTCGGACGAACGTGTTTTTTAGTATAGCACGGAGAAACGGGTTTGTCCACGCCCGTATCTTTCCCGGGTCCCCCGCATAAGGTAGAGGGACAACCACCCGACCATCATACGAATGAGGAGGAAGCTCATGAGGCGCAATTCCCATATCCGGCAGAGCGTTGCCGTTTCCGTCGTTTTGACCGCGCTGCTGTTCGCCCTGCCGCTGGCGGTGATCGTGCCCTTCAAGACAGGCCTTTTTTCCTCGGAGCCCCCCGTCTCCGAGACGGAGGGGGAGCCCTTCGTCCCGGGCGATCTGGACGGGGACACGGTTTTGAAGGTCCTCAACGGCGGCGCGGTGGAGGAGATGACCCTGGGGGAGTATCTGGTGGGCGTGGTCCGGGCCGAGATGCCCGCGTCCTTCGAGCCGGAGGCCCTCAAGGCCCAGGCTGTCGCCGCCCGGACGTACACCTTATATAAAATGCTGTCCGGCGGGAACCACGGGGATACCGCCGATATCTGCACGGACTCCACCTGCTGCCAGGCGTGGATCCCGGAGGACCGGGCCCGCTCCAACTGGGGGGACGACGCGGCCGCCTTCGAGGCGAAGATCGAGACGGCGGTGCTTGAGACCGACGGCCAGACCATCCTGTACGGCGGCGTCCCCATCCTGGCGGTGTTCCACTCCTCCTCCGCGGGGCAGACCCGGGAGGCGGGGACGGTGTGGCTCAACGACCTGCCCTATCTCCAGCCGGTCAGCTCGCCGGAAAACGGGGAGGCCATCCCCAACTATTACAGCCGCGCCGAGTTCACGGCGGAGGCGTTCAGGGAAAAGTTCCTGACGGCCCAGCCCCAGGCGGACCTGTCCGGTCCGGTGAGCGGGTGGCTGCAAAACGCCGTGGTGGACGACGCGGGCAGCGTGGCCACCGTGGACGTGGGCGGCGTGCGCGTCAAGGGCAGCACCCTGCGGGGCATCCTGGGCCTGCGGTCCGCCTGCTTTGAGTGGGAGGCGGCGGACGGGAAGCTGGTGTTTTACGTCACCGGCTTCGGCCACGGCGTGGGCATGAGCCAGTACGGCGCGAACCAGATGGCGAAGGACGGCTCGGACTACCGGGAGATCCTGACCCACTATTATACCGGCGTGACCGTGGAGGCTTACAGCATGCCTGCCGGGACGTGAACGGCGGGTTTACAAAGCCCGCGGGACTGTGATAAAATATATTTTTCAAGAGACGCTGGAAAGGAGGCGGGTGCCATGAGACGAAAAGCGGCGGCTCTGCTGTTTTGCGCGGCGCTGCTGTTCCAGCTGGCGGCGGTCCCCGCCGGGGCGGCGCAGACGGTGTTTTTTACCGCCGTGGAGGGGGAGGTGCTCCCCCTGGCGGACGAGACGATGCCCTTCTGGTCCGGCGGCTATCTCTATATCCCCAGCACCATGTTCACCGGCACGGTGCGGGAGAGCCTGGACGTTTCCTATATCTCCAACACCGCCAAAAACCTGGCCATCCTCTATAAGAGCGGCCAGCCCCTGCGCTTTGAGGTGGGCAAGCCCTACGGGCAGGACGCGGACGGGAACACCTACTTCCCCGGCGCGGTGCAGCGGGGCGGCGTGATCTTCGTTCCGGCGGCGGTGGTGGCGAACTACTTCAACCTTCTCTACGACCCCATCACGGTCCGGCACGGCACCCTGGTCTGGCTGCGCAAGCCGGGCTCCGGCTTCACCAAAGAGACCTTTGCGGACGCCGCCACCTACCGCATGGAGGAGAACTACGCGGACTATCTGAAGGCCCAGGAGCAGACCCAGAGCCCCGGGCCCGGGACGGCGGAGCCCCCCGGCGGGGCGGCTTTCAGCGGCAAGGGCGTCTACCTCTGCTTCCGGGCCGCGGACCCCCGGCTGGTGGAGGAGCTGCTGGACAGCCTGGACCGCTACGGCGCGCAGGCGGCGTTTTACTGCACGGCGGACTTTTTGGAGCGGGAGGGCGACCTTCTGCGGCGCATGGCCGCCACGGGACAGGCTGTGGGCATCCTGGCGGACGGGGCGGACCCGGAGCGGTCCCCGGCGGAACAGCTGGAGGCGGGCAACGCGGCCCTGGCCCGGGCCACCTGCGGCAAGACCCGCCTGGCGTATCTCGAAAACGCGGACGCGGCGGCGG
>JAEXWS010000170.1 GCA_023406225.1 Bacillota bacterium | reverse complement strand
CCGTAGGACAGGGTGAAGATCTGCGGCCCCGCCGCGTAGCAGGCCAGCTCATAGGGCGAAAAGGCCACGCTCATCCCCGCCTCGTCGAAGGAGACGGCGTAACCGCTCCAGTCGGCGGCGATGTCCTCGTAGTTGGCCCAGAACGCCACGTCGGGCTCCACCCCCTTCTCCGCGGCCGCCGCGCGGCACTGGCGGACGATCTCCGCCTGCACGGACTCCAAAAAGGTCCGGCTGTCCGCGGCCAGATGCTCCGGCAGCACGAAGCTGCCGCTGTCCAGGTCGAAATTCCAGCTGAGCAGGCAGATGTTGCCGTGGGCGCCGCCGGTATAGCTTTCATAGGTGCCGCTGATGCTGAGCAGGCGATCCGTCTGATACGCCTCGTAGGTGAATTCCACCTCATATGCGCCGGGCCAGGGCGTTCCGTCCTCCAGCCGCATGGCCAGATCGTTCCCGGCGGCGGCGCTCAGCTCGCCCACACCGCCGTCCTCCACCCAGTCCTCGAACCGGCTGTTAAAGACCTCCGCCTTCTCCACGGCGGCCTCCTCCGCCGGATTTTCGGGCCGCTCCACCCGGGAGCCGTCCGCCCGCCGGACCGTCAGCTCCGGCACGTCGATGGCATAGCGCACCAGCTCCGTGCCGTCCCCGGCCGTGATCACGTCCGACAAGGTCCGCGTCGCCACGGTATAGCGGAGCGGGGCGGGCATGGACATGGTGGCGGACAGGGACGGCGGCGACACCGCCGCGTTCTTCAGGTCGGCCGCCGGGGCGGCGGAACAGCCTGCCAGCAGGCTCACAGTCAAAAAAAGAGCGATCAAAGTCGTCATAAGGGCCTCCTTTTGGGGGAAATACCGCCGCCTCCGGCATGGGGTCACGCCTCCGGCGGGTCCGGCAGGATCACAGGGCCCTCCCGCCACTCCGCGCCCCCCAGGGCGGACGGCAGGCTGGGATAGGCCAGGGCATACAGGTCGGCGGCGCGGACCTCCAGGGCGAAGAGCCGCTCGGCGGCTTCCCCCAGGCGCCGCACGTCCGCCGGCTTGGTCAGCACCGGCAGGGCGGCGCACGTCCGCATCCGGGCCAGAAGGGCGCGGCCGGTGCGGTTGGCGGCCAGGGGGCGGAGATAGGGGACTTCCGCCGGGAAGTCCGCCGCCGTCAGCCCCAGATAGGCCCACAGCGCCATCCGGCGCAGGCGGGCGCAGGCATACCGCTTGGTCTTGGCGGCGGCCAGCAGCCCCTCCAGCGAGGCGGCGGTGCGGGAGGCGGCGTACAGCCGGTGGTACAGGCCCTCCCGCCCCTGGTCCAGGGCGGCGAACTCCGCCTCCGTCATGGTCCGCAGGCGGGCCAGCACCGCCCGCTCGCAGGTCTCCAGAAACACCGGAGCCCGGCCCGCGGCCTCCTCGGCCTCATAGGCCGCCCGCATGGCGGGGGGCATGAGATCCAGCGCCTCCTCCCGGTCCCCCGCCCGCAGCAGGGCGCGGAGGGCGGAGGCGGAGGGATGGCCCGATCCGGTGCGTGCCCCGTCGTGGGCGTCCCCCAGGCGGGGCACGGTCAGGGGCCGGATGGACGCGCCCCGGCGCAGCAGGGCCTTGCAGTATTCCACTCCCAGGATATTGTTGGGAGATGAGAGAAGTTCCGCCCGCTCCGGCCCCAGAAGGTCCCGCACCGCCGCCTGGCGGCAGGCGGCGTAGGACGCCCCCCCGCCCAGCAGGCGGCGCAGGCCTGTCCCATAGGCCGGGGAATCCAGGCACGCCGCCACCTCCAGCAGCGGTTCCGCCTCCCCGCACTCGCTGCCGAAGGCAAGCACGTCCACCAGGCCCGTGGCGGCCAGGACCGCCGCGCCGCCGTCCGCGAACCGCTCCGCCGACGAGACGGCCCAGGGAAGCGGCAGCTCCAGCACCAGGTCCACGCCGCTCTCCACGGCGGCCCGGGCCCGGGCCTGCTTGCGCAGCAGGGCCGCATCCCCCCGCTGGACAAAGTTTCCGCTCATGACGCCCACCACGGCGGTATCCGCCCCCAGGCGGGCCCGGACCTGCTCCAGCAGGTGGAGATGCCCGCTATGCATGGGATTGTATTCTATGATCATACCTGCGGTTTGCATAATTTTCACCCTTAATCGATGACAGAGAAATTACATTTCGGTAAAAATGTTGGTTGTAACCTGGAAAATCTTTGTTATAATAGATATTGTGTATTCTTCCGCCCGAACGCGGCGGGAGCCCCGGCGGTTTCCCCATTTTATATCAATTATGGAAAACCCGCAAGGTTTTCCCCAAAAGAAAGAGGAGTCGTGAAGTTATGAACATTCTCGTCATCAACGCAGGCAGTTCTTCCCTGAAGTATCAGCTGCTGAACCCGGAGACCGGCGATCTTTTGGCCAAGGGCCTGTGCGAGCGCATCGGCATCGATGGCAAGTTCACCTACAAGCCCCAGCTGGACGGCAAAAAGACCCTGGACGCGGTGGACGTGGCCATGCCCACCCACTCCGAGGCCATCCAGGCCGTGCTGGACGCGCTGGTGGACAAGGATAACGGCGTCATCGGCTCCATGAAGGAGATCGACGCGGTGGGCCACCGGGTGGTCCACGGCGGCGAGGCCTTCAACAAGTCCGTGCGCATCACCCACGACGTGATGAAGGCCCTGGAGGACTGCATCCCCCTGGCTCCTCTCCACAACCCCGCCAACATCACCGGCATCAACGCCTGCACCGCCGTCATGGGCCACGACGTGCCCCAGGTGGCCGTGTTCGACACCGCCTTCCACCAGACCATGCCCGAAAAGGCCTATATGTACGCCCTGCCCTATGAATATTATGAGAACGACAAGGTCCGGCGCTACGGCTTCCACGGCACGTCCCACAAGTATGTGGCCGCCCGTGCCGCCGACATGCTGGGCAAAAAGCCCGAGGAGCTGAAGCTCATCTCCTGCCACCTGGGCAACGGTTCCTCCGTCACCGCCATCGACGGCGGCAGGAGCGTGGACACCTCCATGGGCTTCACCCCCCTGGCGGGCCTGCCCATGGGCACCCGGTCCGGCGATCTGGACGCGGGCATCCTGGAGTTCCTCATGAACAAGTACGGCTATGACATCAAGGAGATGGTCTCCATCCTGAACAAGAAATCCGGCGTGCAGGGCGTTTCCGGCGTGAGCTCCGACTTCCGGGACCTGGAGAACGCCGGCAAGGAGGGCAACCACCGGGCGGAGC
>JAEXWS010000093.1 GCA_023406225.1 Bacillota bacterium | reverse complement strand
TGCCTGCCCAGGACCTTGCCCAGCATCTTGCAGAGGAGGTCGTTCACCGTGATCCTGCAGCCCAGGAATTCCTGATCCTCCACAAGCCTTGCCCGCAGGTCCAGCAGGGCGGTGGCGTCCACCTCGCAGACGCAGGTGCTCTGGGCCATCTGCTGCATGCTGCTGAGCATATTGCGGGCGATCGTTTTCCGAATGCCGGTCCAGGGGACCTCGGTGACGTCCTCCCCGGCGGCGGCCGCGGCGGCCTGGGGCTTTTGACAGGCGGCGGCCACGTCTCTTGCCACGATCCGCGTTCCGTCCGGACCTCCGGTGGGGGGGATCTGCGCAAGGTCGAGCCCGGCCTCGGCGGCCATCTTCTTTGCAAGACCGCTGGCGCGGATACGGCCTGCGGCGGCGACGGGGGGCGACATGGCGGGCCTGCCTGTATGTACGCAGGTGGGGCAGCCCCGGGCGCAGCCCGGTTCCTTTTCCTCCCCGCCGCCGGCGGCCGGAGCCTCCGCCGCGCCGGCGATGGAGCGGTATTCCTCTTCGCTCTCCGCCAAAAGGCCGATGGGATCGCCCACCTGCACCGTGTCGCCCTCGGCGGCGGAGCGGTGCAGGATGCCCTCGTCCAAGGCCTCATATTCGATAACGTTTTTCTCGTTTTCAAACTCCATGATGACTTCGCCCTTTTGGACGTGCGCGCCTTCGGCGGCCTTCCACGCGGAGATGGTGCCCTCCACCATGGTCAGACCGGCTCTCGGCATTACGATTTCAACACTCATAGATCGATTCTGTTAAAGACGCTTCCGTCTCTTTAACATGTTCTCCCTTCTTTTCAATGTCCGTCCCGGTCAAAACATGTCCCGGATCGCCTTGCAGATGTCGTCCACGTCCGGGATGGAGCAGTGCTCCATGGGAATGTTGTAGGGCATGGGCACGTCCAGCGCGGCGATCCGCGCCACCGGGCCGTCCAGCTCGTCATAGAGCGCCTCCTGGAACTGGGCGGCCAGCTCGGCCCCCACGCCCCCGGTCTTGTTGCCCTCCTCCACGACGGCCGCCCGGTGGGTCTTGCGGATGGACTGGTAGAGGGTGTCCTTGTCCAGCGGCGCGATGGTGCGGGGATCGACCACCTCCACGGAGATGTTCTCCGCCGCCAGCCTTTCCGCAGCCTCCAGCGCCCGGGGGACCATGTAGCCGATGGCGACCAGCGTCACGTCGGAGCCCGTCCGCTTCACGTCCGCCAGGCCCAGGGGGATGGTGTAGTCGCTGTTGTAGATATCGTCCGGGATCTCCTGCTTGTACTGGTACAGCAGCTTCGGCTCGCAGAAGAGGACCGGGTTGTCGGACCGGATGGCGGATTTCAAAAGGCCCTTTGCGTCGTAGGCGCAGGAGGGGGTCACCACCGTCAGGCCGGGGGCGTGCATGAACAGGCTCTCCACGCAGCTGGAATGCTCCGCCCCCGCGCCGTTGGCGCAGCCGGAGGCGTTGCGGATCACCAGCGGCAGCTTGTATTCCGGCCCGTGCATGTATCTCCACTTGGAAACGCAGTGAAAAATCTCGGAAAAGCAGACCAGGGCGAAATCGGAATACATCAGCTCCACGCAGGGCCGCAGTCCGGTTTCGGCGGCGCCGATGGCGCTGCCGATGATGGCGGTCTCCGAAATGGGCGTGTTGCGGACGCGCTTGGGGCCGAATTCCTCCAGGATGCCCCGGGTCAGGCCGAAGATGTTGCCGAATTCCGCCACGTCCTCGCCGTAGATGAGGACCTTTTCATCTCTTCGCATTTCCTCGCGCAGCGCGTCGCCGACGGCTTTGCCAAAAGTCACTTTCATATGTTCATCCTCCCCAATCAGACGTAAAGGTGCTCGTAAATTTCGTCGGCTGTCATTTCAGGGGCGGCTTCGGCGCATGCGATGGCCTCTTCCATTTCCTGATCGAACGCTTTGCGCATCTCCGCGGCCTGATCGTTCGTCAAGACCTGTTCCGCGATCAGCGCCTGCTCGAAATTTTTCAGGCAGTCCTTTTCCTCGATGTTCGCCTGGGTAACGGCCCCGTCCCGATAGGCGCACTGGTCGCCCTCAAAGTGGCCTCTCCAGCGGTAGCATTTGCACTCGATGACCCCGGGGCCGCCGCCCGCCCGGACGCCCGACACGATTTTGGACGCGCCCTCGTAGACCTGCAGAACGTCCGTGCCGTCCACCACGACGGCGGGCATGCCGAATCCGGCGGCCCGGTCCGCCATGACATTGGGGACGGGGGAGGCGTATGTGATGGGCGTGGAGATGCCGAAGCCGTTGTCCACGCAGACGAACACCACAGGCAGCTTCCAGACGGCGGCCAGGTTCATGGCCTCATAGACGGGGCCGCGGTTCACGGCGCCGTCCCCCACAAAGAAGAACGCGGCGTTGTCGCGGCCTTCCGCCTCGATCGTCATGGCCGCGCCCACGGGGATGGCCGCGTCGCAGCCCAGCGTGCCGGACATGCCCAGAACGCCGTCGCACAGCCTGCCTGTGTGGTTGATGCCGCCCCGCCCGCCGGAGTTTCCGTTTTTCTTGGCCAGGATCTCGCCGAAGAAAACGTCCAGCGGGTCCCCCACAAGGTGGGAAGAGGACACGACCCGGTGGGCGAGCTTGAAGTAATCGCCGGGCTTTCGTGTTGCCAGGACGCCCACGTAGGCGGCCTCCTGTCCCATGCCGCTGTGGATGTGGCCCGGGACCCGGCTCTCCGCGTAGAGCTCCACCAGCTTGGATTCCAGCATCCGCATTTCCAGAAGCTCCCGGTGGAGCTTCCTCAAAAATTTCTCTTCGTATTTCATCGTCTCATTGTCTCCTCAGATTTTTAAGATATCGCCCCGGCCGCGCCCCGGCGCGCGGGACTGGTCAGCCGAGCAGTTGAAGGATCCCGACGGAAAGCTGGGGGATAAAGGTCAAAAGCAGCAGGACCACCGCGCCGCCCGCGACGAACGGGAGCACCTTTCTGACCAGCTTGGAGACGGGGATCTTGGAGATGCCGGCGCCCACGAACAGGTTGATGCCGATGGGCGGGGTCACAAGGCCGATGGCCAGGTTGACCGTGATAAAGATGCCCGCCTGCACAAGATTGACGTCCAGCGCCTGAAGGATGGGCAGGACCACCGGCAGGAAGATATAGTACGCGGAGGACCCGTCCAGGAAGCAGCCCGCGATCAGGAAGATCACGTTCACCAACAGCAGCAGCACCACCTTATTCGTGGTGAGCGCCAGCAGCAGGGAGGAGATGTCCGCCGCCACATGGGAGGTCGTCAGAATCCACGCGAAGACCGAGGCGCAGGCGATCACATACATGACCGTGGCGGAGGAGACCGCCGCGTTTTTCAGGACGGTCAGAATGTTTTCCCGCGTGATCTTCTTGTACACGAACACGCCGACCACCAGACCGTAGATCACTGCGACCCCCGCGGCCTCGGTGGGCGTGAAAATACCGCCGTAAATGCCGCCCAGAATGATGACGGGCATCAAAAGCCCCCAAACGGCGTCCTTGAAGGCGGTCCACATCTCTTTGCCGGAGGCTTTTTCCCGGCGCACGATCTCGTGGTTGTTCCGGGACATGAGCACGGCCACGATGATGTACATAAGGCCCAGGATAACGCCCGGAAGGATGCCGGAGAGGAACAGGTCGCTGACGGATACGTTGACGATGGAGGCGTATACCACGTAGCCGATGCTGGGCGGGATGATGATGCCGATGGCGCCGGAGGCGGAAACCAGAACGGAGGCCAGGCCCTTGTCGTATTTGGCGTCCGCCATGGCGGGGATCAGGATGCCGCCCAGGGCCGCCACCGCCGCCGCGCCGGAGCCGGAGATGGCGGCAAAGAAGCAGGAGGTGATGACCACCACGGAGATGAGGCCGCTTTTGCGGTGGCCCACGCAGGCGTCGGCCAGGTGGATGAGCTTTTCGGAGATGCCCGCGTGCTCCATGATGGAGCCCGCCAGCACAAAGAAGGGGACCGCCAGCAGCGCATATTTGCAGACCGACGCGGAAATGGTGCTGGGCAGCACGCTGAGATCGAAGCCGCCTGCCAGCAGGCCGACCACGGACGAGAGGCCCAGGGACACGCAGATGGGAACGCCCAGGATCAAAAGGACGAAGAAGGAGCCGAACAATAAGATCCCCGTCATGCCTGCGCCTCCTTTTCCCGCTTTACGGCGTCAAGAAAGCACTCCACGCACCGGATCATCATAAAGAGCGCGCCCACGGGCAGGGCCAGGCCCTGGTACGCCTGGGAGATGTGCAGCGTGGTCAGCATCCCCTTGAAGGCGATCTGGTTCATCACCATTTTGACGCCGAGAACGAAGACCAGCGCGCTGAACGCCAGACAGCAGACCAAACTGACGGCGGCGAGGAAGAGCCGGCGCTTTTTCCCGCCTCCCTCCGCCAGCAGCCCCATGTTGAAGTGCACCCCCCGGCGGAACGCCGCGGCGCCGCCCAGCATGGAGGCCCACAGAAACAGCATCAAGGTCAGCTCGTCGGCCCAGGGCAGGGCGTGGCTGAAGACAAAGCGGCCGATCACGTTTGCGAAATTGGCGACGGCCATGATCAAAAGAACGATTGCGGCAAGAAGCTCTTCAAAGTGATCCCAAAAGGAAAGCGCCTTATTTTTTTTCATATTGTTCTCCGTTACAAATCTGTCGGTTCTTCATATTCGGCCTGAACGCGGGACCGCCGCCCCCGGCGGCGGTCCCGTTCACCGGAGGTCAGAAGCTGTAGCCGAAGGCGGCGAAGGCGTCCTCGCCGAAGGTCTCGCGGTACTGCTCGTAGAGCGGGGCGCATGCGTCCACAAACGCCCGGAGCTGCTCCGCCGTCAGGTCGGTGACCTTTACTCCCGCGTCCTCCACGGTCTGCCGGAAGCCCGCGTCGGCGGCCCGGGAGGCCTCCACCTCGGCGGCGCAGGCCGCGGCGCCGCATTCTTCAAACAGCGCCTTGTCCTCGTCGCTCAGGGTCTTCCAAATCCTGTCGCTGATGTCCAGCATCATGATGTCGTAGGAGTAGTTCCACATGGTCACATAGCTCTGGACCTCCTCGAACTTTCCCGTCAGCATGGCGCTCAGCGGATTCTCCTGCCCGTCGATGGTCCCCTGCTGCAAGGCGGTGTAGACTTCCGAGAAGTTCATGGGAGAGGCGCTGGCGCCCAACAGGTTATACAGGTCCACATACATGGAGATGCCGGGGATGCGCATTTTCAGGCCGGCGACGTCGCTGGGAGCAAGGATCTCCTTCTTGGAGTTGGAGATTTGACGGAAGCCGTTTTCCAGAACGCCCACGGTGTGGACGCCCGTTCCGGCCATCCAGTCCCGGATCTGCGCGTAGCCCGCGCAGTTTGGGTCCAGTACCTTCTCATCCACGTCGTCGTACCCGCTGAACAGGAAGGGGAAGGCGATGACCTGCAGCTCGGGAACGTAGGCGGCCCAGATGAGGGAGGAGTGCATTTCCACATCGATGGAGCCGTCCATCACCATCTCGCAGCCCTTGGCCTGGTCGCCGGAGGACAACTGGTCGTTTTCGTAAATTTCGACCTGGAACCGGCCGCCGGACTTTTCCTCCAGCAGCCGCTTGAATTCGGCAAGCGCCGTATAGGTGGGCGTCGTCTCGCTGCCGGTCATGGTCGCTTTCAGCGTGATGGGTTTCTGGCCGTCGCCGCCGGAAGGGGCTCCTGAGGAAGCGCCGCAGCCCGCCAAAGAAAGGCTCAGTACAAGAGCGAGGATCCATGCAACTGTCTTTTTCATAATTTTCTTCCTTTTCTTTTGTTACGGTCGATACGTTTTCTGAAAACGGGGATGCTGGTATCAGGGAGACGGTCCCGCGGGATGTTGTCTGGCAGCCCTCCTTTTCCGCCGTCACGGCGGCCTTGATCGTTGAACTGATTTTATTCTAGCAAGATATCTCCGGCCGCTTTGTTTCAAATTATACAAAGCAAAATAAAAACTTTTACAATCTTTTGTTTGGTTTTTTGGTGCTTTCTCCTATTCTTTTTCAGGAATATTCCATCTATAATGAATAAAAATGTGCAAATATCAGTCAATTTTTTAACATTTAACGGTGGATTCGGCCGATTTTAGTTGACATGTGCATGCACTTTTGAATGCGCGGCGAGGAACGCGGGACAAGGGGGATCAAACATTGGAATTGTCCAATATCAAGAGGATCTTTGAAGAATACGGGGAAAAAGCGCATTATGAGGCCGGACGCCGCATCATGGTGAAGGGAACGCCCGCGGAACAGGTCTGGTATATCTGCTCGGGCACGACGCGGGCCTATCATACCAATCTGGAGGGGGACGAGATCACGCTGTTTTTCGTCAGCGCGGAAAACATCATCGGGCTGGAGTCCATTGTCGCCGGGAACACCTACCTGAACGAATGCGACGCGGTGACGGCGATGGATGTGCTCATCCTGCGCTCCAGCCGCTTCATGCAGCTCTGGTACGAGAAAAGGTATCCGATGGAGGAGTTATACGAGCGTTTTATCAAGCGGTTCATTCTGCTCCAGGACCATATCTGCTGCACCCATTACCGCGACGGCAATCAAAAAGTGGCCTACCTGCTCTATTCCCAGTGCATGCAGTCCGGCGTGAACATTCCCTATTCCCAGGACCAGATCGCCGTCATCACCGGGATCAACCGGGTCTCGGTCAACCGCATTTTAAATTATTTCGCCAAAGAGGGGATCATCTCTCTGGGATACCGGAAGATCCGTGTGATCGATCCCGAGCGGTTGGTCAAGCTGTTTAACTCCGTTGGATATTTTGTGCCCTGATGGAGCGGCCCTTGCCATACGGACAGATATGCCGCCCGCGCCGGAACATGAAAAGCACGATAGGCAAAAAAGAAAGACGGCATCTTTCGATGCCGTCTTTCTTCCTGGTGGACGATACAGGACTCGAACCTGTGACCCCCTGCACGTCAAGCAGGTGCTCTAGCCAGCTGAGCTAATCGTCCGAAGCGGAACGTATATAGGATACATGACCTGGCCGCGTTTGTCAACACTTTTCTTGCATCTCACCTGTTTTTTTGATATACTGTCAGCCAGAAAACGAAGGAGGACGCGCTTTTGAAACGGGTCGCACTGATCACCGGCGCCTCCAGGGGCATCGGCCGGGCCATTGCCCGGACCCTGGCCCGGGAGGGCTTCGCCGTAGGCGTGAATTACATGCAAAACCGCGAGGCCGCCCAGGCGCTGGCCGACAGCCTCGCAGCCCAGGGGGGAGAGGCCCTGGCGGTCCGGGCGGACGTCTCCGACCGGCAGGCCGTGGAGGATATGGCGCGGACCGTGGAGCGGGCCTTCGGCCCCGTGACGCTGTTGGTGAACAACGCGGGGGTCTCCTGGCAGGGGCTGTTTCAGGATATGGACGACGCGCTGTGGGACCGCTGCTTCGCCGTCAACGTCACCGGCGCGCGCAACGCCATCCGGGCGGTCCTGCCCGCCATGCTGCACGAGAAAAGCGGCTGCATCGTGAACGTCTCCTCCATCTGGGGCCTGCGGGGCGCTTCCTGCGAGGTGGCCTACGCCTGCACCAAGGCCGCCTTGGTGGGCCTGACGCGCTCCCTGGCGCTGGAGCTTGCCCCCTCCGGCATCCGGGTGAACTGCGTGGCCCCGGGGTGCATCGACACCGACATGGTCCGCGCCCTGGGGGAGGAGACCCGGGAGCTGCTGGCCCGGGAGACGCCGCTGGGCCGTCTGGGGACCCCGGAGGAGGTCGCCCAGGCGGTGGCGTTTCTGGCCTCGGAGCGGTCGTCGTTCCTCACCGGGCAGATCCTCACCGCAGACGGCGGCTTTACCGTTTGAAATGTCCCGCCGCTGGTGCGGCGCATGAAAAAGGACAGCCTTCCGGCTGTCCTTTTTCATGCGGGCGCACCGGCGGCTCAGGCGGTCACGCCGGAGGCCAGGTAGCCCAACAGCGTGGCGATGGCGCCGCAGGTGGTGGCAATGGTGTCGATCTCCACGTATTCGTTGACGGAGTGGGGGCTTTCCACAGTGGGACCCACGGAGATGATCTGGAGATTGGGGTTCCACTCGGCGAAGTCCGCGCACTCCAGCCCGCCGTGGACGGCGGTGATGACGCAGGTATCTCCGGTGTAGGTGTCAAAGGCCTTCTTGTAGAGCTTTGCGATGGTGTCGCTCTCCTTCTCCTCCCAGCCGATGTTGATGTTTTCGGGGTCGAAGGCGCCCTCCCGGGTGACCAGCTCCACGCCGAAGGCGTTGGCCACGGCCTGGAACTGCATGTTGGCCAGCATGACGGGCCAGTAGGTGGAGCAGCGCATGGACACGGAGATGGAGGTGGACGGCTCGCCCGCCATCACGGAAATGGTGCCCAGGTTGAAGGACGTCTCAGTGATGCCCTCGTAGCGCTGGCTGATGGTGTTGACGCCGTCCTCCAGGGAGGCCACCAGGTCGATGACCGTGGCGGAGCAGTCCTTGGTCAGGACCGTTTTGGGCAGGGCGGTCTTTGCGCAGGTGAAGGCGTATCCGGCCTCCGTGCGGTCATACTGCGCTCCGAACATCTTGATGGTCTGGGCCATTTCGTCCTTGAACTGCTTTTCGTACTGGGAGGAGAAGACCACCGTGGCGGAGGCCAGGGACGGGATGCCCGTGGAGCCGGTGCCGCCGGTGAAGGACGCGATCTGAACGTCGATGCCGTTGTATTTGGCCCAGGCCATGCAGTAATCCACGGCCTTGATGGCGTTGGCGCGGTTTTTATCGATGTCCACGCCGGAGTGCCCGCCCTTCAGGCCGGAGAGGTCGATCCGATAGGCGGTCTTGCCCGCGGCGGTCGTCTCGCTGGTAAGGGGCACATTGTACTTGTACGACGCGAACCCACAGGCGGCCACGGTGCAGGTGGCGTAATCCTCGGAGTCGATGTTCACCATATACTGCGCGTCGGCGGCCCAGGCATGATCCATGTTGCCGGTGCCGGAGGGCTCGCCGCCCTCTTCGTTGATGGTGATGATCACCCGCAGGGGCCCGTGGGTGTATTCCTTGCTGGTGGAGAGGTACATGGCGGTGGCGACGCCGATGCCGTCGTCGCTGCCCAGGCTGGTGTGGCCGTCGGAGGTGATAATGCCCCGGTCCTTGTGCTCCACCACCGCGATGGGGGAGGTGAGCATGTCGCGGCCGTCGTCGCAGACCGTGACCATGTCCATATGGGCCTGCAGGATGGTCAGCGGCGCTTTCTCATAGCCCGCTGTGGCGGGAACTTCCCAGCGGACGTTGCCCACCGCGTCCTGCTGAGAGGCGAAGCCGTGGTCCGTGCCCCACTTGTAGAGGTAGTCGCTGGCGGCGTCCGTGTGGCCGGACCCCCGGGGGGTTTTGTTGAATGCGGTAAACTCAGACAGAATATATTGATACATCGCCTCACTGTCCATGGTCTTCTGACCAGACGGCTGCGTGCCCGCCGCAAAAGCGACGCTGGTGGCGGACAGCAGCGCCGTACAAAGCGCCGCCGCAGCGACCCGTTTCCATTTCCCTCGCATACTCGTTCCTCCTTTTTTTATTGTGGGCCGTCCCACTGTATTGGGACTATCTTAGGCGCTTTTTTTAACACCGTAAAGCGCAAAAGTGGATAAAAATTTTACAATTTCTTCACATGATTTGCCATTTCCTACAAATGCAATGGGAGTAATCGTTTCAATTTCTGTTGGATCGTGAAAAGAAAAACGATTTTGCCGGGAGACAGCATTCAAAAAAAGTGAACGCCGGCTCCCGCCTGTGGGGAATGCACGCGGGGGAAATATGAAATATCTTTGAGTGGAGGACATTTCGTCATTAAGACGTATTTACAGTGGGAACATTTGGGGGAATTGTGCATTGTTTTTGAAAAGGGACTGACATATAATCGTGTCGAAAGACGAGGACAAAACGCTTTGCAAATGTCTTCCATAAAAAGACATGCATGAAAACACGCAGAAAACCGGCGTCCCCGGCGGCCGCGGACATGAAATGGCGCGGAGGAAGAAAGAATAATCGGGAGGTCCATGATGCTGACATTGGAAATGATCCAGGAGGCCCAGGCGGCCCTGCGGGGCATCGCCCGCCGCACACCGCTGGAAAGCGCGCCCAAGATCGGCGACAACCTGTATATCAAGGCGGAGAACCTGCAGCTCACCGGCGCGTTCAAGCTCCGGGGCGCTTACAACAAGATCCGCTCCCTGACGCCGGAGGAGGCCAGGCACGGCGTCATCGCCTGCTCCGCCGGCAACCATGCCCAGGGCATCGCCCTGTCCGCCACGAAGCTGGGCATCAAGTCCATCATCTGCATGCCCGCGGGCGCCCCCATCAGCAAGGTGGAGGCCACAAAGGGCTACGGCGCGGAGGTGGTGCTGGTCCCCGGCGTGTATGACGACGCCGCCAGGGAGGCCGCCCGCCTCTCCAAGGAAGAGGGCTACACCTTCGCCCATCCCTTCAACGATCCCTATGTCATCGCGGGCCAGGGCACCATCGGCCTGGAGATCCTGGAGCAGCTGGCCGACGTGGAGCAGGTGGTCTGCCCCATCGGCGGCGGCGGGCTCATCAGCGGCATCGCCTTCGCGGTGAAGAGCCTGAAGCCCTCCTGCAGGGTCATCGGCGTCCAGGCGGCCAGCGTGGCCTCCATGTACGCCTCCCGCGCGGCGGGGCAGATCACCACCGTCCCGGACGGGGACACGATCGCCGACGGCATCCATGTCCTCACCCCCGGCAGCCTGACCTTCGAGCTGTGCCAGAAGTATGTGGATGAGATCGTCACCGTCAGCGAGGACGAGATCGCCGCCGCCATCCTGGCGCTGATGGAGAGCCAGAAAACCGTGGCCGAGGGCGCGGGCGCGACGCCTGTGGCCGCCTGCATGTTCGGTAAGGTGGACACCTCCGCCAAAAAGACCGTGTGCGTGGTCTCCGGCGGCAACGTGGACGTGACCACGCTCTCCCGCGTCATCACCAAGGGCCTGTCCAAGGCGGGCCGCATCGCGGAGCTCACCACCAAGGTAGCCGACAAGCCCGGCAGCCTGATCCAGCTTTTGCAGGTGGTGTCCGAGACCGGCGCGAACATTGTCAGCATCAACCACGCCCGGGAGGATAAGCACTCCGACGTGAGCGCCTGCATCGTCTCCATGGTGCTGGAGACCCGCAACGCCGCCCACGTGGCGCAGATCGGGGAGGCGCTGACCACAAAAGGGTATTCTTTGCTGGAGAAATAAATCCGGCAATCAATAAATATGAGGAGGGGGACCCCGGAGAGAGCCGGGGCCTGCAAAAGAAATGGAAAAGCAAAAGAAAAAGCTGGGCTTGCTGCCCAAACTGCTCATCGCCATCGCGCTGGGCGTGATCGTGGGCTTTCTTGCCCCGCACATCGGCTATGTTGGCAAAGTGAATGTCGGTGAGCTCATCATCCGCATCGGCGCCACTTACAACAGCATCTTCGGCAATTTCCTGAACTTTGTCATTCCCTTGATCATCATCGGCTTCGTGGCTCCCGGCATCGCGGACCTGGGGGCGGGGGCCGGCAAGACCCTGGCGCAGACCACCGGCATCGCCTACCTCTCCACCGTCATCGCCGGCTCCCTGGCGTTCGCGGTGGATATGGCCCTGTTCCCCATGCTGGTCCATGCCGACATGTTCATGGCCGACGCGGAGAACGCGGAGGAGACCGTGGTGAGCGGCCTGTTCACCATTGAGATGCCCCCCATCATGGGCGTTATGAGCGCCCTTTTGATCGCCTTCATCCTGGGCCTGGGCATGGCCGTCATCAAAAACGTGACGCTCAAGGGCGCCATGAACGACTTCTCCGAGATCATCAGCAAGCTGGTGGCGGGCGTCGTCATCCCCCTGCTGCCCTTCCATGTGTACGGCATCTTTGCAAAGCTGGCCTATGCCGGCACCATCGTTGAGCTGATGACCTCCTTCGTCAAGGTCTTTGCCGTGATCCTGGTGCTGCACCTGACCATTCTGGTGGTGCAGTACGTCATCGCGGGCACCGCCTCCAAGAAGAGCCCCCTGGGCCTCATCAAAAACATGATCCCCGCCTATACCACCGCCATCGGCACCCAGTCCTCCGCCGCCACCATTCCCGTCACCGTGGAGTGCACGAAGAAAAACGGCGTTTCCGCCGCCATCGCGGAGTTTGTGTGCCCCCTGTGCGCCACCATCCACCTCTCCGGCTCCACCATCACCCTGACAAGCTGCGCCATCGCCGTCATGATGATGATGGGTCAGAGCATCTCCTTCGCCCAGATGTTCCCGTTTATCCTGATGCTGGGCATCACCATGGTCGCCGCTCCCGGCGTTCCCGGCGGCGCCGTGATGGCCGCCCTGGGCATCCTGCAGTCCATGCTGGGCTTTGACGAGACCATGTGCGGACTGATGATCGCCCTGTATATCGCCCAGGACAGCTTCGGCACCGCCTGCAACGTCACCGGCGACGGCGCCATCGCCGTCCTGATGGACGCCCTCACCGGCAGGAAAAAGAGCGCCCAGGCGCCCGCGGCCAAAGTGGTTGCGGAGTAAACCATTTAAAAAAGCGCCCGCCTCGTTTGAATGAGGCGGGCGCTTTTTTGCGTTTGGCGCAAGGGCGGTCCATATCCCTGAAGCCGCCCGGTCCATCGCGGCCGGGCGCGGGCCTGGGAAGCGGGGAGGGGATCGAGCCCCACCTGTTTTTATTGCTTTGAGCGCCCCCGGTATTCGCTGAGGAGGATCTCCTCCATCTCCTCCGGCGTTTCCCGGCACCCGCCGGAAAGCCACATTTTTACGATCGCATTAAAACCGCTTTGGAAAAATGCGATGTGGTAGCCGATATGCCTATTATCAAAATCCTGCGCGGCCTGCGCGGTGTCATACAGTTTGACGGGATGCTGCGCATCATAGCCCAGTTTGAAATAAGTTTTGTAAAAAAGCTGATGGTCCTTCATGTGGCGGAACAGCCGCAGATAGTCGTTGCTGTTGAATTTTTCCGTCATCTCTTTTTCATATAAGCGAAACACCTGCTTTTCCAGATCCGTTTTGATTTGACCGGCGAGTTCGTAAATGTCCGCGTAGTTTGCATAAAAGGTGCTGCGGTTCAATCCGCACCGCTTGCACAGGTCGGAGACGCTGATTTCCGATAATTCTTTTGTCTCCAGCAGTTCCACAAAGGTTTTTTCGATCCGTTCAATGGAGGCGCGCCGCCGCTGATTGTTTTTGGTGTTCATGTTTGCCGTTCCTCATTATTCCAACATTCGTGAAGGGATTGATGATTGTTTTTATATCTTACAGCCAGTATACTCTGTTTAGAATAAAACAACAACTGTTGTTTTAATTAAAAATGAGGTGATTCCAATGAAGAAAAGCAGTTTTGTTGCAATGGTATTGGGAACGACGGGCGGCGTGCTGTTTGCACTCGGGATGTGTATGGCGCTGATCCCCGAATGGAACGCATTCGAACCGGGGATCGTGTTCGGCTGCGTGGGTGTTTTGCTGGGATTGATCACGCTGGCCGTGTGGCGGAAAATGGAACGCAAGGCCCCTGTGAAACTGTCCGGGAAAACCGTTTTGACCGTTGCCGCGGGCGCCTCCGGCGCGCTGGCCCTGGGCGTTGGAATGTGTTTCAGCATGGTATGGGGCAGGATGACCGCCGGGATCGTGATCGGGCTTGCGGGGATCGCGGCTTTGCTGTTTTTGATACCTCTTTCCAAAGGCATTCGGGAATGAGCGCCAAAGGGTATGTGCCCGCCGCCGTTTCAGGGACAGGGGAAAAAGGCGGCCTGCGCCGCGCTTTGTCATGGCGGATGGGGCGGCCGCCCCGGCGGGCGCGTATCTGCTCGTGTTTTTCCCGGGATCATGACGGCGGAGGAAAGCGGAGGTGAGGAGCATGGCAAAATCCGGCCTTGTAAAAGTGAACGAAAAGATTTGGAAAAAAGTTTCCGGCGCATACGAAAAAATTGAAAAAGCCGTTGTCGGCGGATATATCACAGTCGAGGACGCATTTGTTGAACGGTATTTGACAAAGGATGGAGAGACCGCCGGGGAAGCCAAAAAACGGCTGCGCCATGAACGGGGCGGGGAAAGCTGACCGGACGGCGGCGGTCCGTATCAGGCGGTTTGGAGGACATTTCGCGGGCGGTTTGAAAGTTTGGGACGGGCCCTCGCGGCCGGCCGGCATGGCCGTTTAAAAAGCCCCCGCCGTTCAAAGGCAGACCGGTCCGGTCTGCCTTTGAAC
>JAEXWS010000123.1 GCA_023406225.1 Bacillota bacterium | reverse complement strand
TAGTCAAAGGGTTCAGTCTTTGGAAGATGAGAAGCAACGCGGCGAAGAACATGAGTTTGAGAAAAAAGCCAGCCGCTGGGGATGGCTTGTTACACTTATCGTTGCTGGCATACCATATCTTGTCTTGATTGTTGGAATTGAAATTGCAAAAACAACATTTACAGGTGTTTCTTGGAAATCCGCTTATGGGATAGCAGGAGCAGTTATTGCGACAGCTATTGCAGGATTGATTTTTGCAAAAACAAAGCAGTGGTGTTTTAAGAAGGTACATCGGCACTTGCAAGATTACAAAAATACTAACAATAAAGAATAAGCTTGAAACCAGAGTGGACGGCTTGAATCCGTCCACTCTGGTTTCTGCAGTTAAATGAAAATTAATTCATTGTTGACGATTTCCTCTACCCGATTTCGGATGCTGTTCATCCGCCCTATCCATTCCATTTGATTGTCAGCTTTGAGCTGTTCTGTAATGCTCTCTTGTTCTGCCATTTGCTTGACCAACTGAAAAAGCATGGCTTCTGCTTGAGCACCTACTTCGGATAGGTGGCTGTCCAGTTTGCCGCTGAGAAGTAGAGCGGTGTAGATAGGCTCCCTTTGTGTTTTCAGGAAGTGCTTCCTCCGCTGACCCCAGATACCAACAGAAAAACTTTCGGGTGGGAGCAGATCAGGCAGGAAATAATCGCCTTCCTGATGATAGGTTCCACCCATACGCTCAAATAATGATATTTCCATGATATAGTCCTCCGATATGTTGAAATTCCCTACAATTCAATCACTCTCGGCTGACTTTATAAAAATGTTGGGAGGAACTTCCTTACGAAGTTCCTCCCAAAGCGGGCGGCTGCTTTTTCGGTCATTGAGCGTCTGTCCGCACGCCCCGCCGTATGTCCCGGATGTCGTAGGGCGAGGTCTGGTAGACGAAGTAGTTCAGCCAGTTGGCGTAGAGCAGGTGGGCGCAGGAGCGCCAGTTCACCACCGGGTCCCGGGCGGGGTCGTCTCCTGGGAAGTAGTGCGCCGGCAGGGCGGTGTCCAATCCCGCCGCCGCGTCCCGGAGATACTCCCGCTTCAGGGTGTCCCGGTCGTACTCCGCGTGGCCCATGAGGAAGATCTGCCGCCCCTGGTCGGTCTTGACGGCGTAGACCCCCGCCTCCGGCGAGGCCGCCAGCACTTTCAGCTCCGGCACGGCCTCCACGTCCTTTCGGAGGACGGTGGTGTTTCGGGAGTGGGGGACGTGGAAGCGGTCGTCAAAGCCCCGGAAGAGCATGAAATTGGGATCCTCCACCGTGTGCTGGAACACGCCGAAGAGTTTTTTGTCAAGTTGGCGCTTGGGGATGCCGTAATGGTAGTACAGCCCCGCCTGGGCCCCCCAGCAGATGTGGAGGGTGGAGTGGACATGGTCCTTGCTCCACTCCATGATCTCGCACAGCTCCGGCCAGTAGTCCACCGCCTCGAAGGGCAGGTTCTCCACCGGCGCGCCGGTGATGATGAGCCCATCGAAGGTCTGGTCCCGGACGGCGGAGAAGGACTTGTAAAAGGACAGCATGTGCTGCTGGGAGGTGTTTTTGGACACGTGTCCGGCGGGGGCGATGAGCGCCAGCTCGATCTGGAGGGGGGTGTTGCCCAGGACCCGGGCAAGCTGGGTCTCCGTGTAGATCTTGGTGGGCAACAGTTACAAAATCAGGATCTGGAGGGGCCGGATGTCCTGGGTGATGGCCCGGGTCTCCGTCATGACGAAGATGTTTTCCCGGGTCAGCGTGTTGGTGGCGGGCAGTTGGTTCGGAATCTTGATGGGCATGGGGGACTCTCCTTATTCCACGGCGTCCAGCGCCTGGGCGATGTCCGCGATCAGGTCCTCTTTGCTCTCCAGGCCGCAGCTCATGCGCACCAGGCCCGCGGGGACCCCGGCGGCGCGGAGCTGCTCGTCGTTCATCTGGCGGTGGGTGGAGCTGGCGGGGTTCAGGCAGCAGGTGCGGGCGTCGGCCACGTGGGTCTCGATGGCGGCCAGCTTCAGCGCCTTCATGAAGGGGCCGGCGGCGGCCCGCCCGCCCTTGAGCTCGAAGGACACCACGCCACAGGAACCGTGGGGCAGATACTTCTCGGCCACCGCGTGGTAGGCGTCCCCGGGCAGGCCGCAGTAGCTCACCCGCGCCACCTTGGGATGCCGGGCCAGGAACTCCGCCACGGCCTGGCCGTTTTCGCAGTGCCGCGCCATGCGGACGTGGAGGCTCTCCAGCCCCAGGTTCAGGTAAAAGGCGCTCTGGGGGGAGGGGGTGCAGCCGAAGTCCCGCATGAGCTGGGCGGTGCACTTGGTGATGAACGCGCCCTCCAGGCCGAACTTTTCAGCGTAAGTCACGCCGTGATAGCTCTCGTCCGGGGTGGTGAGGCCTGGGAATTTGCCGGCGTGGGCGAACCAGTCGAACCGGCCGGAGTCCACGATGGCGCCGCCCACGGCGGCGCCGTGGCCGTCCATGTACTTGGTGGTGGAGTGGGTCACGATGTCCGCGCCCCACTGGAAGGGACGGCAGTTCACCGGCGTTGCGAAGGTGTTGTCCACGATGAGGGGGACCCCGTGGCCGTGGGCGGCCGCGGCGAATTTCTCAATGTCCAGCACGGTGAGGGCGGGATTGGCGATGGTCTCTCCAAAGACGGCCTTCGTGTTGGGCTGGAAGGCGGCGTTCAGCTCCTCGGCCGTGCAGTCCGGGGCGACGAAGGTGGCGGTGACGCCCATTTTGGCCATGGTGACGGAGATCAGGTTGAAGGTGCCGCCGTAGATGCTGGAGGAGGCCACGATGTGGTCCCCGCAGGAGGCGATGTTGAACAGGGCGAAGAAATTGGCCGCCTGGCCGGAGGAGGTGAGCATGGCCGCCGTGCCGCCCTCCAGCGCGCAGATCTTCGCGGCCACATAGTCGCAGGTGGGGTTTTGGAGCCGGGAGTAGAAATAGCCGTTGGCCTCCAGGTCGAAGAGCTTGCCCATATCCTCGCTGGTGTCGTATTTGAAGGTGGTGGACTGGACGATGGGGATCTGGCGGGGCTCACCGTTGCCGGGGGTGTAGCCCCCCTGGACGCAGATGGTCTCGGGACGGTAATTGCGCATGGTCGTGTTCTCCTCTCAAAATAGTCGGCCTTTGGGAGAAAACAAAAAAACGGCTTTCGTCCCAAAGAAAAATCCTTTGAGACGAAAGCCGTATCCGACTTCCGCGGTACCACTCAAATTGCGCCGCCCTCGCGGGTCCGCGCCACTCTCAGGGTCCAACAACCCCCTTGCACTCACGCAGCATACGCGGAGAGGCCCTAACGGCGGACACCGCCCTCGAACCCTCGGCTCAGAAGCCATAGGACCTGGGACCCCTTGTCGCCGCCTCGCACCACCCGCCGGCTCTCTGAAGACGCCTGGTCCCGTCCCTCTTCATCATCGCTTTGGGGTCTATTATAGAAAGGCCGGGAGCGTTTGTCAAGAAGTTTGTTTGGGCGCTCCCGCGGCTTTAAGAGCGGCCGGACCCGGAGGAGGCATTGAAATGGGGGAACGTTGGTGCGGTGAAAATCGGGCCCTCTTTGCCGTGGGGCGAAAAATGACGGCCGCCATTCCCCAGTACCGTTTGCAGTCGGATAAAGGGTGCGCCCGCATGATCATCAGGCATAGCCGCAATAGTTTGGAGGTGGAGCGGGATCGTGTTGCATTGCGGAGGGCCATGCCTTATAATGCTTTCATAAAGTATGCATCAGTCGGGAAAGGCGCGGAGTCGCTGCGCGGGGTTTGAAAGGGGGACTTTTGCATGAAGAAATGGGCTTTTTGGATGACGATGTGGCTGGTTTCGATTCTAAACGGAGCGCTCTTTTTCGGAGCGTCGTTAAGCGCGATGAACAGGGGATTGGACGGCGTCGAAAATCAAGCCGCATTCCTTTTTGTTCCGCTGCTCTGGGCTATGGCGGCGCTGGTGCTCATTGCGATCAGCCTCTATACGCTGGTCCGTGGAATGAAGATAAAACGAGAGCGGGTAATTGGCCTTTTTGATATTTTTCAGACGACCGGGCTTTCTAAAAAAGCAAAAGCACATAGAGCCGCGTTTCTTATCATGACCGGTTTTCTGATGTTATTTGGATACAGCTTATTTGCGAAAGAAGCAGTATGGGCTGTTTCCTATGCGCTTACGGGCGGAGCGTTGCTTTTATTTCTCTATGCCTGGGAAAAGGCATCCGTACAGCCTGACCAAACCGTAAGCTGACGCGCGGAATCCCGATTTGGCGCCGGTCCGTCAGGGCGGTGTCCCCGACCTCTGAAAAACGACCGCGCTGAAAGTCAGGGGACGCCCCGCTGCTGATCCGAGATCTCCGCAATATAAAGGATCGTCTTATGTTCGCCCGCGCCTGTGTACCGGATCTTCAGGAGCTGCCCGTCGTGCGTGATCACGCCGCCCCATGACGACGGGGTATGATATCCCGGCACGATGCTGAACGCCGAATAGGAAAAGGCGACGCCCGCGATCTCGAAGGTCTCCTGCCTGTGTCCGCTCCAGGGCATAGGTGAAAATTCCTCCACCGGACCGATCACTTCCCGGTATGCCTCGGCGGCGATTTGAGCTTTCATCACATGATAGGTGAAAACGGAAAGCCCGATCCACAGGATGGTGACGACGATGAGGAACAGGGTCAGGACGGCAACGATCACACCGGCGGCTTTGCCGCCGCCCGAGGGAGGACGGTTTTTCCGAATGCCGGCTGACGCGGCGGCCAGGACGCCGGACAGCGTGAGGGGGATCAGCCACCAGACGCAGTCCAGCCAGTTGAAGCGGAAGGCATATAAAACAGTCTCCATGGGGCTCCTCCCCGCCCGGGACAGGCCGGACCGTTTCGGAATGCTTAGGCACGGCCCCCGTCCTCAGGGCTTCTCCACGATATGCACGTTCAAATGGTCGTAGGTCATCTCCACCCCGTGGGCCGCGAACCGCTCCCGCAACCCCTCGACCAGGGCGAAATACACGTCCCAGTAATCCCCGGGCGCGGCCCAGCAGTACACCGTGTATTCGATGGCGCTTTCGCCGTAGCTGGTGAGGTACACGCTGGGCGCGGGGTCCTCCAGCACGCCGGGGAGCCGTGCGGCTTCCAGGCAGGCGGCCTTTACCGTCTCCGTGGGCGCGTCGTAGGAGGCGGAGACCTTCTGCTCGATCCGCCGCCGTCCCAAAACGGTGTAGTTGATCATCTTGGAGCCGGCCAGCTCCTTGTTGGGCAGCATGACCATCTGCCCGCCGGGCGTGACCAGCTTCGTGTGGTTCAGCCCGATCTCCTCCACGGTGCCCGACGTGCCGGACACCTCCACAAAGTCCCCGATGGTGAAGGGACGGGAGGAGAGGATCACAAGGCCCCCCGCCACGTTGCCCAGAATGTCCTCCGCGGCCAGCGTCACGCCCAAGGACCCGACGGACAGCAGCGCCACAAGGGAAGTCATGTGGATGTTCAGGCTCTCCGCCACGATGACGCCGGTCACGATATACAAAAGGAGCCTGATGCCGGAGAGCAGGTATTTCTGCACCCGCACGTCCAGGCGGGACCGTTCCAGCAGCCGCCGCAGCAGCTTCATCAGGACCCGGACGGCGATCAGACACGCCAGCAGCGTCGCCGCCGCCGACAGGAGATCGCCCACGGAGAGCGTCCCCACGGAGTATTTCAAAAGGGAGGAAAGGTCCATGTACGGGCCTCCTTTCATGGATTCCAAGGGCATCATACCGAAAAGCCGGAAAAAAGTCAATCGCCCCTCCGGCGCCCTTTTGGCTATCTATAAAAACGATAACCCATTCTTTAAGATTCAAATTAACAGTTTGGTCACAAAAGCTGTTATAATATTCCACAGAGAAGAGAGAAGCAGTCCGAAAAAATCTGTGCATATTGAACGAGGAGAGAGGCGCGCGCCGGTGAGACCGGTAAAAAACGAGGAGGAAATAAAATGGATACCTTGAACAAAAAGGGCAACGGTCTGGCATTGATCCCATTCCTGATCTTCATCGCGATCTACCTGGGCGCCGGATTGATCTTCCAAGCTCAGGGCGTCGACATGGCGTTCTACCAGTTCCCCTCCGTCACCGCGATGTTCATCGCGGTCCTGGCGGCCTTCTGCATGGGCAAGGGCACCATCGATGAGAAATTCACCGTTTTCGCCAAGGGCGCGGCCAACGTGAACGTTCTCACCATGCTGATGATCTACATCCTGGCCGGCGCTTTCTCCAGCGTGGCTGGCGCCATGGGCGGCCGCGAGGCCACCGTGAACCTGGGCCTCAGCGTGATCCCCGTCCAGTTCCTGGCGGCGGGCGTGTTCATCATCTCCGCCTTCATGGGCACCGCCACCGGCACCTCCATGGGCACCATCGGCGCCATCGTCCCCATCGCCGTGGGCGTGGCGGACAAGGGCGGATTGAGCATCCCCCTGTTCCTGGGCGCCTGCGTGGGCGGCGCCATGTTCGGCGACAACCTCTCCATGATCTCCGACACCACCATCGCCGCCACCCGCACCCAGGGGTGCGAGATGCGCGACAAGTTCCGGGTGAACTTCTTCATTGCGCTGCCCGCGGCCCTCATTACGCTGGTGCTGCTGCTGATCTTCGGCCGGCCTGAGACCGCGCTGCCTCTGGGCGATTTGTCGTTCAGCATCATCAAGGTCGTTCCCTATCTGCTGGTCCTGGTCCTGGCCCTGGTGGGCATGAACGTGTTCCTGGTTTTGACCATCGGCATCTTTGCCGCGGGGCTTGTGGGCTTCTTCACCGGCTCCATGGACATCGCCGGGTTCGCCCAGGCCATCTGGACCGGCTTCACCAGCATGAACGAGGTGTTCTTCCTGTCCCTGTTCTGCGGCGGCATGTCCGAGCTCATCGCCCATAACGGCGGCATTACCTGGCTGGTGGAAAAGCTGCGGGGCATGATGAAGGGCAACAAGTCCGCCCAGGTCGGCATTGCGGCCCTGGTGTCCCTGGCCGACTGCGCCACCGCAAACAACACCGTCGCCATCATCGTCAGTGGCAACGTGGCCCGGGATATGAGCCACGAGTACAAGGTGGACCCCCGCCGCACCGCGTCGCTGCTGGACGTGTTCTCCTGCGTGTTCCAGGGCATCATCCCCTACGGCGCGCAGCTTTTGTCCGCCGCGTCCTTGACGGTGGCCTACGGCGTCACCATGAACGCCATCGACATCATCCCCAACCTGTGGTACTGCTGGATCCTGGCGGTGGTGGGCATCTTGTCCATCTTCATCCCCTTCGCGGACGGGATCTGCCGCAAGGACCCCTGGAACTGGGAGTATGACGTGGCGGAGTCCGGCGTGGAGGGCAAGAAGGCCCGCCTGGAGATCGAGAAGGAGGCTTCCGCCCAGAGCTGATTTGCAAAAGGCGGCGGCAATTGCTGATAACGGCCCTTGACGGGCCTTGAGACCCCGGCGGACAGAGGATATCTGTCCGCCGGGGTTTTTCCGTGTAAAGGCCTTGGATGGAGGGCGCGCTCCCCAAATGGGGCCTGGCCGTCGTTTTCCCGGATGGGGAGCGGTGTGGTGTACGCGGACGTTAAAAGCTCCGAGGCTGTCGAAAAAGTGCCTTCAGCACTTTTTCGAGCAGGCTGCGGCCCATTGTGCGCACGAGCTGTCCGCTATGAGCGGACAGCTCGCACACTTACGGACCGAGATGTATTTTCTCCGACGCACATGTTGTCGGAGAACATGGATTTGATTTTCTTCGCGCCTCCGGGCGCGAACGCTGCGAGGCCTTTTCGACAGGCTGAAGCTCCGGCGCCAGATAAGCGCCGGAGCATGCAGCGGACGTGCCGGGCGGTCACATATGGCGGCCCAGAGAGCGGTGGACCTCCTCGGTAAAGCGGATGGACTCCGCCACGGACCGCTCCAGAAGCTCCACGAAGGACTCGGTCTGGAGGGAGAGCTTGCTGTTTCTGGGCCGGATCCACCCCAGGCGGATGCTGGTCTTGCCCGCCAGGGGGACGGTGACCACCGCCGGAGCCGTCAGGTGCTCCACCAAAAGGCCGCTGCCGGTGGTGAAGGCGTCCGTCCTGGACAGCACGTTCATCATGGTGGCCCGGTTGTTCACGCTGATGCACCTGGCTGGTTTTTTCAAGGAGACCATATGGTATTCCTCGGAAAAATCCGCCGCCACGCCCTGCTCGTGCTCGAAGGAGACATAGGGATAGCCGGCCAGATCCGCCTCGTCCACGGTGTCCATCTCCGCCAGGGGATGCCCCTTCCGCACGTACACGCAGGGGGACACGGCGGCGATCTCATGGAACTCCAGGTCCCGGGAGTCCAGCAGCCGCCGGATGATCTTCTCCGTCAGCTCCGTGAGGAAGATGACGCCGATATCCGCCCGGTGGTCGTACACGTCGTCGATGACGGCGTCCATGCCCGTCTCCTTGATGGAAAAGCGGAAGCGGTGCTCCTCCGTGGTCTGGAGCATCTTTAAAAAGGCGTCCTCCGTAAAGGGATAGCGCTGGGTGGACACGGAGAAGCGCACGGGGGCGGTGGCGTGCCGGGCCTCGCCGTACAGGCTTTCGATCCGCTGCTTCTGCTCCAGCAACGAGGCGGCGTAGCTGAGGAACTCCTTGCCCTCCGGCGTGAATTCCACGCCCCGGTTGCTGCGCAGGAAGAACTGGATGCCCAGTTCCTCCTCCAGCTCCCGCACGGCGGTCGAGATGCCGGACTGGGACAAAAACAGCTTGTGGGCCGCCTTGTTGATCGAGCCGCATTTTGAGATCTCCACTACATAGGTGAGCTGCTGAAAAGTCATAAGCCGCGCCTCCCCGTGTCAAATCTATCCAGTTTTTTCTATTATAGGCCGCCGGAGGGCGCCTGTCAAATGGCTATTGAAAAAACTGTGAACGGATTGAAAAAAACAGCTACTAACACCTTTTTGCAAAGCATGCTATTCTATCAGTAGAGGTTGATGAAAAATACGGGAGTGTTTCTCGTATTTCTGTTCAACATCACCACAAAAACGCCGCGCGCGCAACGGCTCTCTTCTTTCTCTCTCAAAATGCATACCTGCGCAAACGATCCCATCCGATAGCGAAAAAAAGAATGCAGCGGAAGAATGTCTGGCGGGGACGACCGCCGGGCCGATGAAGAAAGGACGATTTGATATGAGCATCGATAAGAGCATGGGCTTTGCCACCCGTCAGATCCACGCCGGCAAGATCGGAAACGCCGCCGGGTCCCTGTGCGCCCCCATCTACCAGACCTCCACCTTCGAGTTCGAGACGGTGGAGCAGGGCGGCGCCCGTTTCGCCGGCGCGGAAAACGGCTACATCTACACCCGTTTGGGCAATCCCACCCAGGCCGCCGTGGAAATGAAGATGGCGGAGCTGGAAAACGGCGAGGCCGCCCTGGCCACCGCTTCCGGCATGGGTGCCATCTCCTCCGCGCTGTGGTCCTCCGTGGTCGCCGGCGATGAGATCGTCGCCAGCGACACCCTGTACGGCTGCACCTTCGCCCTGCTGAACCACGGCATGCCCAAGTTCGGCGTGAAGGTCACCTTCATCGACATGACCGACCTTGCCAACCTGAAGGCCGCCTTGAATGAAAAGACCAAGGTGGTCTATCTGGAGACCCCCTGCAACCCCACGCTGAAGATCGTGGATATCGGGGAAGTCGCCAAGATCGCCCACGCCTATAACGCCGACATCAAGGTGATGGTGGACAACACCTTCTGCACGCCCTATCTGCAGCGTCCCCTGGACCTGGGCGCCGATGTGGTGGTCCACAGCGCCACCAAGTACTTAAACGGCCATGGCGACGTCATCGCCGGCGTCATCGTGGGCAAGGCGGACTTCATCGGCCAGTGCCGGATGTTCGGCTTGAAGGACATGACCGGCGCGGTCATGAGCCCCTTCGACGCGTTCTTGATGGCCCGCGGCATGAAGACTCTGGACATCCGCATGGAGCGCCACTGCGCCAACGCCAAAAAGGTCGCGGACTTCTTCCACGGCCATCCCGCCGTCGCCAAGGTCTACTATCCCGGCCTGGACGATTTCGAGGGCCATGAGATCGCGGCCAAGCAGATGAAGCTGCCCGGCGGCATGATCTCCATCGAGCTGAAGGCCGACAAGGCCGCCACCGCCGCCGCGCTGAACAAGCTGAAGCTCTGCACCATCGCCGTGTCCCTGGGCGACGCGGAGACCCTGGTGGAGCATCCCGCCACCATGACCCACTCCACCTACACCGCCGACGAGCTGAAGATGGCCGGCATCTCCGAGGGCCTGGTCCGCGTCAGCGTCGGATTGGAGGATCCCGAGGACATCATCGCCGACTTCAAGGCCGTTCTGGACACTCTGGTTTGATTTTTCATCAGAAAAAAACCGGCGGGGCAATTTGCCCCGCCGGTTTTTCCGGTCCGTTCTCTTTTTCATTCTCCCGCGGCGCGGCGGGCCGGGCAGACCTGCCGAAAGGCATCCGACGCCAGCAGCAGCCCCTCTTCCATGGCGCGGTCGAATTCCGCCCAGTCGATGGGGAGGAGCAAAAACCCCGGGGAAAAAAGCCCGTATGCCGCAAGAGCGGCCTCGTTGAGCGCCTCCCGGGAGCGGCCCGCGGGGTCGATGGTGAACAGCAGCCTTGCCTGGGAGAACTCCCCGTGGAACCGCTTTGCCCAGTCCATGGAAACGCATTCCAGGTTGAGCACCGCCACGTCCGCACGCCCGGTCTTCATTAAGGACAGCGCGCCCTCCGGCGTGTCCGCCGGCAAAAGCCGCGCTTTTGGCGCCAGTGCGCGGCATCTTTGCGTCATGGCGTCTCTCCGGGCGGCGTCGCCGTCCGCCAGCAGGATCGTCATCCCGAATCCCTCCTTTTCCGGCGCTTTCGCGTCCATTCGCGTCTGCTCAAAATCGGATACGGGCGGTCTGCGCGGAAGGAAAACATAATTCGCATTATGTGATAAGCAAAACAGAAAACCGAATCTTCCGGGCCGGTATGCTGAAGAAAACACCTTCGATCGGCCCTGTTTTTGGCGCACAAATCCAGAGGCAGTGAGGGGGCTCATTGTCTCCGAGGGAAAAGCCGCCTGGCCACAGGCGGCTTTCGCACAAATTTGACTTGATTTTTAACAGAGAAGCCCTCATAATGAAAGCACAAAAAGGAAATACGGGCTGCTCGACATCACATAATGCGAATTATGTGATGTTTTTTTCAGCAGAGCAGCAGCCGCATGCGGGACAGGGAGCGTGCGCACTCGTCGCCGCAGGTGGCGGTGTAGATGCGGGTGGTCTCCACGCTGGCATGGCCCAGGATGTCCGCCAGGCGCACGATGTCCTTTTCCATCCGGTAATAGGTCACGGCGAAGAGATGGCGGAGGTTGTGGGGAAAGACTTTTTTGGCGTCCACTCCCGCAAGACGGCACAGGGCTTTCATTTCGCTCCAGATATTGCAGCGGTTCAGCGGCCTGCCGCTCCGGGAGACGAACACCGGGCCTTCGTGGATGCCCTTGCGCTTGCAGTATTGCAGCAGGACGCCGCGCAGCCGGTCCGGCAGAAAAACGGCGCGCTCCCTGCCCTTGTTCACGATTTGGACCCGGCCCGCCTGCAAGGCCTGCACCGTGAGGAAGCGGTGCTCGCTGACGCGGATGCCGGTGCTGCAGATCGTTTGAAGCAGCAGGCTCAGCCGCTCCTTTTTCGCGGCCTTGGCCGCCTTCACCAGCCGCACGTAGTCCTGGCGGGTCAGCTCCCGGCTGCTCTCC
>JAEXWS010000070.1 GCA_023406225.1 Bacillota bacterium | reverse complement strand
TCCAGGACACTATGGAGAAGGCCGTTTTTTTCTTCCGCCGTCTCCGCGAGGTCGTAGGCGTCCAGAACGCGGCGGAGGGCGGGGGCCAGGCGGGACTTTTCCCGAATGCTGTGGTTCAGCTTTTCTTGAGCGCCGGCGGCCTCTTGTAAACGGGTCTCCGCGTCCGCACGGCGGCGGGAGAGCTCCTGACAGCGGGCGGTGAAAATATCAACGGTATAAACGCCTTGCTCCACCAGATCGAATGCCCGCTGCTCCTGCTTGTCGATTTGTTCCAATTCCCGTTTCAGGGAGGACATGGAACGGGAGAGGGAAGCCTGCTCCGCCTCTTCGGCGGCGGTGCTTTCCTCCGGCTGGGATTGCTCGAAGTCGGAGAGCCAGAAGCGCATAGCCTGGAGGACGGCGGATTCCACTACGTCCAAGTCGGACCCGACGGTGTGGCAGGAGGTATATGGGCAGATCAACCCGTCTTTGTGGCCGGTTTTATAGGGCCTGCGGACCATGTTCCGGCCGCATTGATCGCATTTCACCAGACCGGCCAGCGGGTTTCGGACGCCAAGCTGCTTCGGACCGGGGCGGCTGGGATTGGTGTTCAGGAGATACCGGGCTTTGTCAAAGGTTTCCTGGGAGACGATGGCGGGATGCAGGCCGGGGCGGAGCTTCAGGGAATCGTCGCCGGGTTTGACCCTGGGACGCGTGCGGACCACCTGGCCTTCCCGGAGCTGCTTCACCTGGGGACGGTTGCCCCAGCGGACCCAGCCTGCATACGCGGGATTTCCCAGGATATTTTTCACGGTCCAGGGCGTCCAGTCTTTTCCGGCGGGAGAGGGGACGCCCGCATCGTTCAGCCGGGAGACGATACGGGAGGGACCCATGCGGATCAGAGATCCATCCGGCCCGGGGGCGCCTTCCGTATACCACCGGAAGATATCGGCCACGATGGCGGCGTCAGAATTTGGCGTCAGGGTCCAGCCCTTTTGATTTTCCAGCTTGATCCGGTCGTATCCATAGGGCGCACGGTTGGAGGGCCATTTCCCTTCGTTGACCGACGCGAGCCGCCCAAGCTGCTGGCGGCGGTTGATGGTCTTATATTCCCGGCGGCTCATGAACAGGCCAAATTCAAAGTATTCCTGATCGAAATCACTTTGGGGATCGTAAGTCTTTGCAGGCGTGATGATGCGCGTATTGCTGAACTGGAAGGCACGGGCCACCAGGCCCTGGTCGATGGTGTCTCCGCGGGCCAGACGTTCCACCTCCATGACGAGGACCCCGGCCCACATACCGGCCTCCACGTCATGCAAAAGCTCCTGCATGACCGGGCGGGAGGTGATGGTCTCGCCGGATTTCACGCCTTCTTCATAAATGCGCCCGATATTCAGGTGGAGGGTCTTGGCGAGGGACAGCAGCTTTGCGCGGTGGCGGCTCAGGGTATCCGTCTGCCCGTTGGCCTCCGCCTCCAGATCGACGCGGGATTTGCGGAGATATATACAGTAGTCCCGGAGGGGGGAAACATGGGTTTCCATCAGAGGCATAAAGTTGTTGGAGATGGGCATGGGAACACCTCAGTTCAGACCGGCGTAGAAGGAAGCGAGGGCAGAGAAAGGGACCATGTAACGGGTGCGGATGGACGCGAGGACCTGGGCGGCCTGGGCGTCATCGTAGATATGGGAAGTGATGTTGCGGGAGGCCAGCATATCCAGCCAGACGGATTCATCCGAGATCAGGCCGGCGGCATAGGCGGTTTTCAGGACCCCCTTGGGAAAGTTCAGGTCCCCGGCGGCGCCCTGGTCCTCCATATACTCCTTCAGGGATTTCCAGGCCAGCTCAAAGGTAAACTCAAACCGCTGGATCACGCCGTCCCGCAGGACGGTGGAACCCGGCGCGGCGGCATATTCCGCCAGCGCCTCCTCCAGACGGGAGAAGGCACGGCGGAAGTTCTCACACTTCATCAGCGGCATACAATTCAACTCCTTCTCTTTCAATGTTTTCCAGCAGGGCGGCGGAGGTATCCGGCGCGACGGAGACCAGATCGAACCGCAGAAGCGTGGGAAGATCCTCCAGCAGCAGGCGGAGCCGCCCGGCGGCAACAGGGTCCAGGCCCCACGCGGCCAGGTCGATATCGCTGCCGGGACGGTGGTCGCCCCGGGCCCGGGAGCCGAAGAGCACCAGCCGGGAGCACCCGCAGGACGCGGCGGCGGCGGAGAGCTGCGCGGCCAGGGCCGGGGGAAGGGAGTGGGGCATGGAATCACCCTTTCATTTTTGCCAAAATCGACGTAGATTACCCGACCCTGAATTTGGTGGATTCTTTTTTATACTTTTCTGCAATGGAGCGGAGAATTGTGTGGTCAGTTTCATCCAACGGACCGCAATAGGCATGAATAATAGATTCTATTTCGTCAAGTCGGTCGGGTGGGCATGCTTGCAATTCAAATAGAAGATTTCTGTATTCTTGTGATAAAGAAAAATTGTTTATTCTTGGATCGTCTTTATGATAAAAACCGAATGTCTCCATATAAGAATTGGAACCGTAAATTTGAGACAGAGCGAGAAAGACCGGAAGGGGAGGTGTAGCCAGATTTTTTTCATATGCAAGAATTGTTTCTTTAGGGATGGATATTTTTTTTTCTAAGAGTAATTTGGAAACTTCTTCTGCGGAATACTTGCAACGTGAACGTTCAAAAGACAAGTATTCAGAAATCTTGTTGGAGTCCATCGGGAAAACACTTGTCTCGTGTTCAAGGATGTCATCGACGCCAACGCCAAAATAATCTGCGATTTTGATTAAAGTGGAGATATCAGGTTCTCGGTTTCCAAGTTCGTAGTTGCTTAGAGTGTTCTGAGCAATTTTAAGATGGTTCGCAAGGGTTTGCTGAGAAACGTTGAATTCCTTTCTGAGCTTAGCTATTGCATACATTATAATCCCTCCTGTTGCGCAATTATCTCGCAAAGAGATAAAGAACGCAACAGGATTTTCTATTTTATCTCAAAATGGGTTTACAATCTTTCGAGCATGTGCTATATATCACATAACGAGATATGAATGAAAGGGGCGGAAAAATGGTTCATCTGTTAGCCATACGTAAACAACGTGGGATGACACAAAAGAGCGTAGCCGAACAAGCCGGAATACGGCAGAACAGTTATTGCAACATCGAAAAAGGCAAACGAGGCGTGTCCGTGGAGACCGCCAAGCGGATTGCAGCAGTTCTGGGGTTTGAGTGGACCAGGTTTTATGAGGATGCTAACGAGAGCGCGTGAGGGGGTGACATGATGACCGTAGGTTTCATTTGCAAGGAAAAAGATGTAGTCGCGTTTTCCCTGTACACTAGACTAGACACCGATGATCAAGCGGAAATTCGTGGAGAAATGAAAGCCATGCTTTTTCGTGAAAAATATCAAAAAGATTCCACTGGGAAAATATTTTACCAAAAGAACGGGGTGCCGAAATGAGATCGTGGCTGGTAGAAATCAGAGGCAAGCGGTCACAGTACAAAATCGCAGAGGAAATCGGCATTGCCCAGAGTACCTATGCTTCCATTGAAGTGGGAAGCAGACAGCCGTCTGTGCAGATGGCGAAACGAATCGCTAAGGTGCTGGGCTTCGACTGGACAAGGTTCTATGAGGATGCTGACGAAAGCGCGTGAGGGGGCGCAAAAGGAATAGTGAAAATATCTGGATTAGTTGGAATCGAGAATACAGAGCAAGAACAGCAGGCATTCACTGAGGCATTGAAATATATCCGATATACACAGGTGCATATTGCCATTATTTCAACGAAAACACAGGAAAACTGTACTGTTTTCCAAAAATATCTGGCAGAGGCGGAAAATCTAGTCTATGAGCTTCATCGCTTTCGGAATAGAGAAAAAACACATCGTCTTTATCCCTCCACAACTATCACGGCGAGGAACGAGCAGGAGGAGCCATGAACGACGAAAGGGAAGCGCGAACTTCGTGCGGATGAATACCTCCGGCTGTGTCATTTGCTGGAACTTGACCCGCGAGGATACGAAAACCAGAGTGCATGAGGAGACGGATGTGACAGATCATCAAAAATTAATTATAGAGTGCGCGTTGGACGCACTGTATCTGATTGGCAACGAATTACAGCACGCCGAGAGCGAGTGCACCGGGGAGGCAGGAAATGCCATATACCTGCTACATGGGATTTTAACGGACTGCCTGAAAGACAAGGTGGAGGAGTCCGTGCTGGTCCATTTATCTGAGAACTGCGGGACCGGATGGCTGGAAGAAATCAGAGAGGCACAGGGCGTTAGCCAAAAAACGGTGGCGGAAGCCGTCGGAATCTCACAGCCGGCCTACTGCAATATCGAAAAAGGAAAACGGGGCGTATCTGTGGAAACAGCCAAGCGCATTGCGGAAGTCCTTGGCTTTGCATGGACTAGATTTTATGAGAGCGCGTAAGAAGCACTGATTCCCAGATGGAGAACTATCGAGCTATGAATGGCAAAAGGAAAGCGCCTGAATTAGGGAGAAGGAAAAGCAGTCTGACGGAGGAGCTATGAACGGCAAAAGGGAAGCGCGAACTTCGTGCGGATGAATACCTCCGGCTGTTTCATTTGCTGGAACTTGACCCGCGAGGATACGAAAACCAGAGTGCATGAGGAGACGGATGTGACAGACGAAAAAAAATACATAGAGAAACTGGAGATCGACGCCGAGGCATGGCGGGAAACGTCTGGAACAATGGCGCGCATGGCAGGAGAATTACATGAAATTACCAAAAGAGCCGGGGGAGCCGCGCTCCTCTGCGCGGGCGTGGCGCTATTTGAAATGGGGATGATCGTCAGCCTGTATTTTAGAAAAAGAGAGAAATGATGGATTTGAAATTTGCAAGGAAAGGTGAAGTGAGATGGAAAGAATTTCGGAAAAATTACACGGAAGGCTGGCAAAGAAATTTCGGGAAATGGAGGAAAAGGCGCCATGGCCAAAGCCAGTGGATGCATTTTCGGCGGCTGGGTATGACAGCGGCGTAACAACGCAAATTTTGAACGATTATATTTTTCCGGCGCTGGAGATTGCCACAAAGATGGAGTTTGAATGCACGTTGGGAAGAAACGTGGACGATGCAGACACAGAATTACGGGATATGGACTGTCTATACTGTCAAAATCAACTCTTCAAGCAGCATATCAACGCTTATTTGGATGGGCTGCTCCTGAAATACCAAGTATACGGCGGGATTGCCAAGACCACCACGCTAGGAAAATGGTTCCCATGGGACAAGCATGGCAACAAAGAGCGGAGAAAAATTTGCAGAAAGCTACAAAAGCAAATCCGAAATGATTTTCACACCGCCGGAAATCAGGGCTTCCAGCGCGGTTTTACCAAACTTGGAAAGGAGCTTTTTCCAAACTGTATCTTTGCAAAGCACCGCTGAAAACTCATTCCCGGCGGGCGTAACAGAGGCTATCCGATATTTCCCAATTTTTCCAGGTGCTTGGGTGACAGGCATTGGAAAGACCTCTGGAACGGCAGAAACAAGGGGGGCGCTCCGGTCTGTTTTCAAACGGATAAGCCCCTTCTGATGAAGATAGCGCAGGGATTCATAGACACATTGACTACCATATGGTTTCAGACTGGGGACCTCCAACAGTTTCACGGCGAGAACCGGCCGAGGGACGCGGCCGGAAGCGTTAACGGAAAGTCGCCCAGACAGATACGGGATCTGCATGATCGTCGCCATAGAGATCCTCTTTGCCGGCGCATGATTTGCCGGTGTTCGGTGACGGCGGCGGGGCTTCCCATCCCGGGAAGAGGCGGCGGGCGGCGCCCATCAGCTGGGAAGGGACAAATATTACACAAGTTTAAGCGGAGAGACGGGAAAAGTCAACAACTGCGGTTATAAAAGGAGGAATTCAGCATGGTAGGCTCAAATATCCGAAGGGCGCGGGAAGCGGCGGGGGTGACGCAGGTGCAGATGGCGGAAGCCCTCTGCGTGACGCAGGCCTATATCTGCGCCATTGAAAAGGGCGTGAAGCGGGCCAGCGTGGAGCAGGTGGCGGAGATCTCGCGGATATGCCGCTGCACCACGGACGCTCTGATTTTTGGAGAGACGGCGTGAAGAAAAGCGCCCGCCGGAGAGGGCGGGCGCGGAGAGGAAAATAAAGTATGAACATCTACACGCCAATTTTACGAAAAAATCCAAAAGCAAAGCCGCTTGCAAAAACACTGGTCGCGGAAGCGGCACAGCAGGGAGCGAGTGCGGAGGAACTGCGCATTGCCTGTGATCTGGCAATGATGGCCTACGAGGAGGCAAGAGATAATTCAACGGTCCCGCTCTTTGCATTCCGGAGCAAGGCTGAGGCCGCCCTCGACAGCATGTAGGAAATACGCTGCCTTTCTGCCGCCAGGATACACCCAGGCGGAAGAGGAAGGCAAGGAAAAGCAGTCTGACGGAGGCGCGAAAAGAACATAGGACAGGCGGCTGGGGCCATAGGGTGACACAAAGGAGGTGGGCGCATTGATCGAAGAGGGAAACATTGTTGCGGAATATACGTTCAACGGCGTCCGCGTGCGTGTGTCTGATTCAGCCTACGCCGGGAAGTCACAGGAGGAACTAGACGAAATCCGAAAAGACGCGCGGAAAATCGCCTGGAACATCGCTCTGGGGCATGAGGCCCGGAAGCGGGCGGAGCGCGAGGCGTCAGGAACTCCCATGGAACAATGAGACAACGGGCGCTCCCTTGGCATGACGGGGGCGCGGGGGACAAGCCCCCATGGACACCGGGGATCGCTATCAAAAGAAACGACAGGAGGTATTCCGAGATGAAAAAAAGCGAGATGGAAAGAGCGTTTTCCAAGGAATTGGATATTATGAAAAAGCTTTTGATGGAGGCGAAGAGGAAGGAATCAAAGCAAAACTATGCGAATTTCATTTACGGCGCGGCCTGTCTGGCTGAGAGGCTGGGGATCATCGACTTTGAGCAGAAGCGTTACATCACGGAGGAGGCAAACGCGGCGGTCTTGGGTATGAGAGAGGACCCGCTGGATGAGGTGTGCTGAGCGGCGCGGAAAGCGCGGCGTGGGCGCGGACGGCGTGGGCGTCCTGGCGGTTTTGATCCTGGCGGCCATTCTGCTGATGACCTGCCGCATCAGCGGCAGGTGGACGGGGCTTTCCGTGGGAGAGCAGCTTTATGAGGCGGTGTTTGAAACCAGCGACCTTCCGCCGGAAAAGAGTTTTGGGGCCCCCGCAAGTACCCAGCGGAGCGGTTCTTGTGGGGAGAGGACGAGCACCGTAATGAGCGGGCTTTCGCCCATGGGCGGAAGCGAGGGATATGGAGGTCGCGAGGACGATGGAAAAGCGAATGCTTTGGCTGGTGGGGCACCAGGACTTTGCAGAGGTCTGGGTGGAGGCGCCGGACTGGCCGCAGGCCACCGTGGAGGCCGCAAAAATATGGGACGTGCCCTGGGGCAAGGTGGCCGCGGAGTGCTTTGAGGTGCAGAAGAAAGCCCTTCTCGGCGGCGTCTGCGCCCGGTGCGGACGGTTTTACAACAGCCGACCGCCGCTTTGCGAGGTCTGCCGGAGGACCCAGGAGACGGAGGCGCGGCGGGACCGCCAAAAGCTGGGGGCGTTTTACAGGAGGGCGGACCGGGAATGGAGAAAGAGCGTTTGATCCAAGGATATGAGATGCGCCGGATTCCGGCAAACCGGGAAGGGGATCACGATGATCAATGAATTGGCGCTGATGCGCCGGATGGAGCAGACCTATAAGAAGGGCGGCTACAAGGTGGGGACCTACATCATGGGCGGCCGGGAGATCCTGGCGGTGGCCGGGGCGGACTGGTATGTGACGTTATTCGCGGCGGAGGCTTCCAATGCCCTGCGGGGACTGATCGTGCGCCACACCGGGGCGCTGCCGGGGAAGCCCGTGCTGGCATGGAAGGAGGGCGTGCAGATGATGATGGCCGGAGAACTGGAAAAGCAGCGTTTGGACGCGCTGCCGCCCGCTGAGACGGCTGAAAACTGTGCGCCCACGCCGCTGATGCTGGAGGAATGGGCGGTATGGCAGGGAGAGAGCGGCCGGTGCTATCTGCTGGATGCCGGATCGACCGGATCGTTTATGACCGGGGATGACAGTCCTTCCTTTCAGACCGACGGACGCGTGCTGCACATGGACGGGGAGTCCGGCGAGGTGCTGGTGGGCTGCATCAAGGCCAACGGCGCCCTGGCGAAGCATTTGGACCATTTGGGGCGGTTTGCATGGAATGCCCTGGCGTGCCCTGAAGCATGAAAACGCTGTGCGAAAAAAGCGGAGGGTTTGAGATGATCCAAGGACAGGAGACATTGGGGGAAGAACGGTTGTTCCGGTATCGGACTCCCGGGCGGAGCATCGTGCGGGTTTGGAACAGGTGCGTTTATGAGGTGGCCGGAACTGTTTTTGACGGGAGGGTGGAACGGTGAGTCAACAACATATTTTAAAAACGCTGCCGAAGTATTTTTGGGCGCAGGCGGATGGCAGCAAGCCGTTTGAGGTGCGGCGGAGGGACCGGGCGTTCCGGGTGGGCGATACGCTGATCCTGAGGGAATTTTTTCCGCCGGGGACGTTTACCGGAATGGAGCTGGAGCGGGAAGTGACCTGCATTC
>JAEXWS010000050.1 GCA_023406225.1 Bacillota bacterium | reverse complement strand
GCTTCGGCGGCGGCGGTTCCTTCCGCGGAGGCGGCTTTTCCGGCGGACGGGGCGGCGGCTTCTCCGGCGGACGCCGGTGAGAAAAGGAAAACGGCACGGCTCAGGCCGTGCCGTTTTTGCGCTCATTCCGCCTCCCGCAGGCGTTCCACGATGGTATGCCTTGCAACGCAGCGGTATACCGCCAGGGGCAGCGCCGTGCCCAGCAGGAGGAAGACCGGAGCCACGCACAGGATGGGCAGCAGGGTGAAGCGGTATGTGAAGAACCAGAACATGCCGTTCATGGCCGTGCCCAGCAGGGGGCCTGCGGCTATGCTGAGGGCGGCGGCCAGCGCCACGGAGCCCAGGGCGTACAGCAGCCCCTCCCACACCAGCATGGTTTTGAGCTGGCGGCCCGTCATGCCCACGGACTGGAGCACGGCGAATTCCCGCCGCCGGGTGAGGATGCCCGTGAGGACCGCGTTGAAGAAGTTCAGAACGCCCACCAGGCCCACGATGAAGCTCAAGGCCCCGCCCAGGAGCAAAAACATGCTGCGGAAGCTCTCAAATTCCTCCGCGTAGGTGGTTTTGCTCTGATAGTCGTACTGGGGAGCCTGGCTTTGGGTGTACCTTTGCATGAAGGACTCCATGGCCTCCCTGGCCCCGTCCGCGGTGTTGAAGGCGTAGTACAGCACGCTGTCCGTGCCGGAGTCCCGTATAAAAGTCTGGTCGTTCATAATGAACTCGTCGCTGCCGAAGTAACGGTAGCTCAGGGCGTAGGGGACCGTCACCAGGGCCGCCACCTCATATTCCACATCGCGGTATTTCGTTACCTCCAGCACCGCGCCGGGGACCTCCTCGGGGTTGGCGGGCAGTCCCGTGGCGGGGTCCACGTACCGGGAATCCTCCACGTAGCGCAGCGTGACCGTGTCCCCCAGCCTGGCCCAGTGGGAGTCCATGTAGGGCTCGCCGTAGTCGTTGTCCGAGTAGACGGCGGCCACGTACCGCCCGCCGGGCTCATAGAGCTTGTCAAGGCTGCCCTCCAGCACCCGCAGCCGGTCCAGGGCGAAGGGCTCCATGCCGTAGAGCTGGGCGCTGTCCGCGATCCGGCCGTCCTCCGAGCGTTCCTGGCCGGCCAGATAGCGCTCCAGCGCCTCCGGCTCGTAATAGCGGCTCATGGCGGAGCGGAGATAGTCCTCGGTGACGAACTCCTGGACATGGGAGGTCTTTCCGTAGGTCCGGCCCCCGTCCGTCACGCCGCCCTGGGCGGCGATGGCGGCGATCGTCTCCTCCGTCACCGCGTTTTCCGTGTGGAAGCCGGGGCTGGAGGTTTGGAAATACCCCGCGTCCGCCACCAGGAAGTCGCTGACGGTGAAGTTTGCGATGTATTTGTCCATGTCGAAGCCGTCGGTGAAGGTGACGGTCACGTTCAAAAGCACCACGGCCAGGGACAGGGACAAAATGGTGACGGCGGTCTTGCTTTTGCTGCGGCCCAGGTTAGCCCGGGCCATGGCAAAGAGGTCCGCCCCCTTCCGGGACTTTTTCACCTGCTTTTTCGGCGTCCGCCCGCCCTCGGCGTACCGCACCGCCTCCACCGGGGAGACCTTGGCGGCCATGCGGCCGGGCTTGCGGCAGGAGAGGAACACGGTGAAGAGGGAGAACAGGGCCGCCGCCGCAAAGATGAGGGGATCAACGGAGACCACGTTCATCACGTCGTTCAACTGCCCCACGATGACCGGCGTCAGCTTTCCGCCTATCAGCCACCCGCAGACCAACCCCAGGGGGATGCCCGCGAGGCTCAGCGCCAGCGCCTGCTGGCGGATGATGCGCCTGAGCTGGCGGGGCGTGGTGCCGATGGTCTTCAGCAGGCCGTAGAACCGGATGTCGCCCACGACGGAGATTTGAAAGACGTTGTAGATGATGAGATAACCGGTGAAGATGATGAGCAGCAGGCAGGCGCAGATGGCGGCCGCCACCGCGGGATCGGCGCTGTCCGAGAGCTGCGCGCCGGTATAGCCCCAGTTGACGCCGGTGGAGATGTAGCTGGACCCGGCGGCGCGGCTCTCGTTTTGATAGCCGTGGTTTGCCAGGACCTGCCGGATGTCCTGTTCGATGTGCAGGGCGTTTTTAAACATCACGCTCAGGTTCCAGGAGCCGGTCATGCCGTCCTGGGTGCTGGACGGGTCCACGCCGGTCTCCGCCAGGATGGCGTCCGCCCGGCTCTCCGGGATCAGGATGTGATTGGCCACCACGGCCTCGTCGTATTCCCACCAGCCGCTCAGACGAAAGGTCTGGGTGGTCGGGCGGCCGTCCACGTCGAAGGAGACGGTGAAGCTTGCCCCCAGCTCCGGCTTCACGCCCAGCAGGTCCAGCACGTGGGTATCGGTGGCGGCCTCGTCGGTCCCCTCCTGGGGCAATCGGCCCTCCACCGGGTCGCAGAACATCCAGTGGGCGCTGTTGGCGTCGGAGTACCCCACCTCCACATGGGCCTTGTTGAAGGGGGCCTCTCCGGGCATCCCGATGAAGCGCCGGAGGCTCCACGCCCGGATGAGGGGGTCCTCCCGCAGCTCCAGGAACTGCTCCTCCGTCAGATATTTGAAGCCGCCGTGCTCGATGCCTCCCACCTGGCGGAAATTGGACTGCTGGAGACCGTCGTTGATGGAGAGGGCGATGGTGAAGAGGGAGGTGAAGAGCACCGTGGTCAACGCGATGGCGAGGACGGCGATGAGGTTGCGGGTCCGGGCCGCCCGCATGGACCGAAGGCTTAGATGCCGGATGCAGGCGCGGTTGGAGACGTTCACCATGCCGCTCACCCCTTTGCCGCGACGCGGCCATCCTCGATGCGGACGATCCGGTCCGCCAGCTGGGCGATCTCCTCATTGTGGGTGATCATCACGATGGTCTGGCCGAAGGTCTGGCTTGTGACCTTCAAAAGACCCATCACGTCCTGGC
>JAEXWS010000038.1 GCA_023406225.1 Bacillota bacterium | reverse complement strand
ATGGGGAGCTGGCCGCCGAAGAGGGCGATGGGCGTTTTGCCGGCCTCGCTCGCCACGGAGGGGAACACCTTGGGGTTGGAGGACCACGAAGGCCAGGATGACCAGGCCGTATGTCTCAAAATTCCGGCGGGAGGTCTTTGTCAGTTTTTTCATCGCCTCACACCTTCTCCCGAATCTGTTTGCCCAGCAGTCCCGCGGGCTTTACCAGCAGCACCACGATCAGCACCGCGAACACCACCGCGTCGGAGAGCTGGGTGGAGATGTACGCCTTGGCCAAGATCTCGATGAGCCCCAGCAGCAGCCCGCCCAAAAGCGCCCCGGGGATGGAGCCGATGCCGCCGAACACGGCGGCGGTGAAGGCCTTGATGCCGGGCATGGAGCCGGTGGTGGGGACCAGGGTGGGGTAGGCGGAGCACAGCAGCACGCCCGCCACCGCCGCCAGGCCTGAGCCGATGGCGAAGGTCATGGAGATGGTGGCGTTGACGTTGATGCCCATGAGCTGGGCCGCGCCCTTGTCCTCGGAGCAGGCCCGCATGGCCTTGCCCAGCTTGGTGCGCCCGGTGAACCAGGTCAGCGCCAGCATGATGACGAGGCAGGTGGCGACGGTGAGGATGGTGATGCGGGAGATGGGGAGCTGGCCGCCGAAGAGGGCGATGGGCGTTTTGCCGGCCTCGCTCGCCACGGAGGGGAACACCTTGGGGTTGGAGGACCACAGCAGCAGCGCCGCGTTTTGCAAAAAGTAGCTCACGCCGATGGCGGTGATGAGCACCGCCAGGGAGGGGGCCGCCCGCAGGGGCTTATAGGCCAGCCGCTCCACGACCATGCCGAGGACGGTGCACACCGCCATGGCCAGCAGCACGCCCGCAACGGCTGGAAGCTGGAAGCGGGACACGGCGTAAAAGCAGATATACGCGCCCACCATGATCACGTCGCCGTGGGCGAAGTTCAGCATTTTGGCGATCCCATAGACCATGGTGTAACCCAGGGCGATGATGGCGTAAATGCTGCCCAGGCTCACGCCGCTGATGAGATAATTTAAAAACGTCATTCCTATACACCTCATGAGTGGTTCTTTTTTACCGGAGCCGGTCCGGCGCGTATCTGAAAAAGACCGGCGGAGACGGCGTCTTTCAGACGCGCACCCGCGCCCCGGACCGGAGAGGCGCGCCTCCCCGGTCCGGATGGATGCCGTGTTTTTTAGTCCAGGCCCACGTAGGCGCCGTCCTGGATGACCATGCCCTTGGGGCTCTTGGAAACCGCGCCGTCGGCGGTCCAGGTCATGCCGTCGCCGGTGAGTCCGTCGAAGGACATGGAGGTGAACTGCTCCATCATGGCCGCGCAGAGGTCTTCGTTGCTCATGTCGGCGGTGCAGCCCGCGGCCTTCAGGGCCTGGGCGTAGGCGTACACGCAGTCATAGGCGTCGGCGGCGAACTGGTTGGGAGTCTCGCCGTACAGATTCTTGTACTTTTCAACGAAGGCGGCGGTGCGGGCGTCGGTGGAGTCGGCGTTGAAGGGGGTCAGCAGCATGACGCCCTCGGCCAGCGCGGTGTTGAAGCCGTCCATGGCCAGGATGCCGTCCATGCCGTCCACGCCGAAGAACTTGGGCGCGTAGCCCATGGAATCGGCCTGGGCCAGAATGAGGGAGGCGGGCTCGAAGTAGATGGGCAGGAACACCAGTTCCGCCCCGGCGTTCTTGGCCTCGGTGAGCTGAACGGAGAAGTCGGTGGCGTTGCCGTCTGCGAAGGTGGTGTCGGAGACGATCTCCAGGTTCAGCTCCGCGGCCTTGACGGCGAAGGTGTCGTGGATGCCCTTGGAGTACACGTCGTCATTCTTCCAGATCACCGCGACCTTGGAGGCCAGGGCCTTGTCGGCCATGTACTGGGCGGAGGCGGAGCCTTGGTTGGGGTCCTTGAAGCACATCTGGAACACGTTGTCCTTGCCCTCGGTGGTGGCGGTGGAGGAGGCGGAGGGGGTCAGGGCAAAAACGCGGTCCTCGAAGTTCATGGCGGAGGTGGCCTCGGCGGGCTTGGAGGTCACGGAGCCAAGGGAGAGCTGCATGCCCCAGTCCTTCAGCGCGTTGTAGGCGTTGACGGCCTTTTCGGGGTCGTGGGTGTCGTCCTCGTACCGCAGCTCGAACTGGACGCCGCCCATGGCGTTGATCTCGTCCACGGCGATCTGGGCGCCGTTCTTGGCCGCGTTGCCGTAGATGGCGGCGCCGCCGGTCAGGGGGCCGGTGCCGCCCAGCTTAAAGGCGGCGGCGGGAGCGGCCGCGCCGCCGTCATCGGCGGGGGCGTCGGCGGGAGGGGTCTGGGTCTTGTCGCCGCAGGCGGCCAGGGACAAAACCAGCGCGGCGGCTGTCAGAAAACTCCAAAACTTCTTTTTCATCATCAAATACTCCTTTTTTCGGTTCATATTATACAAAAAAGCGGCCCCGCCGTGAGGCGGAGCCGCTTTGCTGTATCAGGATACAGTCATGCGCGCATTCGCTTCCCCGGCAGATGAGGATATACCAACAGTACCAATACGGCCAGAATGGACAGGGCCAGCAGGACGATGGAAAGACCCAGCACCAGCAGAATGGACAGGGCGCAAATAATAATGGACGCCATCATGATGGCGTCCAAAATCAGCGCGATGGAATTGTCGGCGGCAGAGCGCGCGCAGGAGGAAGCGGCATCCGCACAGTTGGCGGACGCACCACGGCTCATCATGCTGTACAGATTGTTCATGGTCATGCAAGTCATGGCGGCTGCTCCTCTCTCGGTGAAGTTGTTATCATTCTAGACGATAGCCGGATGGAAGTCAACGAGAAATTCACCGGAAAATGAACAGAAAAGTTTAAAACAGCCCGCCGGATTTGTGCATCATAAACAAATGCGGCGGGACTAAAATATAGATATAGTAGGGGGTCAGGAGGCGTTTTCCGTGCGTTCCAGATAGGCGCGATAAGCGTCCAGGACCGGGTCCAGGTCCTTTTTGTCCGCGGCGGACAGGGCGGCGCTCTCCTTCACCTCCGTCATGCCGGAGACGGACAGGCGCATATACCGCTCTCCGGCGTGCTGATTGGTTCCGCCGCCGTCGTAAACGGCGCTCTCCGCCGTGGTGGTCCAGACACTGTAAAGACCGTCGTAACCGCCGCCGATGTTGTAGCGCAGCACGGTGACGGGATCGCCGGAGGAGAGCTTGGAAACGTCCTGGTCCGTCCAGTAGATCTGGTGGACGCCGCTGGCGGAGTTGTTGATGCACCAGGAATCGATCCGGCAGGCGGAGAGGGCCGCCTTGTCCATGCCCAGCGTTTCCAGAAGGGACCCCAGTTTTTCCCCCGGCGAGGTGGAGTCGATGCGGTGGCTGCCCGCGGCATAGCTGGGCGTGGTGCTGCAAAGGGCCTGGAAGGCGTTTTTCAGCGCGTCCACGCCGTCGGCCATCGAGAGGGAGGAGCCGCCGTGGACGCTGCACGTCACGGTGATGCGGCCGGCCGCTCCGTCCAGCGCCGGGGTGAGCGTTCCGCCGGAGGGACAGGCGTATTCCGCCAGATGGTAAGTAATCTCCTGGTCGTAGCCGGACCGGCCCTCCACCATCCAGGCCACGGACAAAAGGCCCTTCAAGGACCGCCGGTTGGCGGAGCAGGCGGCCTCCCGGCTCCCCTCCAGCGAGCCGGAAAAGACCGGGATGGCAACGGCGGTCAAGATGGCGATGATCGCCACCGACACCAGCATTTCCATCAATGTGAATCCACTCTGCCTCCGCATGGCCCCGTCCTCCTCCGGCTTTTTCAGGATCGAGGATATCATACCGCAGGACCCGGCAAAATGCAACGGGCGGGCCCTGTCAAAAAAATAGTTGATTTGTGCAACGAATTGCGAATTGACTTGGGGCCGGGATGTGGTATGATAGGATCGTGCAAACGTTTAAGCGGTTGAAAAGGAGGCGGGGACATGCGGACGGTGCTGGGATATCTGCGGCCCTATGCCGCCCGGGTGGCCTGCGGGGTCACGGTCAAATTCACCGCCGCCATGCTGGAACTGGTTTTGCCGCTGCTGCTGGCCCGGGTGATCGACGTGCTGGTGCCCGCCGGGGACCCGGCCGCCATCTGGCGCACCGGCGGGCTGATGGCGGCGCTGGCCTTTTCCGCCGCGTTCTGCAACATCACGGCCAACCGCATGGCGGCAAAGGTGTCCATGGAGGTGACGAAGACCCTCCGCCGGGACCTGTACGACCGGACGGAGCATCTCTCCTGCGCCCAGATGGACCGCTATTCCAGCTCCTCCCTGGTGTCCCGACTGACCAACGACACCTATAACGTCCACCAGATGTTCGACAAGGTCCAGCGGGGCGGCATCCGGGCCCCCATGCTGGTGCTGGGCGGACTGACGCTGACCTTTCTGCTGGAGCCCGCCCTGGCGGCGGTGCAGCTCGCCGTGTGCGCGCTGACCTTTCTCACCATCTATCTGATCACCCGGCGGGGCATCCCCTTTTACACCAAGGCCCAGTCGGCGGTGGACGCGGTGGTGCGCATCATCCGGGAAAACGCCTCCGGTGTCCGGGTCGTCAAGGCCCTGGCCTGCCAGGAGCGGGAGCGGAGCCGGTTTGAGACCGCCAACGAGGCGTCCCGCCGGACGGAGGAGACCGCCGGACGGGTCATGGCCGCCGCCAACCCCATCACGGACTTTTTACTGAATTTCGGGCTGGTCTTGGTGGTTTTGGTGGGGGCGGTCCGGGTGAACGCGGGACAGATGCCCGTGGGGCAGATCGTGGGGTTTTTGTCCTACTTCGCCCTGATCCAGAGCGCAACGCTGGGTCTTGCCAAGGTCTTTGTCAAGCTGAGCAAGGGCGCGGCCTCCGCCCGCCGGATCGAGGAGGTCCTTCTGGCTCCGGCGGAGCAGGCGGTGGAGGACATACGCGCCGTTTCGCCGGCGGAGCTGGGGATGGACGGCGTGTCCTTTTCCTATCTGGGCGTGGAAAACGACCTGGAGAACGCGTCTTTCACCCTCCGCGCCGGGGAGACGCTGGGCATCCTGGGCCCCACCGGCAGCGGAAAGACCACCCTTGTCAGCCTGCTGCTGCGGCTGTACGACGCGGACGGCGGCGTGGTCTGGGTGGGGGGACGGGACGTGCGCTCCCTGGGCCGGGCGGAGCTTTGCGGCCGCTGTGGGGTCGTGTTTCAAAATGAGGAGCTCCTCTCGGCCAGCGTGTATGAAAACATCTCCTTCCTCCGGGGAATCTCCCGGGAGGACGCGGCCGCCGCGGCCGGGACCGCCCAGGCCTGGGACTTTATCGCCGCTTTGCCCGAGGGGATGGACACCCACATAGACATCCGGGGGGCGAACCTCTCCGGCGGGCAGCGGCAGCGGCTGCTGATCGCCCGGGCTCTGGCGGGTAGTCCCCGGGTCCTGGTGCTGGACAGCGCGGACAGCGCCCTGGACTACCGGACCGCCGCCGCTTTGCACGCCGCCATCCGCCGGGACCGCCCCGGCATGACCCTGGTGGTGGTCTCCGAGCGCGTCGCCTCCCTGCGGGAGGCGGACCGCATCCTGCTGCTGGAGGAGGGGCGCATCGCCGCCCAGGGGACCCATGGCGAGCTGCTGCGGGCCAGCGCCCGTTACCGCCGGATGGCGGAGCTGCAAATGGGAGGCGGAACGGAATGAAACGCCATCTTTTGAGACGGCTGGGCCGGTTCCTCGGACCGTACCGGTTCCAGCTCCTTTGGCTGCTGGCGCTGACGGTGGCGGCTAATCTGCTGGCCCTGGCCGCGCCGCTGCTGTCCGGCTGGGCGGTGGACGCGGTGGGCACGGTCCCCGGCGGGGTGGATTTTTCCCGGGTGCTGCGCTGCTGCGCGGGGATGACGGGGTGCTACGCTCTGTCCGCCCTGCTGAATTACCGCATTTCCGCCCGGCTGATCCGGGTGGGGCAGGGCCTGTCCCACGATCTGCGCAAGGCGGCCTTCGACCATATGAGCGAGCTTCCGGTGGGATACTTCGACACCCACCCGGCGGGAGACTTGATCAGCCGCATCTGCTACGATGTGGACACTGTGAACGCCACCATATCCACGGACCTGCTGCAAATTTTCACCAGCCTGCTCACCGTGGCCGGCTCCTTTGCCATGCTGCTGGCCATCTCGCCCCGGCTGGCCTGCGTGTTTTTCGTCACGGTGCCCCTGTCCGCCGCCCTGACCCGGTGGCAGATGAAGCGCATCCACCCCCTGTTCCGCCTTCGCTCCCGGGAGCTGGGGGCCCTGAACGGCTTTGCGGAGGAGCGGGTGGGCCAGCAGCGGACCATCCGGGCCTACGGCGTGGAGGCGGCGGACCTTGCCCAGTTCCAGGCCCGGAACGAGGCGGCCTCGGAGGCCTATTACCGGGCGGACCGGGCCAGCTCCACCCTGGGGCCGTCGGTGAACTTCATCAACAACGTCTCCCTGGCGGCCATCAGCGTGTTCGGCGCGCTGCTGTACCTGGGCGGCGGGCTGACGCTGGGGAGCCTGTCCTCCTTCGTGCTGTATTCCCGCAAGTTCTCCGGCCCCATCCGGGAGGCGGCCAATCTCCTCAGCGAGCTCCAGGCCAGCGCCGCCGCGGCGGAGCGGGTGATGGACCTGCTGGATGAGCCGGAGGAGGCCGGGGACCCCGCCGGAGCGGTGGACGTGCAAACGCTTTCCGGCGAGATCGTCTTTGACCATGTGGACTTCGGCTACGACCCGGAGCGGCCCGTGCTGCGCGGCTTCACCGCCCATGTGCCCGCCGGGGCCCTGGCGGCGGTGGTGGGCCCCACCGGCGCGGGAAAAACGACGCTGGTGAGCCTGCTTTTGCGGTTTTACGAGCCTCAGGGCGGCTCCATCACCGTGGACGGCGTGCCCGTGGGCGCGTACAGCCGGGACGCCCTGCGCCGCCGTCTGGCCCTGGTGCTCCAGGATACCAGGCTGTTCGGGGGCACCATCGCGGAAAACATCGCCTACGGCGCGCCCGGCGCCACCCGGGCGCAGGTCGTGGAGGCCGCCAAGGCGGCCCGCATCCACCGCTTCATCCTGTCCCTGCCGGAGGGATACGACACGGTGCTGACCGACGGGGGGGCCGGGATCTCCAAGGGCCAGCGGCAGCTTTTGGCCATCGCCCGGTGCTTTTTGACGGAGGCGGACATCGTCATCCTGGACGAGGCCACCAGCAACGTGGACACGGAGACCGAGGGGGCCGTCAGCCTGGCCATGGAGCGCCTGCGCCGGGACAGGACCTGCTTTGTCATCGCCCACCGGCTGGCCACCGTGCGAAACGCCGACTGCATTTTGGTGCTGGATGACGGCGGCGTGGCGGAGCAGGGGACCCACCAGGAGCTGCTGGACCGGGGCGGCGTTTACGCCAACCTGTACGCGGCGCAGTTCCAGTAGGCGGAGGCGGATCACGAAAACGTATTCTGAAATCTAAACGGACGCAAAACAGGCTATGGTCGATTTGATAGGCCATAGCCTGTTTTTATATGCACTTTGCCTAATAATTGTGAAAATGAATAAAAAAACAACGTCAAAATGGAAAACATATCAATTGACAATTGGGCGGTAAAGTTATTATAATGTTCATAGGTAAATGCAAACGTTTGCGAAAAACGCCCATGATCAAGGCGGAATTTCGCGGATGAAATCAGAGAATGAATGTGAGGGACGAGAGAAAGGAATTTTCCCCAGGCGTTTTCCCGACAGTGAGTAAGAAAGAGGTGTTACCGTGTCAAAGAAAGCTCTTCCCAGGAAGCCTTTAACCAAAAAGCGTCTCAAGAACCTGATCTTGAACGTGGTGACGAACCCGTTCAACATGATCGTGGCGGTCAGCCTGGTCGTGCTGTTCTGCCTGATCATCATTCCCCTGCTGCAAATGGTCACGGCGACCTTCACGCTGGCCCAGTCCGAGCTGCGCCGGGTGGACGGCAACGTGGGCGATTTCACGCTGTATTATTGGCAGTACATGCTGGTTAGCAGCATGTCCAAGGCCGTTTTGTGGGGGCCGCTGAAAAACTCCCTGGTCTGCGGCTTCTTCACCATGCTGATCTCCGTGCCCCTGGGCTCGGTGCTGGCATGGGTCCTGGTCCGCACCGACATCCCGGGCAAAAAGCTTCTGGGCATGCTGGTCATCATCCCCTATATGATCCCCTCCTGGACCAAGGCGCTGAGCTGGCTGGCGGTGTTCCGCAACGCCCGCTCCGGGGCCAACGGCTTCCTGGCGGGCCTGGGGCTCCCCATTCCCGACTGGCTGGCCTATGGGCCCATCGCCATCATCCTGTGCATGTCCATGCATTACTACGCCTTCTCCTATATCATGGTGTCCGGCGCGCTGCGCTCCATCAACTCCGAGCTGGAGGAGATGGGTGAGATCCAGGGCGCCAACAAGGCCCAGATCCTCCGGCACATCACCCTGCCGCTGATCATGCCCTCCGTGCTCTCCGCCACCATCATGACCATCAGCAAGTCCATCGGTACATACGGCGTGGCGGCCAACCTGGGCAACCGCATCGGCTACTATACCCTGGCCACCAAGATGCGGGTGTTTATCAACGGCAATCCCCAGGGCGTGGGCTACGCCATGTCCATCGTGCTGGTGCTGCTGGCGGCGGGCATCATCTTCTCCAACCAGAGGGTGGTGGGCGTCCGGAAATCCTACGCCACCGTGGGCGGCAAGGGCGGCCGCAGCACCCTGATGCCCCTGGGCAAGGCCAAGAAGCCCCTGATGGTGTTCCTCGCGGTCTTCCTCTTCCTGGCCATGGTGATGCCCATGTTCGTTTTGGTGATGGAGACCTTCCAGATCACCACCGGCGCGGGCTACGGCGCGGACAACCTGACGCTGTACAACTGGGTCGGCACCGTGGATCAGGCCCAGAAGGCCATCAACTATCCGGGCATCTTCAAAAATCCGGAGTTTACAAGCGCTCTGTGGAACACCGTCCGATTGACGCTGATCGCCTCCATCATCACCGCGTTCTGCGGCCAGTTCCTGGGCTATATCAGCTCCCGAGGCCGGGGCAAGTGGTACGGCAACCTCACCGAGCAGATGGTGTTCGTCCCCTATCTGATGAGCGGCATCGCGTTTTCCACCATGTATTTCTCCATGTTCAGCCGTCCCCACTTCGGCGGACTGCTGCCCTCCCTGTACGGCACGTTCACCCTGATCGTCCTGACCTCAGTCGTCAAACACTTCCCCTTCGCCAGCAAATCCGGCACGGCAAACATGCTCTCCATCAGCGCGGAGCTGGAGGAGGCGGCGGATATCGCCGGCGCCAGCTTCTGGAAGCGGATGGCCTCCATCATCATCCCCCTGGCAAAGAACGGCTTTATTTCGGGCTTCATGCTGGTGTTCATTTCCATCGCCAAGGAGCTGGATCTGATCATCATCATGATGACGCCCACCACCCGCACCATGTCCTATCTGGCCTTTACCTACTCGCAGGAGGGGTATAACCAGATGTCGGACGCCATTTCCGTGTGCGTGCTGTTCTTCATCCTGATCTGCTATATCATCGCCAACAAGTTCGGCGCGGATATCGGCAAGAGCTGGGGCTAAGACGCGGAGCGACTTGATTTGAGAAAGGGATACGAATATGAGCCGAATCGAATTAAAGCATATTGATAAATTTTACGGCAGCAACCACGTCCTCCGGGATATCAACCTCACCATTGAGGACGGCGACTTTATGACCCTGCTGGGCCCCTCCGGCTGCGGCAAGACCACCACGCTGCGGGTGGTCTCCGGCCTGGAGAAGCCCCAGAACGGCACGCTGCACATCGACGGCGTGGAGATGATCAACGCCGACGATGCCTATTACGCCGAGCCCAGCAAGCGCGGGCTGAACCTGGTGTTCCAGTCCTACGCCCTGTGGCCCCACATGACCGTTTACGACAACATCGCCTTCGGGCTGAAGATCCAGAAGATGAACAAGGCCGAGATCGATAAGCGGGTCATGGACTCTTTGAAGATGATGCGGATCGACCAGTACAAGGACCGCTATCCCACGGAGCTCTCCGGCGGCCAGCAACAGCGGGTGGCCATCGCCCGGGCCGTGGCCTCCAGCCCCAAGCTGCTGCTTCTGGATGAACCCCTCTCCAACCTGGACGCCAAGCTCCGCATCGACATGCGGGCCGAGCTCCAGCGGCTCCACCGGGAGCTGGGCACCACCATTATCTACGTCACCCACGACCAGGTGGAGGCGCTGACCATGTCCACCAAGATCGCATTGTTCAAGGAGGGCGCGCTGAACCAGGTGGCCACGCCCATGGAGCTGTATAACAACCCCATCGACCTCCAGGCCGCCGACTTTATCGGCAACCCCCGCATCAATTTCCTCTCCGGCACGGCGGAGGTGAAGAACGGCCAGCTTGTGGTGAAGAGCGCCCTGGGCGGGCACAGCTTCGACCGCTCCCACATGACCGACGAGGCCGTGCCCTCCGGCGAGTTCGACTGCGTGCTGGCCATCCGCCCCGAGCAGGTGGTCATCTCCCGGGAAATGGTGGACGGCGCCATCCCCGTCACGGTCTACGCCAGCCAGCCCGCCGGTTCCGAGACCATCGTGACATTGGTGGCCGGACAGGACGAGTTCCTGGCCAAGGAGATCGGCCAGTCCCACTATGAGATCGACCAGCAGGTGTACGCGCTCATCGACCAGGATAAGATCAACGTCTATAACAAGGAAAGCACCCGTCTCATTAAGCGCGCGGTCTGACTGCGAGTTTATACAGGACCCAGCGGAGAATTCCCTGCCAGTTTTTCAAAAACGAAAGGAGAAGATCCCGATGAAAACGAAGAAGTTCTTTGCACTGCTGCTGACGCTGGCCATGGCGCTCAGCCTGCTGGCCGGCTGCGGCAGCAAGCCCGCCGCACAAGGAGACCAGACCGGAAAGGACCCCGCCCAGAGCGAGGGCCCCGGCTTCGGCGGCGACGCCGCCACCGGAGAACATGCCTACGGCCCCGTTTACGACGAGTGGAGCGACATGACCGACGAGGAGCTCTACGAAAAGGCGCTGACGGAGAACACCACCATCAACGTCTACGCCACCTCCTCCAAGATGCTCAAGGAAGTGGACCTTTTTGAAGAGGCCTATCCCGGATTGAAGCTGGAGGTCTCGGACCTGGATAACGATGAAGTCCTCAGCAAGGCCCGCATCGAGAACGAGACGGGCAACATCA
>JAEXWS010000017.1 GCA_023406225.1 Bacillota bacterium | reverse complement strand
CCTCTGTTCTTTTCGGCGGATACGGCGGCACGGCGGACGCGTCTCTGCCAAAACGCGCCCGCCGTGCCGTCAAGAAAGAAAAGGAGAAACATCGTAAACGTTTCCGATACTTCGGAAACAAAAACCCGGACTGGCTCCGCCGGGTATGGATCGATGATAGGCCTTTTTTGTGAAATTGTCAAGACAGCCGGGAAAAGTTTGGAGATTCCGCCTGTTTTCAAAAAAAGCCCCTGTGCGTTTTCACGACATTTTAAACAAACGTTTGCGTAAATTAAAAGGGGAAAGGCCCCCGGCTGCGGCGGGGGCCTTGCGGGTCAGTCCCTTTCCGCGGGACCGCCGTCTCCGGCGAGCTGCCGCAGGACCCGGCACTGGATGGGCACGGCGCACAGCAGCGTCAAAAGGTCGGACACCGGCTGGGCGATCTGGACGCCCAGCATCCCCAGGGCGGCGGACAGCGCCCACACCAGCGGGATGAAGAAAATGCCCTGCCGGGCCATGGCGATGAAGGTGGCGGAGACGTTGCGGCCGATGGTCTGGAGCATCATGTTGCTCATGACCACCCAGCCCTGGAAGCAGAGCGTCACGCACTGGAACCGCAGCGCCGCCGCGCCGTAGCGGATCACGTCAGGGTCCTTCTGGAACAGCGCCACGAGCTGCGGCGCGAACAAAAAGCCCAGCACGCCCACCGCGAAGAGAAAGACGGTGGAGGTCTTGACGCAGAACCAGAAGCCCTCCTTCACCCGGCCGTACAGCTTCGCGCCGTAGTTGAAGCCGCACACAGGCTGGAACCCCTGCCCAAAGCCGATCATGGCGGACCCGCCGAACATCATGATCCGCTGGACCACGCTCATGGCGGCGATGGCGGCGTCCCCGTAGGGGCCGGCGGCCCGGTTGAGGCAGATGGTGGCCACGGAGGCCAGGCCCTGCCGGGCCAGGGAGGGCAGCCCGCCCTGGATGATCCGCTTATAATAGGACCATTTCAGCTGGACCCGGGAGAGGCGGATGTGCAGGTTGCCGCCCCGGGTGCAGCCGGCCAGCAGCAGGCAGAAGCTGACGAACTGGCTGATGATGGTGGCCCAGGCGGCCCCGGCCACGCCCAGGTCCAGCACGAAGATCAGCAGGGGGTCCAGGCCGATGTTCAAAACCGCGCCGCTGGTGATGCCCACCATGCCGTAAACGGCGCTGCCCTGGAAGCGGAGCTGGTTGTTCAGCACCAGGGAGGCGGTCATCCACGGCGCGCCGAAGAGGATGATGCGCAGATACGACTTGGCGTAGGGCAGGATGGTGGGCGTGGACCCCAGAAGGGAGGCCAGGGGGGAGAGAAAGACCTGGCCCAGGACACAGATCGCAAGGCCCGTGGCCAGGGCGGAGAAAAAGCCCGTGGCGGCCATGTTGGACGCCTCCTCAAAGTGGTGCTTCCCCAGCTCCCGGGAGATGAAGTTGCCGCTGCCGTGGCCGAAGAAAAAGCCCACCGCCTGGATGACGGCCATCAGGGAAAAGACCACGCCCACGGCGCCGGTGGCGCTGGGGCTGTGGAGCATCCCCACAAAAAAGGTGTCCGCCATGTTGTAAAAGGCGGTGACCAGCATGCTGATGATGCAGGGGAGCGCCAGCTTGGCGATGAGCCGCCCCACCGGCGTTTCCGTCATTTCATGAAATTTCTGTTCCTGCTGTTCGTCCATGTCCGTGCCCTTCTTCATTTCATGTTCTTTGAACGATATCTTAACACAGACCGCCGGAAAAGAAAAGGCCGTTTACCAAGCGGCGGTTTCGTGGTATGCTGGTCGAAGGAACGGAAAAAGGAGTAGATGCGTATGAAATGCAGCGCGGAGTTTTTGCGGGAGCTGCCGAAGATCGAGCTTCACGTCCATCTGGAATCCACCATGCCCGGGGAGCTTCTGGAGCGGTTCGCCGCCCGGCGGGGGGAGGTCCTGCCCCGTCCGGGCGCGGAGCTTTACCATTGTTCCGCGGAGGACTTGAGCGATTTTTTGGCCTTTCTGGACCGGATCTGCGCCTATGTGGGCGCGGTGGAGGAGCTTTCGGAGGCGGCGGAGGGGTTTTCGCGCCGGTGCCGGGAGGAGAACATCCTTTACGCGGAGGTCATTTTGAATCCCACCCACTGGCCGCAGTTTTCCGTGCCGGAGCTCATCGGCGGGGTGACGGCGGGATTTGACCGGGGCGCGGCGGCGGGCGGCGCGGACTGCCGCTTTACCCTGTCCCTCTCCCGGACCCAGACGGCGGCGGACGCGGACGCCCTGGTGAGCGCCATGGCCGATCACCGCACGCCCCGTCTGGCGGGACTCTCCATCGACGGCAACGAGGCCCTGTCCGGCAGGACGGGGGAGCGGTTCGCCCCCGCCTTCGCCCGGGCGAAGGCCCTGGGCTTCGGGTGCACGGTCCACGCCGGGGAGAGCAGCGGGCCGGAGGGGGTCCTGGACGCGCTGGACCTGCTGCGCGCCGACCGGCTGGACCACGGGGTCCGGGCGGCGGAGGACCCGGCGCTGGTGGAGCGGCTGGCGCGGGAGAGGGTGCCGATGAACGTGTGCCTGACCTCCAACCTGACGCTTCTGTACAAAAAAACGGCGGATCATCCCCTCCGGCGGCTGCTGGACGCGGGGGCGGCGGTGACGCTGAGCCGGGACGACCCCATGTTCCTGGGCGGGCTGACCTTGACGGAGGAGCTGGGCCGGGCGGCGGACTTTGCCGCCATGACGGAGGCGGAGATGCTCCGCTGCCAGGAGACGGCCGCGGCGGCCGCCTTCTGCGGGGAGGAGACCCGGGCGCGGCTGCGGACGGCCCTGGCGGAATTTCAGGCGGGACGCGGAGGCGCAGGGACAAACGCCCCCGCATAGGATGGAACGTGACCCGGAGAACTTCCCCGCGGTCACAAAATCCAGGAAACGAGGGAATCGTTTTGCGTATCAATGAGGCTTACGAGCATGAGCCCATCATGCCCTATGCGGCGGAGGACGCGGCGGCCCGTCAGGTCACCGGCTGCGACCGCAACGGCGTCCAGTGTGTGGATATCAGCGCGCCCGTCACGCTGACCCCCCTGGCGGACATTGGGACCGTAGTGGCCGCCTGCCAGGGAAATCCCACCATCACCTGTACCACCGACCCCGCCGGGACCGCCTGCGAGGTGGTGCTGACCCAGCGGGTCTGCGTGTCCATTCCCGTGCGTTATTCCGTGGACCTCACCCCCGGCGAACCCACCATCGCCTGCGCGGGCGACGCGGCCGGCGGCGTGTGCAGCTGCCGCGGCAATTGAACGGCCATACCTAAATATGGAGCGCCCTCCGCCGAAACCGGCGGAGGGCGTTTTGCGCGCCGGAGAAGGGGCGGCCCCCGGGCCGTTTTCCGTGAAATAGACCTTGCAACTTGGGGGAAAACTCGATATACTGAATTGAAATTTGAAACGCGAGTACCGCGAGGAAAGGACGAGCGCAGATGACATCTTACCCCCAGATGACCGCCGCTGAGCGGAAAGAGGAGCACGCCCGCGTCATGGAGAGCTTCGAGGCGCTGAAGGCCCGGGGCCTCAAATTGAATATGGCCCGGGGCAAGCCCGGCAGACAGCAGCTGGACCTGGTCAGCGACATCTTCGGTCTGATGCAGAGCCCCGCCGACTATGTCTCCGGCGGCGTGGACGTGCGGAACTACGGCGAGCTCTCCGGCCTGCCCGCCGCCAAGGCGCTGTTCGCGGAGATCCTGGGCTGCAGGCCCAGCCAGGTGTTCGTGGGCGGAAACTCCAGCCTGCAGCTCATGTACGACACCGTGTCCAAGGCCTATACCCACGGCCTGCTCCACTCCCCGCGCCCCTGGTGCAAAGAGCCTGCGGTGAAGTGGCTGTGCCCCGCCCCCGGCTATGACCGCCACTTTAAGGTCACGGAGTCCTTCGGCTTCGAGCTGGTGACCATCCCCATGACCGACGAGGGCCCCGACATGGACGCGGTGGAGGCCGCCATCCAGGACCCTGCGGTGAAGGGCATGTGGAACGTGCCCAAGTATTCCAACCCCGACGGGATCGTTTACTCCGCCGGGACCATCCGCCGCATCGCCTCCATGAAGCCCGCCGCGCCGGATTTCCTCCTGATGTGGGACAACGCTTACTGCGTCCATGAGTTCGAGGGGGACTACGTGGAGTTCCCGGACATTTTGAGCGAGTGCGCGAAGTACGGCAACGCCGACATGGCGTTCGAGTTCGCCTCCACCTCCAAGATCACCCTCCCCGGCGCGGGCGTGGCCTGCTTCGCCTGCTCCGAGGCCAACATGGCCCATATGGAAAAGCTGCTCACCGTCCAGGTCATCAGCTTCGACAAGGTGAACCAGCAGCGCCATGTGCTGTATCTCAAGGACAAGGCCCACACCCTGGCGCTGATGAAAAAGCACGCCGCCGTCATGGCCCCGAAGTTCCGGGCCGTGACGGACGCGCTGGACCGGGAGATCGCCCCGCTGGACATCGCATCCTGGCGGCATCCCAAAGGCGGCTACTTCGTGTCGCTGAACGCCATGCCCGGCACCGCCAGGCGGACGCTGGCCCTGTGCAGGGAGGCGGGCGTCACCATGACCGGCGCGGGCGCCACCTTCCCCTACGGCAACGATCCGGAGGACAGCAACATCCGCATCGCCCCGTCCCTGCCCCCCGTGGAGGAGCTGGAGGCCGCCATCGAGGTGCTTTGCACCTGTTTGAAGCTGGCGGCGCTGGAGAGGCTGGGCGCATGAGATACTTCGGCCGTGTGTTCCGCCCCCCCTCCGAGGCGTACAGCCTCATCGTTCAGGTGACCTACGGGTGCAGCCACAACACCTGCGCCTTTTGCAGCATGTACAAGGAAAAGCACTTCGCCCTCCGCCCGCTGGAGGAGATATTGGAGGATTTCCGCACCGCCCGGTCCGTCTACCGGGACGTGGAGAAGATCTTCCTGGCGGACGGCGACGCGCTGGTGCGCAAGGCGTCGGAGCTGTACACGATCCTGGATGCCATCCGGGAGCTGTTTCCCGAGTGCGGGCGCGTGAGCTGCTACGCGTCCCCCTCCTCCATCCGCCTTCGCACGGAGGAGGAGCTGCGGACCCTGCGGGCCAAGGGCCTGGCCATGGTCTATATGGGTCTGGAGTCCGGCAGCGACGCCGTTTTGAAGCGGATGCACAAGGGCCATATGGCGGCGGAGATCGTGGCCATGGGCCAAAAGGTCCGCGCCTGCGGCATCGCGTTGTCCGTCACCGCCATCACCGGCCTTGGCGGGCCGGAGCTGCTGGAGGAGCACGCCGTGGAGACGGCGGCGGCGTTCAGCGCCATGAACCCGGAGTATATCGGCATGCTGACGCTGATGGTGGAGGAGGAGACGCCCCTTTACGACTGGGTGCGGGACGGGAGCTTCCGCCTGCTGGATCAGCGCCAGGTGCTGGAGGAGACCCGCCTTCTGGTGGAGCGGCTGGACAGCCCGGGCAGCGTGTTCCGGATGAACCACGCATCCAACTATCTGGTCCTCAAGGGGACGCTGAATCAGGACAAAGCCGCCATGCTGGCGGAGATCGACCGGGCCGGGCGCGATTTGAGCCGCCTGCGGCCGGAGTCCTGGCGGGGCCTGTAAAGGCCCGCCGTTCCAACGATCCAAAAAGCCCGCCGCTGATGACGACAGCGGCGGGCTTTCGTTTTGTTACCAGACCAGCGTTTGGAAATAATCCTCCACCGTCTCGGCCCGGCGGATCAGCTCCACGGAGCCGTCCTCCCTGAGCAGCAGCTCCGCGGAGCGGAGC
>JAEXWS010000171.1 GCA_023406225.1 Bacillota bacterium | reverse complement strand
CGCCGTGATGGCGTACCCCGCCTCCTGCCAGCGCCCGATGGGGGGCTGCGCCGGGACCTCCGCGCCGCGGCGGCCGCAGACCGCCGCCGCCACAGCCTCCAGCAGCCGGGGGTTCTTCACCAGGATGGGCCCCGTCAGCTCGGAGCCGAACACATGGTCCCGGTGGAAGCCCTCCGGCCCGCCCTCCGCCTCGTTGCCAAAGCCCAGGGCGCAGGCGGTGAGCAGGGGCGTCTCCACGCCGCGGAGCAGGGCGCACTTGTTCATGAACCCCACCACCGGGGCGGCGTAGAGGTCCGTGGACCCGTACACGTCGCCCACGATCCGCTCTTTCCCCTGGACGGAGGTGAACTCCGCCAGGCCCAGGCCCGGATACGTCTCCCCGCCGCCGTCGGTGACGGACGCGCCCAGAAGCTCCAGAGCGGTCCCGGCGAAGAGCATGGGCATGCCGTCCGCCGCCGCGGCCTTCACGTCTTCGCCGCACCGGGCGAAGTCCGCCGCCGCGGCCTTCTGGCTCCGCTCCGTGCCCGCGCCCATGTACAAAAAGTCCGCCTCGGCCAGATGCACGGGTTCCCCGGGCCGGACCGCCTCCACCGTCACGGCGTGGCCCAGGTCCTCCAGATACCGTTTGAGGATGGAGACGTTGGCGTAGCTGCCGTACAGGCTCATCAGGTCGGGGTAGACATGCAAAAACCGAAATTCCATACTCACGCCTCCTTCTTCACGGCGGGCAGGTCCAGCAGCTTGTCCCGGTCGGAAAAGCAGGTGACCACGTACAGGTCCTCGTCCCCGTGCTCCTCCAGCAGGGCGGCGGCCTCCCGGATGTCCCCGCCCACGTCCAGCTTCTCCGCCGAAACGCCAGTGAAGGAGAACCGCTCCGCCAGGTCGTTGCAGTACCGGCCGTACAGCATCACCCGTTCCACCTGGGGGGCGTTGAGCTGCTCGAAGTCGATGTCCCACAGCCAGCTGGTCTCGCTGGTGAAATACTTCCGGCTCACCGCGTCCACGATGATGAGCACCGTGCAGGGGGCCTTTGCGGCGCGGATGTACCGCAGGTTCGTGTCGTAGGCGATGGAGTTCTCGTGCTTGCTGGTGAGCAGCACCCCGTGGTGGCCCCCCAGGGTGAAGCGCTGCATCCGCCCGTTTTTCAGCATGTAGTTGTTGATGACCCCGGCGGCGGTCTCCGCCGCCACGCCGCACGTCCGGCAGGCCGCGTAGGCCGCCAGGATGTTGTAGACGTTGTAGATGCTGCGGAAGGCCAGCTGGATGGTCACGCCGCCGTCGATGGTCAAAACGCCCGCCTCCAGGTCCAGGGCCGTGGCGGTGTAGTCCGTGGCGGGCTTCCGGTGGCCGCAGGCGGAACAGCGGTACGCGCCGATGTGGTTGTAGTGGACGTAATCGTACGTCATGGGCCCCTTGCACACGGGGCACCGCGCCCCGTCGCGGTAAACGCCGCCGGGGGCGTCCAGGTCCCCGGCGCAGCGGTCCAGGCCGAACCATTTCGTTTTTTCATGCCCCCGGCCAAAGCAGCTGGACAAAGGGTCGTCCGCGTTCAAGATCAGCTCCGTGTCCGGGTGAACGGCGGGCAGGATGGCGTCGTACACCCACTCGGGATGGCCGTTCCGGGTGAGCTGGTCTCGGTAGAGGTTCGTGATGACGAACTCCGTGGGGTGGAAGAAGCGGAAGCTCTTGGCGGCGTACCGCTCGTCGGATTCCAGCAGCAGCACGTCGGCCTTCACCCGCCCGCCGAAGGTGGCGTTGGTCAAAAGCACGGTGGTCACGCCCTCGATCTGGTTGGAGCCCTCCTGGTTGTAGACCACGTGCTTCCCGTCCGAGCGCAGAATGGCGGCGATCATCTCCACGGTGGAGGTCTTGCCGTTGCTGCCGGTGACGGCGATGACGTGGGGGGGGAGCTGGATGCGGCGCAGGATGTCGGGGCAGATCTTCAGCGCGGCCTTGCCGGGCAGAGAGCTGCCCCTGCCCACCAATTTGCCCGCGAACCGCCCCAGCTTGCACACCAAAATGGCAAGAAAGGTCCTCATTCCGCCTCCATCTCCTTTTCTTCCTCAAATTCCCGGAACTCCGCGATGGCCCGCACCGGCGCGCCGTCGGCGTTTTCAAACTTCAGGGGCAGGGCGAAGAACATGAGGTCCTTCCGGCCCACCACTTTTTTCAGGCAAAGGCTCTCGATGATGACCAGCCCCCCGCTCAAAAGCGCCCGGTGGGCCAGAAATTCGCTGTCCCGCAGGGTGTCCACGCTGAGGGCGTCGGTGCCCACGCCCTTGAGCCCGCAGGAGACCAGGTACTTGGCGGCCTCCTCGTCGGGGACGGGGAACTCGTCGTCATAATAGGCACCGGTGCCCCATTTTTTCTCCCACCCGGTGTAAAAGAGCGCGAAATCCGCGGAGCGCAGGGCGCAGTTCCGTTCCCGCAGGAAGTCCGCCGTGATGACGCTGCGGGGAGGCAGGCCGGACACGTCCAGCACCACGGCCCGCCCGCAGAACTGGGAGGCGGGCAGCACCTCCAGATTGCATCCCTGGCGCAGCATGTGGGAGGGCGCGTCCATGTGGGTACCGGTGTGGGATGCCAGGGAGATGCGGGTCTCCCGGTAGCCGTTCCGGGTCAGGGTCCCGGTGGGGGTCAGGGAGGGGGCTTCGGAACCGGGATACATGGGCATCCCCGGCATGATGGTGTGGGTGAGGTCGATGATCATAGGGGCAGGCTTCCTTCCTTACCAAGTATAGACGGTTCTCCAACGGGATAGTCAGCGAACGCCGGCTGAGGACGGCGGGAGACGTGCCGCGCCCGCGGCGGGGGGGTGCTGCCCGCACGGGGGTCCTTCTTTTTCCCGGCCGAAAAAGAAGGACGAAGAAAAAGGCCTGCCCCGGGCCGAAAAAGCCGTGGGACTTTTTCGGGCTTCCCGGGGGCGGGGGCTTAGATTTGCTTCTGGGGATACCGCTCTCAGGTGAAGAGCCTTATTTCCACGGAACCACAGGCCCGGGGCGCGCCCGGACGCCCCCTGCTTCTCTTTTCGCTGCCGCACCGCTCTCTTCCGGAAGCGCCAGGCGGCGGCAGCAAAAGAGGAGAACCGGGTGTCCGGAACCACCC
>JAEXWS010000075.1 GCA_023406225.1 Bacillota bacterium | reverse complement strand
CCCATCAAGCTCTCCAGCGCCGCCATCTGCTGACGCTTCGGCAGTCCGGCATTTGTCACGACCCGGTATCGTTGCAGATCGCTGACGGCTGTTTTTCCATTCCTCGGTTTCAACTGGCTCATTTGCAGGGCCAATTGCTCCGCCGTATCCGGGGAAATGCCGCCCTCGACAAACTGCGTGTACCGGCTTGCCTCTGCTCTGGCCTGGGAATAAAACGCCATGGCGTCCTTCAGCTCCGCCCGCTGATCCGGCGTCAGGTCCTCGCTGTCCGCCCACTTGGCAAACCGCGTTGCCTTTTCAGCGGCTCCCATGCCGTCGCTCTCGTTCAGCTCCAAATACACCTTATAGGCATCTGAAACCTGCTGCCAGCTCATGCCCTGCGCCATTAAATCGCGGAAGGTGTCCGGTCGGCTGCTCTCACTGGTCGCTACAACGCCGGAATACAGCCGGAGCTTTTCTCCATCCGATAGTCCGGCGGCGTCCAGCGCCTCCATCTTTTGAGTGGTGTTCTCCCCTGCCCGGATATTTTGGATCGTCTCATACAGCATTTTTCGGTCGGAGCCTCTGGAGGCCATCTCCTGAAGAAGCGCCGTTTGCCGCGCCGTCAGGCCGGTATCCCCGGATGCGTAGAAATCCCGTGTCTCCGAAAGCCCGGAGTTTCCGAACAGAAGCGCCTGCGCCGCTTTCCGCGGCGTCCTCTCCACCGGGTATTGGAGCCGCCGATTGTCCCCATAGCCGTATGTGCGTCCGCCGGCGGCAATGGTCTTGATTCCCTGTGCGGTTTTCTGCATCTGCCGCCCACCTGGAATCACTACACCTCCAGCAGTTAAAACCGCATCCAGCATCTCTCCTGAAAAAATACCAGAATTTTTCCCGGCCCGTACTAATCCCTTTCCCGCATCCGCAATGTTGGCAAGCGGCATCGTCTGATCTCCCAGGCCCAGCAGGCCCGCCGCGTTCCGGAGGTATGGCACGTCGTTCATCACATTGTAGCCCAGGTCCGCCGCCGCCCGGCCCCATCGGAAGGGCTTCTTCTCTTCTTCCTCATCCTGGTCGTCGTCGAACAGCGGTTCTCCGAAAAGCGCCCGCCACCCGGTGTTTACGAGCTGCATCAACCAGGCGTTGGTGCTCATGCCCTCGCCGGAGGCCACGAAGTTTGTCAGCCATCCCAGCAGGTCAAAGGGCGCCGGGGTGCCCCCATAGACGGCCTCCGCCGCCCGGTTGAGAAAGAATGCGGATAACAGTCCCTTCGTGGCAACCGCCGCCACCGCGCGGCCCGCCGCTTTCTTTCCGCGGCTCCGCTCGATCTCCCGGTATTGCCGCGGGATGTCCTGAGAGATATGCTCCCAACTGTTCACCGCCTCCACCTGGAACATGTGGAGCATCTGCGAAACCAGATTCTTGCTCTCGAAGGCCAGCGGCCGGGAGCCTTTCAGCCTGGACGCCATGATCTCCGTTCCGAAGCGGTTTGCGCCGTCCACGGCCTCCTGGTGGGTATGTCCCTCCGCGATCAACTGGTTATACTTGCTCTGCACCGCCAGGGCCGACACGGTGCTGTCCATGATGTCCGCCGGCTTGAACAGCGCGGAAACAATGCGGTCCATGGCGGAATCGTCCGCCGTCAGGTATTCGATCCCCTTCTTTCCGGTCAGCAGGTCGCTCTGGTTGAACAGCTCCAACTGCTTGATGTTCCACAGCCTTCCCCGCGTTCCGGAAACCAGGTCCCCCATTGCCTGCCGCACATACTTCCCGTCGACCTCGGCCAGGATCTGCGAGAGCTGCGCCGTCTGATTCAGGACGCTGGACATATTTCCGGCCACCTGTGCCCGGCCGAACGCCGCCACCAGCTTGTTCCCGGCGTTGAGGCTGGTCCGCCCCGCGGTGTATTCCATGCCACGGTCCGCCATGCTCTGCTTGCCCGCCAGAATATTTGCATAGTTGTCAATGTACTTCACAAATTCCCCGTACTTGGTCATATTCTTGATGCCGTCGTACAGGTCGTCGATGTAGGAATCCAGCAGCATCCGGGCGTCCTCATAGGTGAGCTTTGTCCCGTCCTGGATTCTTCCCGCGTCCTTCAGCACCTCCGTCTGCGTCTCCAAGCTGGTGTTCCGCAGGCTCTCCGCGTGGTCGATGGCATGGGAGATCTCCTCCGGCCCATAGGTTTTCCGCAGATACCGGGACACGCCCCGCAGCCGGGAAATGTCGTCGGTGTGATAGAGCACGTCCGCCATGTAGCCCACATAGCTTTCAAAGCCCTTTGCGATATCGTAGTCCGTGCTGCTCCCCTTCCGCGTCTGAAAATGCGGCACCCACCGCTTCCCGGGCTTGTAATCCGCCGTGAGGCCGGAGATGGAGGCGGGCAGGTTTCCGGCGTCCGTGTTCACGCCTAGGGCTTTCAGGGAGGACAGCAGGCGGTTTTGCGTGTCCATGCCCTGCATGTGGGGCGCATAGCCCTTGATAAAGCCGATGGGCTCATATCCATGGGCAACCAGGAAATCATTGATCCCCTCATAGAAGGTGTTGTACAGCTCCGCGTATTTCTCGACCGCGTGGTTTACCTTCACGCTGTCCACCGTGCCGGAGTCCAGGGCGTCCTGCGTCTGCATCCAGCGGGCCATGCGCTCCGCCAGATGCTTCTCCTCGCTGGAAAGTCCAAACTCCCGCACTTGGTCCAAAACGTCCTGCCCGTGATAGATGTTCTCCGCCGCCGCTTCAATGGCGCTCCGGGTCTCCATGGCGGCCACCGCCTCCCCCACGAAGCGGTCTTCCAGCACCTGCTGGGCGATCATCCGTTCCTGCCGCGTCAACCGGCTCTTCTGGCCGGAGCTGTCCTCAAAGGTCCGGACCTCCTCCATCATCCGGTTTGTGAAGCGGATCTTCTCCGCCTCGTTGGCCTGCACCGGGTAGATGTACGCCCGGTTGACCGCCTCGCCGTGTTCATCCCCGAAGATATTCCGCATGATCCGCTCCGGGGTCCGCTCGTTCATGACCAGCATGGAGATCGGCTTGTACTGCTCCGCGTCTTTGAAATACCGCGCGGCCATATCGTCCGTCATCTGGCGGATGCGGCTCCGCTGACGGCTCGTTCCGCTGTTTTTCTTTTCGTAGGTGGAGGCGGCGTAGTAATGATCCGCCAGCTCCCGCACGGTCCCCCGGCTCATGGAGGCCGGGATATCCTCCACGCTATAGGTCCCCTTGGCAAGTTCCTTTGCAAACGCCTTTTCCCCGGCTGTCGGATCGAGGCGGCGTTCCGCTTCCCGCACCGCCCGCAGCGTCTGCCGCCGTCCCTCCTGCTCTCCGCGCAGAAAGTCCGTGCTCCCATAAGCGCCCATATCTCCCTGGGGATGCACGTCCAGCTTGTCCAGAGCGCCGGACCCGCGCCGGACTGGTCCCGCCGTGGTCCCGTCCCTGGCCCCTGTGGTCCGGCTTTTTTTGAAGGCGTCGTGGATCTCGGTCAGCTCGGCGGCATAGCTGTCGAAATCCTTGAAGGCCTGCTCCAAAAAGTCCCGCAGGTCGCCGTATATCTTCCCAGATGCAATATGTCCATATACCGTCGCGTTAAGTTCGTCATACAGTACCGCGCGCTCCTCCCCGGTCATATGCATCAAATCAATGTTGCGGTGCCTGCATGTATTTTCCAGTAATTTTCCCGCTTCCTTAGTCTTCATATCCAGCAGTTCGGGCGTTCGTTCGATAAAGTACAGATAGGGCTGGAACCCGGTCTGTTTCATGATATGACTTGCTTCATGAGGGACAAACATCCCCGCTTTCTCAGGCGGCAGCGTCTCCCGCAGATAGATCTGCCCGCCTGACGAAACCGCCAGAGCTTTTTCGCCGCGCCCGGTCCATACCGTATCGCGCACCACAAAGCTTGGTATCCCGTATTCGGCGGCAGCGTTCTGTTCGCTCTGGACAACGGTTCCGCTCGCCGGTGCGGTGATCCCCTCCGCCGCCCAGGCAAGACGGGGCGATTCTCCAAAGGACGGTCCTACTTTTAGGAATCGGGACTGCCCATATACAAGGTCTCTTTGAGGAACGCCCGTACCAGAGTGTGGTATCTCTCGTCCTCCTCCGGCGTCCGGTCCTTCTTTTCCCGCAGCCGCCGCATCTCTTCCAGGTCCTTCTGCTCCATCCGTATCCCATCCTTTCGTCCCCAAAGTTTCAGTTTCTCCAAAGGACGGTCCTTCTTTTAGGAATCGGGACTGCCCATATACAAGGTTTCCTTCAGAAAGATGTCCAGCAGTTGGCCGTACCGCTCGTCCTCCTCCGGCGTCCGGTCCTTCTTTTCCCGCAGCCGCCGCATCTCTTCCAGGTCCTTCTGCTCCATCCGTATCCCATCCTTTCGCTTTCAAAAGATCCGTTTCCGCTGCCTTGATTGTATCCCCTGTCCCGGCTGGTTGCAACCCTCTATCGGCGGCTCCCGCGGCATCGGTCAGCTTCGGCATGATGTCGTATTCTCCCCCGACTCCATCCTTGACATTCCGCAGGTTTTGCAGTAGATTGATAACAGAAGGAGCATCGCCGCCGGGCGTGCCGCTCTGCTTTGGAGCGGTCCCGGTCTTGAACGGCGCTGTTCCTTTTTTTGCCGCCAGGACCTCATGCACATAAAACGTGTTCTGCTCCGGCGTCCGCCGCAGCACGACGCCCGCCAGATACGGCTCCCCGGAAATGGTGATCGGCGCCGCCACGACGGCGGTATCGTATCCTCTCCCCTTCCAGTTGGTTTGATAGTCAATGACCTTCCCGCCCTGTAAGACCTCCGGCACCGCTGCGAAAGCAGCGGCTTTTTTTCTGCCGATCCCGTGGGCGATGTCGTCCTTGACGCCCCGCCGGTTCAAGATCACGTTTCCCAGCTCCGGATTATAGGCCACCCCGCCGATGCTTTCAAAATAGGCCGCGACCTGCGTTGTCAGGTCTGTTTCGCCTTTGGCGAACTCCGTTCCCTGCACCGCCGCGACAGGCTCCATCCGGGCGACCTCCTGCACGCTGCGCTGCATGGTCTCTTCCATGATCGTCCCCGGAACATACTCCGCGGGCCGCTGCTCCGTCCGCTGTTCCGCTTGAATGTCCGCCAGCCTCGGCCTAATGGAACCGGCCTCGGCAGACCCCGCGGTATCATGCGGGGCCAGCTTCGGCATGATGTCGTAGTTTCGCAGCCGGTCCCCCTGCGCCAGGGCCTCCGCCGCCGCGGTCCGGCCGGTCCTGGAAAACATGCCGTCTCTTGAAATGGTCCTATAGGCGTCATCCACGGCCGTCCCGGCCGCCTGCTCCCGGTATTTCCCAAGGTCCGTCCTGGCTCCGGCGGCCGTTTCCACGCCGCCGCCGATCCCGCCCAGGGTCCCGCCTACCAAAAAGTCATACACAGCTTCTTCAAAATCGAACTGCGCATCCGGGTCGAAGGTCCCGCGCCGCAAAAACGGGTCGATCACATCTTCCAAAAACTCCTCCGCGCCTTCTTCCAGGAAGGACACGCCCATGCGCAAGAAAGCGTTCATTGCGGTTTTCCCCACGGGCGTCTTGGCAAAGCGGTCCACCGCCCGGCCGATCAGGTTTTCCACCAGCTCGTCGGTGGCACCGGCCCCGAAAGCCTTTGAAAATGGTTTGGACAGGTTGCCGATCTTCTCCGTCAAAACGGAAGCCGCGGCGCTTCCCGCGCCATAGGCAAGCTGCTGGCCCAGCGTCGCGCCGGACCGCCGCGCCTCCTGGGAGGCTCCGCCGAATGCCCGGATGCCCATGGGGACCAATGCGCTTCCCCCGGTCAGCGCCGCCGCTCCGATATCGCCCAGCATCTGCGTTCCCGCCACGCCCGCGTCCACCGCGAAGCGCCCCACCGTTCCCAGCCCCTCCTTGGCCGCCTCCACATTCTCCGCGCCGGAGTCCGCCCAGCGGTCCGCGGCGGCCTGGGTGTCCTGTCCGGCGGTCTTTGTCTCGCGCAGTCCCTGTTCCGCCATGGACAGGCTGTCCCGGGCCTTCTGCGCCTCCGCCTGCCAATACGCCCGGTCCTCCGGCGTGTCCGCCTGGGCCGCGTTGTGTTCATACCGGGCCAGCTCTACTTGGAGCTGCTGCTTGTCCATGGTCAGGTAATTCTTCCGGAACTCGCCGCCGGTGACGGCCTGAACGGTCCCCAGCGCGTTCGCAAATTCCGCTCCGGCCTGTTTTCCTGCTCCGGCGGCCATGTTCGCCAGCCTTCCGGCCAGCGTCGGCACCCGGATCTCCTTGTAGGTGAGCACGCCGCCCCGCCCGCCGCCCGCGATCACGGTTTTAGGCGTTGTCCGCCAGTCCCCCGTCCCGGCTGACGGTCCGTAGGCCACGCCGCCGCCAAGCCCGCCTCCGGTGATTCCGGCATTCGGATAAGCGGGACGCCGCTCCTCCGCCTCGATCACTTTGGAAGCGGAAATGGGAGCCGCGGAAATAGGAGCCGGAGTGTTATATACGATTGGAACAGCCGGCCGGTACCGTTCCGCAATCTTCTTTTGGTCTGCAGTTAATCGCATTTTCCCGGATAAGTTGACGGAGGGCGTAAAAACGCCCTCCGGTTTGTATTTGGCAGCCAATCTTTTTTGTTCTTCACTTAGATTCATACGTCCACTCATTCCGTTCTCCTTATCTGCGCTGATACTGTGCGCCGTACTCCTCCAAAAACGCTTTGAACAACTGCGCCGCCTGGCCGCTGTATCCGTTTTCCTCAAGCCAATAATCCAGTGTGCGGCTGTCCAAATAAATGTTTGGATTTGTCTTTCGGTAATTCGCAGCCGCTTCCGCAATTGCTTCATTGCTAAATGGATCCACATCCTTCGGCGGGGTTACGATCTTGGGCGGAGCCACCGTTTTCGGCGCCGTCGGCGTCTGCTGCTGCAAATAGAAGTTCCGCATGGCCGCCGCCTCCGCCGCGCTGATATTCGCCTGGGCCAGCACGTCGTTTCCCGGCATGATGCCGGAGGCCAGCAGATTCATGGCCCGCTCATAGGCCGTGGACTGCTGCTGGGCGTTCAGGCCCTGCTGGTTCCAGTAATTGCTGTTTTGCATCTGCTGCATGTTCTGCACGTACCCGCTCCACTGGCTCTGGATGGCCTGGAGGTACTGGGCCAGCTCCTGGGCCGCCTGCATGTCTCCCGTCAGTCTGGCCT
>JAEXWS010000059.1 GCA_023406225.1 Bacillota bacterium | reverse complement strand
GGGGGGCCCATGGTGACCACGACGACCTTGCAGCCGGTGGCGTCCTTCATTTTCAGGGCGGCCTCCACGGCGTTCATATCGTCGGGGTTGGTGATGGTCTGCATAGATGCCCGGTTCAGCGTGCCGTCGGGATTGACGGCGACCTTGCCGGAGGTATCAGGTACCTGCTTGACACAAACAATGATCTTCATAATTCGTTTCTTCCTCCTTACAGACCCATGTTGGTGGAGATGACGATGCGCTGGACCTCAGAGGTGCCCTCGTAGATCTCGGTGATCTTGGCGTCGCGCATCATGCGCTCCATGGGATAGTCCTTGGTGTAGCCGTAGCCGCCGAACATCTGCAGCGCCTTGGTGGTGGTCTTCATGGCGTGCTCGGAGGTGAAGAGCTTGGCCATGGCGGCCTCCTTGGTGTAGCGCTTGCCCTCGCCCTTGAGCACGGCGGCCTGATAGGTCAGCAGCCGGCCGGCCTCGCAGCCCAGCTCCATGTCCGCGAAGGTGAACTGGGTGTTCTGGAACTTGGAGATGGGCTTGCCGAACTGGACGCGGCCCTTGGTGTAGGCGATGGCCTCGGCCATGGCGCCCTCGGCGATGCCCAGGCCCTGGGCGGCGATGCCGATCCGGCCGCCGTCCAGCGTCTGCATGGCGATGCCGAAGCCCTTGCCCTCGCGGCCCAGCAGGTTCTCCTTGGGCACGATGCAGTCGGTGAACACGATCTCAGCGGTGGGAGAGCCGTGCAGGCCCATCTTCTCCTCGTGCTTGCCCACGGAGAAACCGGGGAAGCTGCTCTCCACGATGAAGGCGGAGATGCCCTTGGTGCCCTTGGTCTTGTCGGTCATGGCGAAGACCACGAACACATCGGCCACGTAGCCGTTGGTGATGAAGATCTTGGAGCCGTTCATCACGTAGTGGTCGCCGTCCAGCACAGCCTCGGTCTGGCCCTTGGAGGCGTCGGAGCCGGCGTTGGGCTCGGTCAGGCAGAACGCGCCGACCTTGCGGCCGGTGGTCAGCATGGGCAGATACTTGGCCTTCTGCTCCTCGGTGCCGTGGGTCATGATGGGGTCGCAACAAAGGCCGTTATGGGTGGCCACGATATCGCCGGTGGAGGCGCACTGCTTGGAGAGCTCCTCGATGCAGATGGCGGAGGCCAGGGGGTCGGCGCCGGCGCCGCCGTATTCCTTGGGCACGCACAAGCCCATCACGCCCAGGTCGAACAGCTTCTCGATGTTCTCCCGGGGATAGACGGTGTTCTTGTCGGTCTCAGCGGCGATGGGCTTCACTTCATTCTCGGTGAATTCCGCCATCATTTTGCGGATCAGCTCATGCTCACGGCTCAGTTTAAAATCCATGATGTTGTCTCCTTATGTTAATTTTTGAACCTTCGGCTCTATATCGTCCCGGCCGGAACCGGGACTCCGCAGGGGGGACGGCGTCCCCCCTGGACGGTCTCGCTTAGTCCTGGATGCCGGCGATGTCCTTGGCAAGCTGCTTCTTGCCCTGGATGTTGCCCTGGCGGGCGATCATGATGCGCTGGGCCTGGGGAGAGCCGGCGCCGTGCATGGACTCCGTGCGGTAGCCCACGGCCGCCGCGCCCAGGCACAGGTTCTCGATAAAGCGCATGATCCGCTGGCGGTCCTCCGTCTTCACGCCTTCCCGGGCCGCGAAGAACTTGTTGCAGATGTCCCCGATGGTCTCGCCGTTCCGGCCCACCACCGTCTCGGAGTGGAAGTCCTTCTGGGACGGCATGGTCACCACCAGGCCGCCGGCGATGTCCTCCGCCAGGCGCACGATCTCATAGGGGAAGCGGGTCACGTTTTGCTTGCACACGTTGGCCAGCAGCAGATCGATCTGGTAGTTGCCCGCCTTCGTCTTAAAGCCCTGGGAGGAGCAGGCGATGCCGCAGCAGTACAGCGTCTCGTTCAGGTGGGTCATCTCGATGAGCTTATCCTTCACCGCGCTGGCCTTCTCCACGCCGTTGTACTCCGCCGCCAGGGCCGCCGCGCCGATGAGGGTGTCGCCCACGCCCACCTTGCACCCGCCGTAGCTCTGGCGGTGGTAGCCCGCGAACCGCTCCACCATCATCCCGGCGAACTCATGCTCGCCGTTGAGGAAGATGTACTCGTTGGGGATGAACACGTGATCCAGCACCACCAGGGCCTCCTGGCCGCCGAACTTGGCGTTGCCCACGTCGATGGAGGCGTCCTCCTCCGTCTTCCGGGTGTCGCAGGACTGGCGGCCGTAGATCATGTACATGCCCTCGGCGTCCGTCGGGCAGGCGAAGGAGACCGCCCAGTCCTTGTCCGCCTCGGTCATAGAGATGGTGGGCATGAAGATGTGCCAGTGGCTGTTGATGGAGCCGGTCTGGTGGCACTTGGCGCCGCACACCACGATGCCGTCCGCCCGGCGCTCCACCACGTGGACGTACATGTCCGGGTCCGATTGCTGACTGGGGGACTTGCTCCGGTCGCCCTTGGGGTCCGTCATGGCGCCGTCCACGGTCAAGTCGTTGTCCTGGACGTAGGTCAGGAACTTCTTGAAGTTCTCGTGGTAGTGGGTGCCGTACTTCTCGTCGGTCTCGAAGGTGGTGGAGAACACGGCGTTGAAGCTGTCCATGCCCACGCAGCGCTGGAAGCAGCTGGCCGTCTTCTGGCCCAGCAGGCGCTGCATCTTCACCTTGTTGATAAGGTCCTCGGTGGACTGGTGGAGATGGGTGAAGCGGTTGATGGTGTGGCCCGTCAGGCTGGATTTCACCGTCATGAGGTCCGCGTACTGGGGGTCTTGGGCCAGGGCGTAGGTCATGGCCACGCAGTTGATGCTGGGACGGATCATGGGATGATCCACCCAGTTCTCGATCTCCTCACCGAACATATATACCCGCGTCTTCAGTTCCCGCAGGCTTTCGATGTACTCCTGTGCTGTTTTCAGTGCCATATGTGATCCTCCTTCAATATTTGGGGAAAAACGCTCATTCGTCGGCAAGGCCCATCAGCTCATCCCGGAAGATGCGCTCGTCCATGAGCTTCAGATCCTCGCTGATCTGGGGCATGAACTCCATCTGGTCCAGCACCTGGGTCTGGAGGTCGATGCCGGGGGCGATCTCGATCAGCGTCACGCCCTCGGGACGCAGCTCGAACACGGCGCGCTCCGTGATGTACAAAACGGGCTGCTTCACCTGGACGGCGTACCTGCCGGAGAAGGTGATGTGCTCCACTTCCTTCACGAACTTCTTCTTGCCGCCCTCCTGGGTGACCACCAGCTTGCCGTCCTGGCAGGCGGTCTTCAGGCCCTTGGCGGTGAAGGTGCCGCAGTAGACCACCTTCTTTGCGTTTTGGGTGATGTCGATGAAGCCGCCGGCGCCCGCCAGGCGGGTGCCGAACTTGGATACGTTCAAATCGCCGTTGGGGGCCGTCTCGGCCAGTCCCAAAAAC
>JAEXWS010000018.1 GCA_023406225.1 Bacillota bacterium | reverse complement strand
GGCGGGGGCCCCACGGGGGCCGCCTCCGGTTTAAACAGTCCGTCATGGCGGCGGGCGGGCCGCCATTTCCCGGGAAACGGCCCGTCCCCCGGCAGGCGGCGCCTGCAACGGTGACATCATCACAGAGCCCCAGCCGCGCTTATACTATACTATCCCCATTCTGTTCTGGAGGTTTTGTATGGAAAACAATGTCAGAAAAAAGCGCCGGGCCTTTGTGGACCAGGCGCACTGTGTGGCCTGCGGCTGCTGCAAAAAGGCGTGTCCCCTGGGCGCCGTCGATATCCGGCGGGGCGTCGCGGCCTGCATCGACCCGGCCAAATGCGTGGGCTGCGGGCGGTGCGCCAGAGAGTGCCCCGCCTCCGTGATCGTGATTCGGGAGGAGGCCGCATGAAAAAGCGCTGGTACGACTATCTCTGGATCGCGTCCCTGGCCTATCTTGCGCTGGGGTTTTTGAACATCTTATTTGCCTGGCTGGGCCTGCTGTGCTTCTTCATCCCGCTGCTCATCTCCGCCGTCCACGGGACAAAGGGCTACTGCAACCGCTACTGCGGCCGGGGACAGCTTTTCAGCCTGCTGGGCGGCCGGTTCGGCCTGTCCCGGAAAAAGGATGTGCCCCGGTGGATGAAGAGCAAGGGGTTCCGCTATGGGTTCCTGGCGTTCTTTTTCGCCATGTTCCTCCTCATGCTCTGGAACACATATCTGGTGTTCGCCGGCGCGCGGGACCTGGGCCAGGTGGTGACGCTGCTGTGGACCTTCAAGCTTCCCTGGCACTGGGCCTACCGCGGCACGCTGTTCCATCCGGGCGTGGCGCAGTTCGCCTTCGGCTTTTACAGCGTCATGCTGACCTCCACCGTCCTGGGTCTTTTCACCATGGTCCTCTTCAAGCCCCGGAGCTGGTGCGTCTACTGCCCCATGGGGACGCTGACCCAGCTCATCTGCCGGGCGAAAAGCGGCGCACGGTGACAACATCACGGAACTCCGGCAAAAAAGCGGATATGATGGAGCCATCAAATAAAAAAACAGGAGGTCAACAACATGTCTGCCATCAATATCAGCAAAACCAACTTCAGCTCCGAGGTCCTTCATTCCGACAAGCCCGTTCTGCTGGATTTCTGGGCGCCCTGGTGCGGGCCCTGCCGGATGGTCGTGCCCTTGGTGGAGGAGATCGCCCAAGAGCGCTCCGACATCAAGGTCGCCAAGGTCAATGTGGATGAGGAGCCGGAGCTGGCCGCCCAGTTCCAGGTCATGAGCATCCCCACGCTGATGGTCATCAAGGACGGGACCGTGGTGAACCAGGCCATGGGAGCAAGACCCAAGCAGCAGATCCTCGCCATGCTCTGACCGGAGGAACGCCGCTTCCCCGGGCGTACATCAGCCGTCTTTCCCGGCGGCCGCCCCGCAGAAAAAGAACAGGAGGGATCCCATGGAACTGTCTCAAGTCATGGAACAAAAGTCCTTCGTCATCGTCGGCGACACGCTGAACGAGGACAAATACGCCGCCAGGATCAAGCAGGCCATGCTGGCGCACGGCTACCAAGTGCAGTGTGTGGGCAGGGAGCTGCCCTCCATCAACGACGTCTCCGGCGAGATCGACGTCATCGACCTGTGCATCCGGCCGGACAGGGGCCTGGAGCTGCTTCAATCGTGCCGCAAGGAATTCAAAAGCGTGGTCGTTCAGCCGGGAGCCTCCAGCGAGGCGCTGGTCCAGTATCTCCGCGGGCGCAAAATCCCCTATATCGACGGATGCCTGCTGATGGGACTGAAGCAGTATCGGTCCTGACAGAAAAAAGCGCCGGGGGCTCCCCCGGCGCTTTTCTATGGGAACGAAGCCGCTTCGCGCGGCGGCCCCGCTCCCGCCATGCTATTGGCCGGCCAGGGCCGACAGGCGTTTTTCATCCACGATCTCCACGGTCCCCCGGGCGAGGCGCACCATGCCCTCGTTTTGAAAATAGCGGAGCATCCGGGTGACCACCTCCCGGGCGTTGCCCAGGTGGTTGCCGATCCCCTCATGGGTGATCCGCAGGCATGAGGTCCCCTCGACGGCCGCTTCCTCCAGCAAAAACGCGGCGAGCCGCTTGTCAAAGCTCTTCCACAGGACCTGCTCGATAAGCCACATGACCTCGGAAAACCGGGAGGCCATGATCTCGTTGGTGTAGTTGGACAGCGGCGCCGAGCGCTCCATCACTTCCTGGTAGACCCCGGACGGGATGACCCAGAACCGGGAATCCATTTCCGCCTGGATGGTGATCTCAAACTGAATGCTGCGCATCACGCAGGACGCGGAAAAAAGGCACACGTCCCGCTCAAACAGCCGGTAGATCGTGATCTCCCGGCCCTCGTCGGAAAGGATGTACGCCCGGAACCGGCCGGAGCAGATCAGCACAAAGCCGAGACAGTCCGCGGACCCGTTGTGTATGACCGTCCCCTTTTTGACCTCCCGGCAGACGGCCGCCTCGGAGAGCCTCGCCCTCTGCGGCGCCGTCAACTGGTCCCAAATCGGGAAGTAGCCTGAAACTTCCATGCTCGCCCCACCTCCACAGTGCCGTTTATTATAGGTCATATTCGGGCGTCTGTCAATGATGCGCCGGCGGAGCCCCGCCGTTTCCATACGCGCAAAACGCCCCCTGAAAAAGCCGGGAGCGGCGCGGCAGGCCCCGCTTCCGCCCCGGCGGACGGGGGCGAACGCGGGACGGTCCCCCGCATGGGCAGAGGGACGCAAGCAGCGCGCGGATATGTGACGATATCACGGAAGTCCGGGGAAAACGCGGGTATACTGGAGGCAACAAAGAAAAAGGAGATGTGGTCCATGTCGATCTTACATATGAATCAAGAGAGTTACCGGCGGCATACCGCCGCGGCGGACAGGCCCGTGCTGGTGGAGTTCTGGGCGCCCTGGTGCTCTTACTGCCGCCGCCTGGCCCCGGCGCTGGAGGAGACGGCAAAACAGTACGGGGACGCCCTGCTCTTCGGCCAGGTCAACATCGACGAGGAGCCGGAGCTGGCGGAGGCGGAGCAGATCGAGCTGGTCCCCACCCTGCTGCTCTATCAGAACGGGCAGGTCCTGGACTCCATCGTGGCGCCGGAATCCAAGCCGCAGCTGGAGGCGTTCATCGAAGGGGCGCTGAACAAGCGGAGGGACGGCTCCGGCGGATCGGAGCAGGTCTATGATATGGTCATCGCGGGAGGAGGACCCGGCGGATACACGGCGGCGCTGTATGCGGCCAGAGCCGGCCTCAAGACCATCGTCCTGGAAAAGCTGTCCGCCGGAGGGCAGATGGCCCTGACGGAGCAGATCGACAATTACCCCGGCTTTGCGGAGGGCGTGGACGGCTTCACCCTGGGCGAAAAAATGCGGCAGGGCGCGGAGCGCTTTGGCGTGGAAAGCCGCCTGGCGGAGGTCTTGTCCTTCGATCTCTCAGGTCCTGTAAAAAAGGTGGAGACCAGCGAGGGGACGCTGCGCGGCAGAACGGTGGTCCTCGCCACCGGGGCCGGGCCAAAAGAGCTGGGCGTGGCCGGGGAAAAGGCGCTGGCCGGCAAAGGCGTCAACTACTGCGCCGCCTGCGACGGCATGTTCTACCAGGGCAAAACGGTGGTGGTCGTGGGCGGGGGCAACTCGGCGGCGGCGGACGCCCTCCTCCTCTCCCGCATCTGCAAAAAGGTGATCCTGGTCCACCGGAGAGACACGCTGCGGGCGGCGAAGATCTACCACGAGCCGCTGATGAAGGCCGAAAACGTGGAATTCCGCTGGAGCAGCGCCGTCACGGAGCTGCTGGCCGGCGACAAGCTGGAGGGCGTCCGCCTGCGGGACCTGAAGACCGGCGAGGAGCGCATCACGCCATGCGACGGCCTGTTTGTCAGCGTGGGCAGAACGCCCGCCACGGAGCTGGTGAAGGGGAAGCTCGCGCTCGACCCGGCGGGCTACATCATGGCGGATGAGTCCACCCGCACCAGCGTCCCCGGCGTGTTCGCCGTGGGCGACGTGCGCACCAAGGCCCTGCGGCAGGTGGTGACCGCCGTGGCCGACGGCGCCGTGGCGGTCCACTATGCGGAGGAATACCTGGCGGAGGGCGTGTGACCGCCCCCGCGGACAGGCGGTCCGGTCCCCGCTCTTTTAAAAAAAGCCGCATTCCGGCCCTCACAGGCCGGAATGCGGCTTTTTACGCGGCGGATCCCCTTGGCCGCCCCGTCTCAGGGCGTGAAGCAGTCGCTCCGTCACAGGTGAAGCCGTCTGGACAGCTCCCCCTTGAACGTCTGCCAGTGAAAGATGATCATGACCGCCAGCAAAATCAGCGCCAGCCCGGCGCAGATCAGGGAGGGGAGGACGATCCGCACCTTTCCAAGACCCGCTAAAACACCCGGCACAACGCCAAGGAGGCAGGTCCCGCCGAACACCCCGGCGAAAGACTGAAGCGCGGGCCGCAGGAGGACTGCCAGGACCAGCATCATCAAAAGGCCCGTCGCGCAGGCGCAGGGCAGCACGAAATCCAGGGACCAGCCCTGCCAGCCGGTCCCGGCGTCCCAAAGGATGCTCAGCGCCGACGCCAATACGACCTGCCAGCCGATGCTCTGAAGGATATCCCTGCGGTAAGCGATCCCCACCGCAAAGGCCAGCACCACGCTCAGCGCCCCCGCCGCCACGAAAAGGGACCACCATACCCGGGTCCCCGCGGCAATGTTCACCAATACGCACACCGCCGTCGCCGTCACGGCCGCCAGGGCCAGCATCCGCAAAATGAAGGCAGGCGTATACCGGGGCTTGACCAGGGGCGGAAACACCTCGCTCTCCGGCTCGCCCGCCCCCTCCAGCGCGCCCCCGCACAGCGGGCAGCAGCGTTTGCTCCCCGCCACACGCACCTTGCAGTTCGGACATTCCTGCATCCGTCACACCTCCTTTGTCCCGTCAAAAGGCACATAAAACGCATTGCTTCGGATCTCGACCGCCACGCCGTCTTCCACCAGCAGCCGGAAGAAACGGCGCTGTACCTCCGGCGAGTGCAAAATGGAGGTGAAGCCCATGTGGAAGCTCTCTCCAAAGGTGCAGGTGCAAAGCTCCATGCAGTGGGTGGACATGAACACGCCAAAGCCCCGCACATACGGCGCAAGGGGCTCCGGCAGGCGAAACCGCCCGATATTGGACAGCGCGGCCGTCTCCCCCCGGGCCGCCACCCATCCCGACAGGCGGAGAATGGGGTTTTTCAGCGCCAGCGGGATGGGACGCAGGAGCGGGTTGTGCTCCAGGGCGGAGAGCGCGTTCATCCGGGCGGACAGCCGCTCCGCCGTCAGCTCTTTACGGAACGTATCCGCGATGACGGACACGATATCCTGAAATTCTCCGCTCCGGCGCTGAAAGTCATAGGCGACCCGGATCGTGCCGAAGAAGTTCCGGGCGGTATCGGTGGGAAAATAACTCCGCAGGTCCACCGGCACGGTCAAAACAACGGGGTCTTTCAAATCCCGCTGGCGCATCTCGCCCCGGATGGCCCGCATGAGGGCGGCGCAGAGATACACGGTCAGCGTAGCGCCGCGGCGGTGGGCGGCCTCCAGGACCCGGCCGGTCTCCGCCACCCCCTCCAAAACGGTCAGCCCGCTTTCAGGCGGCCTGGCTCCGCGCAGGCGGAAGGCCCGTTCCTGTCCGCCGTACCGCCCGCTGTGGGGCTGGTAGTATTTTGCAAAGCCGTCCTCGGTCCGGCCGTAGGCGGAGGTCCCTTCCGGAAACGCGGCGACGTGCTCCGGATGACACAGCGCAAGATACCCCGCCATCAGCGCCTGGAAAAAGGCAATGGCGCCGGAGCCGTCCGTCAGGACGTGGAACACGTCCAGGTTCACCTTGTTCCGCCACCAACTGACCTCAAACAGCGGCGATCTGCTGCCGTGATACAGCGGCGCGCAGGGCGGCGCATGTTCCAAAACGACCGCGGGCCGCAGCGTCGACTGCTCCAGGTAATACCAGAAAACGCCCCGGCGCATGACCATCTGCATATGGGGAAAGCGCCGGAGCGTCTCATCCAGGGCCTGCTGCAGCGCCGCCTGCTCCACAGGCTGGGTCAACTCGCAGGTGAGCCGGAAAACGCCCGTGTCCGCCCCGTGGGCGGTGGGCGGAAAAATCTTGGCGGCATTGTCCAAACGGCTCCAGCTCAAGGGCTTCCATCTTCTTGTGTTGTACGGCAACACGCATCGCCTCGCTTCAGAAATTCATCGATCCACTCATAGGTCCGCCTCACCTGGGCAAACCGCGGCGGGAGCGAAAAATAGCCGTGAAGGGCGTCCGGCATCCGCCGCGCCGTGACCTGGGCCCCCGCAGCCTTCAGGGCCGCCGCGTAGGCCTCTCCCTCGTCCCGCAGCGGATCGTACTCCGCGGTGATCACCAGCGTCCGCGGCTGGCGCGTCAGGTCCTTCGCCAGGAGCGGCGCAAAATAGGGGCTGTTCCTCTTTTCCGGGTCCCCGCCGCTGTACAGGTCCATATACTCCTCGATCCGTTGGGACGTCAGCAAAAAGCCTGTGCCGTTCTCCCGGACGGAGGGAAAGGGCGACGACGGGGAGTGGTCGTGATAGGCGGCGGGATAGATCAGTATCTGCCGCTCCACGGCAAATTCCCCCCGGTCCCGGGCCAGCAGAGACACCGCCGCCGCCAGGTTCCCGCCGGCTGAATCTCCCACCAGCGTGATCTCCCGGGCCTGGATGCCAAGCTCCTCCGGATACCGGAAAACCGCCCGGGCGGCCGCGTAGCAGTCCTCCAGCCCTTCGGGGAAGGGCGCCTCCGGCGCCAGGGCGTATTCCACGGAGGCGACGGAGCAGCCCGTTCGCTTCACCAGATTCCGGCATACGCGGTTATAGGTGTCCACGCTCTCCACCACCCAGCCCCCGCCGTGGAAAAACAGGAGCAGTTTTCCGTTGGGCTCCCTGGGCGGCGCGTACAACCGCACGCGGATCTCCCGGCCGCCGCGCTCGATCCGCCGGTCCCACAGCTGGTACAGCGGCGCGAGGGGCGTCCGGATCTGCTGGATCGCCCGTTCCACTTTGTAGGTCTTGTCGACGTCGATGGACGCCGGATAGCTTAACGCCCGCAGCGCCGCGCGGGCCGCCTTGCTGATCGCCATATATGGGCCTCTTTCTCAGCGGCTTTTGGGCGCTGTTTCGGATGGATGCCTTTAGTATATCACAAAAGGATACCATCCGTGTACAAAAAGCAACACGGTTTTTCGGAGCTGAATCGACATCCGGCTTCGTTTTCCTCATAGCCGGGCGCCAGCCCGGCTGCTTCGTCAGTCTTGCCGGTTGACAATTCCGCTCCCGAAAAGCTCCTCAGGACTTTTTGGCGAGATAAAATCAGGGCTGGCAAGAAGGAGGACGCAGGCGGGCCGGCGCCCGCCAAGAACGATGACGCCGCCAGCGTTGATTTTGGCCGCCAAAAAGCGTGTTGTCCTTTGTACACGGATGGTAGGGTCTTCCACGATATTCCGTATGGCCGCCGCCCCCCCGGACCGGCCCCGGCCGGACATGCGCAGACCCGGCAGGCCCCCCGTTCATCCAAGCGGCCCGCAAAAGCCCGGGGGCTTTTCACCTGGGATCCCGCAGCATTTTATAAAAGCCGTGAAAATCCAACGGCGTCCGCCCATTTTCAGGCCGTGCCTGTCCAGCCGGAACGATATCCCGGCCGATCCAACCGCGATTTGTCCACAATTGCCAACATCTGTTGCAAAGTGCGCGGCCATCCCTTATAATATGGGTCAAGGTCCAAGATAATCTTATATGGATGCTTCGCGCACGGAAGCAGAGGGAGCGGGTATGAGCGGCAGAATCGCAAAATGGGTGGCGGGGACACTGGGCGTGGTCGTCCTGCTGGGCATGTCGGCGGGCTGCGGGCAGCAGACGCCGAAAGAAAAGACTGTCATCAAGATCCTGTACACGAACAATTTCAAGCAGGTGGAGTCCCTGATCGAATCCACCTATGACGATATCGATCTGCAGGTGGAGACCTCTCTCTATTCCAGCGAACAGCTCCGGCGGCTGGAGCGGGGCGTCGGCCCGGACCTGGTGATCGCGGCGCAGCCCGATTCCGCCCTGGTGCAGGAATACCTGCTGGATATCAGCGACACCAGAGCCAGTACCGCCTATGATGGCACCATCATGAACGCCTTCAAGCAGGACGGAAAGACCTACCTCATCCCGCTGCCCGGTGTTTACAGCGGATACATCGTGAATGAAACGCTGTTTGAGCAGGCCGGGCTTTCCATCCCCGAAAGCAACGCGGAGCTGGCGGCCGCCCTTGCCGCTTTGAAGGCCCAGGGCCTGGGCGTGGGCGAGGACGGCATCAACTTCTCCATCATGAGCGACTACAACGCGTCGGTGGGCATGTTCATGGTCGGATACATGGTGCCCGATTTTCTGGGGACGGCGGAGGGCGTCAAGTGGCTGGCCGGGTTCCGTGAGAAAAAGACCACCTTCACCGGCTTGTGGGAGCGGAGCTTCTCCCTGCTGAGCGAGCTGGCGGAGGCGGGCGTCCTGGACCCCGCCGACATCGCCCGCCAGCGCAATTCGGTCCGCTACCAGCAGCGGCTGAGCAACGGCACCCTGGCGGCCGTCTTCAGCGATTCCACGCTGTACTTCGACTGCGTCGCCGGCAACCGGGAAGCGGTGGCGGCGGGAACGGCGGAGCCCTACGCCTACCGGATGCTCCCCCTGCTCAGCGACGAGGGGAACGAACCCTGGTTCCTGTTTTCCCCCTCGGCCCTCCTGGGCGTCAACAACGCGGTCAGCCGGGAAAAACAGGACGCCTGCAAGCGCATCCTCGCGCTGCTCTCCACCCCCGCGGGCCAGGACGCCCTGCTTGAGGACCTGGGGGCGGGCATGTCCTGCCTGATCGACTATCAGCAGCAAGAGACCCTGATCCCGGCCGGGGTGGAAGAATATTTGGAATCAGGCTACATCTACAATGTCCTGTTCCCCGGCAAAACGGTGGAATTTCTCGGCGGATACGCCAGAAACGTGATGACCGGCAAATGCACCGTGGAAGAGGCCCTGGAGGCCACCGACCGCTTCTACTATGACGGAACGGACGAAAGCTATGATTTTACCGTTGTCGGCAGCGTAAGCCGCGATCTGCTGTTCGCGGATTTCAACGTGAGACGCCGGGAGACCGAGCTGGGCAATTTTATCGCCGACTGCGTCGCCGAGGCCTCCGGCGCGCCCATCGCGGTGGTCAACGGCGGCAGCATCCGGGCCAGTTTTTACGAAGGCGTGGTCTATGGCGGGGACATTGCGATGGTGTGCCCCTATGATAACCGGATCGTCGTGCTGGAGATGGACGGACAGACCCTGTGGGACATGCTGGAAAACGGTTTATCCACCTGCACCGACGAGTTCCCCGGCGGACGGTTTTTGCAAGTCGCGGGGCTCCATTATACCTTCGACAGCGGGAGCCCGGCGGGGAGGCGGCTTATGAGCGTGACGCTGCCCGGCGGGGCGGCCCTGGACCGCACGGCAAGCTACCGCGTGGCCGTGACGGACTATATGGCCGGCTCCAAAACCTATGCCGAGGGCAACGGGGACGGCTATACGATGCTCAACTGCTATGACGACGCCATTCCCAAGGGCGGCGCGACCCTGGCGCGGGAGACCGGGCTGACCTATCGGGACGCCTTGGCCCAGTATTTTGAGCGGCACCAGGGCGTCGCCGTGGACGCGGAGCTGGAAGGCAGGATCCGCGATCTCAAGCAGGAGCAATGAATATGGCTGCGAACAAAAAGGAAAGGGTGTCGTCATTGAATACCCAAAATCATAAGGAGAAGGACCGCAGGATCCTTGTTTTTGTCTCGGCTTTGCTTCTGGCGGCGGCCGTCCTCTGTGTGTTCGCGGCCGCCATGTATCAGAGCGTATCGGTCCATACCGTCACAAATATCAGCGAAGTCTACCTGCGGGAAATGGCCGGGCAGATCAGCAGCCATTTCCAGACCAATCTGGACAGCCAGTTCGCCCAGATCCAGACCATCACCAACGTCATATCCGAGGACGATCTCCGGGATGAGGCAAGCCTCAGCAATTTTCTGGCCCGGGCCCAGGCGGACAACGGCTTTACGCACATCGCGGCCATCAGCGACACGGGCATCGCCTATTCCCCCGAGGGCGCGGTCCCGGCGATCTCAAAAATCTCCGGCCTCGACAAACTATTATCCGGTTCCGAGAACCTGATCTCCATCAACGAGACGATTTGGGAGAGCGGCACGATCCTGCTGGGCACCACGATGACGCCCGTGCCGTTCAAGGATGGGCGGCTGGTGGCCGTGATCTGCGGGATCGGCACTTCCAGCATCGGGTCCAGGCTGGGGCTGGACAGCGAAACAGGGACGGATTCCCATACGAATGTGGTGACCCGAAATGGAGATTTCGTCATCAAAAGCAGCTTTTCCGAGGAGGCGTTGAGCGGCTCCAACCTGTTTTCCATCTACGAACAGGAGGCGCGCTTTGACGAGGGCTATGACTTCCCCTCCTTCCGCGCCGCCATTGGCACGGGCAAAAGCGGCATGGCGCTGCTGACCGTGGGCACCCACCACGAGTATCTCTACTATATGCCGATCCCGGGGACAAACTGGTACATCATGACCAGCATGGCGTTCCAAACCGTGAACGACCAAATTTCGCATCTGAGCCAGTTCATCATTTTCATAGGCGTGGGGATCTTTTTCGTGATCCTCGCCACCGTGCTCACCTTCTTTTTGCTGCTGCGGCGCAACGAACAGCGCAGCAACGCCCTGCTTCGGATGGAAAAGGAGCGGGCGGAGACGGCAAACCGGGCGAAAAGCGACTTTCTGTCCCAAATGTCCCACGAGATCCGGACTCCGCTCAACGGCATCATCGGCATGGTGGAGATCGGCAAAAAACACATGGGAGAGCCAGACCGGATACGCAACTGCCTGGACAAGATCACACTTTCGTCCAATCATCTGCTCGCTTTGATCAATGATATTTTGGACATGTCCAAAATCGAGAGCGGCAAGATCGAGCTTCACCCCGAGCGGTTCGACCTGGGCCAGCTTCTGCGTATGCTGACCACCGTGTTCCATGTGCAGGCGGTCAACAAGCAGATCGACTTTCAGGTTTTCCTCTACGGCGAAGTCGAAGAGTATCTGGTGGGCGACGTCCTCCGCCTGAACCAGATCCTGACAAACCTGCTTTCCAACGCCATGAAGTTCACATCCGCGGGGGGCCGCGTCAGCCTGAATGTGAGGGAGCTGCGGCGGGACCAGCGCGGGATCTGGCTGCGCTTTTGGGTGGAGGACACCGGCCGCGGGATCGCCCCGGAGAATTTTGAACGGGTCTTCGAGGCGTTCACACAGGAAAACGGCGGGATCTCCCGGCAATACGGCGGCACCGGGCTGGGC
>JAEXWS010000185.1 GCA_023406225.1 Bacillota bacterium | reverse complement strand
TGGGAAGCTGCCGTTCTACCGATGAACTACAGCCGCGTGTCTGGTGGGTATTATACCAGAGCTTTTTTCATTTTGCAACTACAAAATAAACAGCCCGTCATGAATGTCCCGCCGGCCTCATAGGATTCTACCAACGATGCAAAGGGGGATCACCATGAAAAAACTGATCGCACTGCTATGCGCCGTGCTGATGCTGGGCTCCGGCGCCCGGGCATTGGAGGTGGCCGCGCCGTCGGCGTTGCTGATGGAGAAGGAGACGGGCGAAATCCTCTTCGCCAAGGACGAGCACGCCAAGCTGGAGCCCGCCAGCGTCACCAAGGTCATGACCATCCTGCTGACCATGGAGGCCGTGGACTCCGGCCAGCTGAGCTACGACACCGTGGTTACCGCCTCCGCCCACGCCTGCTCCATGGGCGGGAGCCAGATCTGGCTGAAGGAAAACGAGCAGATGACCGTGGGCGACATGCTCAAGGCCGTGTGCGTGGTGTCCGCCAACGACTGCGCCGTGGCCCTGGGCGAGCATCTTGCAGGCAGCGAGGACGCTTTCGTGGAGCGGATGAACGCCCGGGCCAAAGAGCTGGGCATGAACGACACCACGTTTAAAAACGCCACCGGCCTCCCGGCGGAGGGCCACGTCACCTCCGCCCACGACATCGCCCTTATGAGCCGGGAACTCATCCTGAACCACCCGGACATCCGCCAATACACCACCATCTGGATGGACTCCCTGCGAAACGGCGCGTCGGAGCTGGTGAACACCAACAAGCTCATCCGCTTTTTCGACGGGGCCACCGGCCTCAAGACCGGCTCCACGGACTCGGCGCTGTACTGCCTCTCCGGCACGGCGGAGCGGGACGGCATGGAGCTGATCGCCGTCATCATGAAGGACGCCACCTCCGCCCAGCGGTTCGAGGACGCCAAGAGCCTCCTCAGCTACGGCTTTTCCACCTACACGCTGAAAAAGATCACGCCGGAGACGCCGCTTCCCCCGGTGCCCGTGAAATTGGGGACCCAGGCCACCGTCCAGCCGGTGCTGGGCGACGGGGGCGCGCTGCTGCTGGAAAAGGCCCGGGCCGGGGACCTGCGGCAGTCCGTGACGCTGGAGGCATCCATGGCCGCGCCGGTGGCCCGGGGCGACCGGCTGGGCACCCTCACCGTCACCTCCGGGGAGGAGGTGGTGGCGGAACTGCCCATCCTGGCGGGGGAGGAGGTCCCCCGGATCACCTTCGGGCAGATGCTGGCGCGGCTGCTGCGGACGGCCTTTTTGTCGGAGTGAGGCGGCGGTTTCCGGCGGGTTTCTCTTGTATGCGTCACGGGAAGATGCTATAATCACCTCAAGCATACATTGCCCGGCCCTGGGGCCAATACGAAAGAGAGGACCTGTTTCCATGCTGGATGTCAAGCTGTTTCAGATGCACACCTTTTTGCCCCTGCCCTATGAGGACGCTTTGGCGCCCCGGCTGAAGCGCGCCCACGAAAAGCTCCAGACCGGCTCCGGCGCGGGCGGCGCGTTCACCGGCTGGGTCCGTCTGCCCCGGGACTACGACCGGGCGGAATTTGACCGCATCCAGGCGGCGGCCGGGCGCATCCAGGCGGATTCCAAGGCGCTGGTGGTCATCGGCATCGGCGGGTCCTATCTGGGCGCCCGGGGCGTGATCGACTGCCTGTGCTCGCCCAATTACAACCTGAAGAAGAAAGAGACCCCCAACGTCTATTTTATGGGCAACGGCCTCTCCGCCGACGCCATCCAGGAGGTTTTGGACCTGGTGGCGGACGTGGACTTCTCCGTGAACGTCATCTCCAAATCCGGCACCACCACCGAGCCCGCCGTGGCCTTCCGCTTTTTCCGGGCGGCCCTGGAGGCGCGGTACGGCAGGGAGGGGGCCAGAAAGCGCATCTACGCCACCACCGACAAGGCCCGGGGCGCGCTGAAATCCCTGGCGGACGCCGAGGGGTGGGAGACTTTCGTGGTCCCCGACGACGTGGGCGGGCGGTACAGCGTGCTGACCGCCGTGGGTCTTTTGCCCATCGCCGTCGCCGGTGTGGATATCCGCGCCCTGATGGCGGGGGCGGAGGCCATGATGGCCTGCTGCGAGACCCCCTCCTTCGACTGCCCCGCCTGGCGGTACGCCGCCATCCGGTATGAGCTGTACCGCTCGGGCCGGTCCGTGGAGCTGCTGGCCTGCTACGACCCGGCCTTCCGGTTCATGGCGGAGTGGTGGAAGCAGCTTTTCGGCGAGAGCGAGGGCAAGGACGACAAGGGCCTCTTCCCCGCCAGCGTGGAGTTCACGGCGGACCTGCACTCCATGGGCCAGTACATCCAGCAGGGCAAGCGGCTCATGTTCGAGACCGTGGTGCGCCTGGGCCCCTCCGGACGGCAGCTGGCCGTCCCCGCCGACGACCAGGACGGCGACGGGCTGAATTTCCTGGCCGGGGAGTCCATGGACTTCATCCGGGACCGGGCCATGGAGGGCACCCTCCTGGCCCACACCGAGGGCGGCGTGCCCAACATCATCGTGGACGCCGGGAGCCGCTCGGCGGAGAGCCTGGGCGCGCTGATCTACTTCTTTGAGTATGCCTGCGGCCTGTCCGGATACCTGCTGGACGTGAATCCCTTCGACCAGCCCGGCGTGGAGGCGTATAAGAAAAACATGTTCGCCCTCCTGGGCAAGCCCGGCTACGAGGCGCGGAAGGCCGAGCTGGAGGCAAAGCTGGGCAAATGATGAAAAAGCGGCGTCGAAAAACGCCGCTTTTTCCGCCGCCCGGACGAGCGGGACAAGGCCCCGCCGGGTCTGTCCGGCCGGAGCGGATGGACAGGGGGTCCCTTCCGCGGCGGGGCCGCGCGGAGATGTCAACTGCCATTGTGAACAAAGATTGAATTTGCTTTTTTGCATTGTTTTTTACGGCGTTCTATGTTAGACTTAACTTACTTAATCAGCACCCGATCCCCGGCGACTTTAAGAAACAGGAGTGATTTACTATGGTCAGACTTATTATGGGCGTGAAAGGCTCCGGAAAGACCAAGCAGCTCATCGAACTGATCAACAACGCGGCGAAGGACGAGCCCGGCAACGTGGTCTGCATCGAGGCTAACCGCAATATGACCTATGATATCCACTACCATATCCGTCTCATCGACGCGCAGGAATATAAGCTGGACAGCTACGACCTGTTCCGCGGGTTCATCAGCGGCCTGTACGCGGGCAACTACGACATCTCCCACGTGTTCATCGACAACCTCTGCAAGACCATCGGCGAGGATGTGGGCAAGGACACTGAGGAGTTCCTGAATTGGCTGGACGTGTTCGGCGAGAAGAACAGCATCAAATTCACCGTCACCATCAGCGCGGACACCTCCGCCGCCACCGACGGCATGCAGAAGTTCCTGTAAGAGCAAAAGCGGAAGGGCGTTGCCCTTCCGCTTTTTTTGCCGCCGACGAACAGGGCGCCGCCGACGCGGCGCCCTGGTTTTTTATGCGCCCAGACCCGCCAGCAGCTCCGGTGAAACGGAGGATGCGTCGCTCAGGCACACCTGGTCCACCCCGAAGAAGGCCGCCATCCGGGCCCGCTCCGCGGCGGCGGCCCCGTCCAGATACCACACCACCGTCTCCCGGCCCTTGTCGGCGTAAGTGAGATACGCGCAGGCGTAGCGGTCGGCGTAATGGACGGCCGTGTCCTTTTGGGCCAGCAGCTCCGCCAGGCGGGCGGCGGAGACCTGGCCGCCCTGCTGCCCGTTCGCCCAGGACGCCCCGGTGGAGGTCACCAGCAGGGAGAGCTTCTCCCCCGGCACCGCGTCCCGAAGCTTTGCCAGGGCGTAATAGACCTCCTCCAGCGGCTCCAGAGGCGCGGTGGGGAAGCCGCCGCCCCGGCCGTCGTAAGCCGCCACCCGGACCACCAGACGGTCCGCCGCCGCGCTCAGAGCGGCGTAGTCATATCCTTCGTAGGCCGTTCCCGTCCAAACCGGGGCCTCCGCCGCCACGTACAGAGGCTTGTCCCCCAGGGCGGCCTTCACGGCCTTCACCAGCTCCGTCAGGCTCCTGCGGCTCTCGTATTTCAGCTTGGGCAGATCCAGAAACACCCCGTCCCAGCCGCCCGCCGCGGCCTCCTCCGCCAGGAGCGCCGCCGTGTCGGCGGGCTTTCCCTTGAAAATGTTCGCGCCGCCGGTGAGGTGCAGCAGGGCCTTGGCGCCCGCCGCCCGGATGGCGGCCTGGGCCCTGCCGGCGGTCTCCGCGTCCGGCTGGGCGGTCAGCAGCACCGCGCCGTTGTAGACCAGCCGGGTCCCGGACAGGGCCACCGCGTCATAGCCGCTCAGGTCCGTCTCCGCCGCGCCGGCGGGCAGGATGCCCACCCGGCCGGGGGCCGCCCGGTGGAGCTTGTCGTACAGGCGCATGAGGATCACCGCCGCCTGCTCCCGGGTGGCGGCCCGGTCCGGGGAGAAGGCGCCGTCTCCCGTGCCGTCCATCAGGCCCAGCTCATAGGCCATGGAGATATAGCCGGCGTTGGTGCGCACGTCCCGGAAGGGCGTGGGCAGGTCCTGGGCCAGGCCCGCGATGGTCCCGTAGCCCAGCGCCCGCACCAGCATGGCCGCCAGCTCCTCCCGGGTGATGGGGTCGGCGGGGCGGAAGGACTCCGTCTGCCGGGTCAGCGCCCCGTGGGCGTAAGCCGCCTCCACCGCGCCGTAATACCAGGCGGAGGGGTCCTGCACGTCGGAAAAGGTGCTTTGCCGGGGGCGCTCCTCCTCCCAGCCGAAAAAGCGGCACACCGCCACGGTGAAGGCCGCCCGGGTCATCTCGCGGCCCACGCCGAAGGTCTGGGTGCTCTCCCCCTGGAACAGGCCCAGCTCCACCGCTCGCTGGATGGACGCCGCCGCCCAGTGGGAGGCGGGCACGTCCGCGAAGGCGGCGGAGGCCGGAACGGGCACGGAGGCCAGCAGCAAAGAGACGAGCAGCGCGCCGCAGAGCAGGCGCCGCAGCCGTTTGAACATCATATTTTTACTCCTTTTGCGGATTTTGTGATGGAATTCGAGTGCCATTGTACCAAAATATGGTCCTTTCGTCAATCAAACCCTGTCGGAAACAGGGATCTCCCCCGCATTTCACGGGGTTCCGATGGATTTTTCCTTTACGTTTGGGCCGTCTCCTGCTATAATAGTAGAGTTATTATGGCGTATTATGTTCGGGAGGAGGGAACGCGGCCGTGAAATTCAAAAAGTGGAACATCGGAGAACCGGCGGAGCGGGACGTTGCCCTCCTGCGCAGCGCCGGGTACCCCTATCTGCTGTCCGTCGTGCTGGCGGCCCGGGGCGTCGCCACGGCGGAGCAGGCGGCGGAGTTCCTGGAGCGGGAGCGGTCCCTCTCCTGGTCCCCCATGCTGATGCGGGACATGGACAAGGCCGTATCCCGCATCCAGCGGGCCATGGCGGACGGGGAGACGGTGGCGGTCTTCGGGGACTACGACGTGGACGGCATCACCTCCACGGTGCTGCTGATGGACTATCTGAAAAGCTGCGGGGTGAAGTGCCTGCGGTATATCCCCCGGCGGATCGAGGACGGATACGGCCTCAGCCGGGAGGCCATCCAGGGCCTGCGGGACCAGGGGGCCACGCTGATGATCACCGTGGATTGCGGCATCACCGGCAATGAGGAGGTGGCGTTCGCCGCCTCCCTGGGGATGGACGTGGTGGTGACGGACCACCACGAGTGCCGGGAGACGCTGCCCGCCGCCGCGGCGGTGGTGGACCCCCACCGGAGCGACTGCCCCTATCCCTTCAAGCACCTGGCGGGCGTGGGCGTGGCGCTGAAGCTGGTGCTGGCCCTGGGGGGCGAGAACCGGGAGGACGCCCTGTTCGCCCGGTACTGCACCCTGGCCGCCATCGGCACCATCGCCGACGTGATGCGCATGGAGGGGGAAAACCGCACCATCGTCCACTGCGGGCTGGAGGCCCTGCCCCACACGGATTTCGTGGGCGTACACGCGCTGCTGAAGGAGGCGGGCCTTCTGGGCAAGCCCGTCACCTCCATCCAGATCGGCTTCGTCCTCTCCCCCCGGATCAACGCGGCGGGGCGCATGGGAGCGGCGGATCTGGCCGCCGACCTTTTGGAGACGGACGACCCGGCCCGGGCGGAGGAGCTGGCGCGCAGGCTGTGCGATCTGAACCGGGAGCGGCAGGCGGTGGAGCAGGCCATCTGCACCGACGCCGCCAGCAAGATCGAAAAGCTCCGCAGTGAGGACCGCTGCGCCCTGGTCCTCTCCAGCGAGGCGTGGCACCAGGGGGTGGTGGGCATCGTGGCCTCCCGCCTCAGCGAGAAATACTCCTGCCCCAGCTTCATGATCCACCTGAAGGACGGCACGGGCAAGGGCTCCTGCCGGTCCTACGGCGGGTTCAACCTCTTCGCCGCCCTGGAGTCCTGCTCGGACCTGCTGGACGGCTTCGGCGGCCATGAGCTGGCGGCGGGCTTCACCATCCCCGAGGGGAACATCGACGCCTTCCGCACCCGGATGAACCGTTATGTCCGCACCGCCTCCGGCGGCGAGCTGCCCGTGAGCTCCCTGGAGGTGGACGCCGCCATCGCCTGTCCATCGGACGTGACGCTGGACCAGGTGGAGCACCTCTCTCAACTGGAACCCTACGGCGCGGGGAATCCCCGCCCCGTGTTCGCGCTGCTGGGCGCCACGGTGGACGCGGTCCAGTCCGTGGGCCAGGGGCGGCACTTGAAGCTCCGGCTCTCCAAGGGCACCTGCCGGTTCGACGCCATCTTCTTCTCCGTCACGGCGGAGGAGTGCGGCGCGGCGGCGGGCAGCCGGGTGGACGCGGCCTTTTACCTTCAGGCCAACACCTTCCGGGGCAGCACCACGCTGCAATTGCAGCTCATCGACGTCCGCCCCTCCCTGACCCCCAGCCGCCACGAGGCGGAGGCGCTGGAGCTGTTGCGCCGCCTGGTGGAGGGCGCGCCCCTCACGGCCCAGGAGGCCGCCCGCCTGGGGGCCGGCCGGGACCAGTTCGCCGCCTTCTGGGTGGTGCTGGAGCGCCGCCTGCGCCAGGGGAAGGCCGAGGCGGACCTGCTTCCCTACCTGCGCCAACTGGCCGCGGAGGCCGGCGGCAGCGAGAGCTTTCTCCGCGCCGCGCTGTCTCTGGCCGTGTTCAGCGAGCGGGGCCTTCTCCACATGACGCTCCGCGGCGACGCGCTGACGCTGAGCCTGAACCCCGTCCAGGGGAAGGTGGATCTGTTTGCATGCCCCTATCTCGCGCGGCTGCGGGACGCGGCCAAATGGAACTGAGGTGATATGCCATGACCATAGAGGAACAGTACGAAAATCTGGAAAAGACCATCCGGGGGTATAACCCGGCGGCGGACTTCGCCCTGATCCACGCCGCCTTTGCCTTTGCGGAGGAGGCCCACCAGGGCCAAAAGCGCAAGAGCGGGGAGCCGTATATCATCCATCCCCTGGCCGTCGCGCAGATCGTGGCGGAGGAGCTGAAGCTGGACTCCGAGTCCATCATGGCCGCGCTGCTCCACGACGTGATCGAGGACACCCACGCCACCCACGAGCAGCTCTCCAAGCTCTTCTCCCCCACGGTGGCCGATCTGGTGGAGGGCGTCAGCAAGCTGACCCGCATCCAGTACGCCACCAAGGAAGACGAGCAGATGGAAAATCTGCGAAAGATGCTCATCGCCATGAGCAAGGACATCCGGGTGATCCTCATCAAGATATCCGACCGGCTCCACAACATGCGCACCATGGAGTACCAGTCCCCGGCCAAGCAGAAGCAGAAATCCCTGGAGACCATGGAGATCTACGCCCCCATCTCCCACCGCCTGGGCATGCAGCGCATCAAGTGGGAGCTGGAGGACCTGTCCTTAAAGTATCTGGACCCGGTGGGGTATGAGGAGATCGTATCCAAGCTGGACGCCAAGGGCCAGGAGTACGAGGCCTTCATGCAGCGCACCCAGGTCCAGATCGAGGACAGGCTGAACGAGATGAGCATCCCCCACATCGTCTATGGCCGGATGAAGCACCCCTACTCCATCTACCGCAAGATGTTCAACCAGAACAAGTCCCTGGACGAGATCTTCGACCTGTTCGCCTTCCGGGTGCTGGTGGAGAACGTGGGGGACTGCTACAACGTCCTGGGCGTCATCCACGACATTTACAAGCCCATCCTGGGCCGGTTCAAGGACTATATCGGCACCCCCAAGCCCAACGGCTACCAGTCCCTCCACACCACCGTCATGGGCACCGACGGCATCCCCTTCGAGGTCCAGATCCGCACCCGGGAGATGCACGAGATCGCGGAGTACGGCGTGGCCGCCCACTGGAAGTATAAGCAAAACGGCCAGGGCAACGGCACCGAGGGCCGCTACGAGTGGGTCCGGCGGCTGCTGGAAAACCAGGAGGGCACCGACGCGGAGGAGTATATCCACTCGCTGAAGGTGGATATGTTCGCCGACGAGGTGTTCGTGTTCACCCCCGGCGGCGACGTGCAGAACCTGCCCGCCGGGGCCACCCCCATCGACTTCGCCTACGCCATCCACTCCGCTGTGGGCAACCACATGGTGGGCGCCAAGGTGAACGGGCGCATCGTCACCTTCGACCACGTGCTGAAAAACGGCGACATCGTGGAGATCCTCACCTCCAAATCCGCCAAGGGCCCCAGCCGGGACTGGATGAAGATCGCCCGGTCCAGCGAGGCCCGCAGCAAGATCCGCCAGTGGTTCAAGAAGGAGAAGAAGGAGGAGAACATCGCCAACGGCCGCTCCGCCTTCGAGGCCGAGCTGAAGCACTGCGGCATCCCCATGAAGGACGTGCTGGACAGCGAGAACCTGCCGGGGCTGCTGAAGCGCGTCAGCTACGGGTCCCTGGACGAGATGTACGCCGCCATCGGCTACGGCGGCTTCACCGCCCAGAAGGCGGTGAACCGGATGCACGGCGAATTCCAGCGCATCGCCAAGCAGCACCAGCAGGAAAAGGCCGCCGTGGAGGACGTGGAGGGCCGGCCCGGCGAGAGCCGGCCGGCGGTGCCCAAGCGGGCGCGCAGCGAGCAGGGCATCATCGTGGAGGGGCTGGACAACTGCCTGGTGAAATTCTCCAAGTGCTGCACCCCCGTTCCGGGGGACGACATCATCGGCTTCATCACCCGGGGCTACGGCGTGTCGGTCCACCGGGCGGACTGCCCCAACGCCTCGCTGGAAAAGCGCACCGCCCCCGGCCAGGAGGGCCGTTGGATCAAGGTCTCCTGGGGGGACGACACCAACGACAGCTATCCCACCATCCTGGAGGCGGTGTGCAAGGACCGGCTGAATCTGCTGCTGGATATCTCCGCCGCCCTCTCCACCACCAACACCTTCGTCCTCGGCATCCACTCCCGCTCCACCGAGGACCACTTCGCCATCTTCCGCCTGGAGGTCCGCATCCGGGACGGAGCCCAGCTCAAGGCGGTCATGAACAAGCTCAATCAGATCTCCGGCGTGCTGCGGGTGACGCGGCCGGCGGGGTAAGGGGGGAGCTTGGCTCCCCCCTTAGACCCCCCTCCACCAGTCTGCGGACTGGTGGGCGCGTCCCCCGGACGCGCGGGCCGGGGAATTTTCGGCAGGCGCATGTCCTGCCGAAAATGATTTCATGTTCTTCTTTCGCCAAAAGGCGAAAGAACTGGGGGAACCGTAGGTTCCCCCTAGCCCCCTTCCTTCGCGCCTGCGGGCGCGGGGCGGGACGGGGCGAAAGGACCGGGGGAACCGTAGGTTCCCCCCAGCCCCCTTCCTTTGCGCCTGCGGGCGCGGGACAGGGCGAAGGGACCGGGGAGAGGCGGATGCCCGCCGCTCCGGAACCGTTTACCATCGAAAGGAGCACCATCCCATGAAAGCAGTCGTCACCCGCGTAAAACACGCCTCCGTCGCCATCGGCGGCGCCATCAACGGCCAGATCGGCGGGGGCTATCTGGTCCTGCTGGGCGTCGGCCCCAACGACACGGAAGAGACCGCCGACAAGCTGGCGGACAAGATCTGCAACCTGCGCATTTTTGAGGATGAAAACGGCAAGATGAACCTGAATCTGGAGCAGGTGGGCGGAAGCCTTCTGGTGGTCTCCCAGTTCACCCTGTACGCCGACACCTCCTCCCGCCGCCCGGGCTTCACCGGCGCCGCCCGGCCCGAGACCGCCATCCCCCTGTACGAGCGCTTCATGGCCCGCTGCCGGGAGCGGGGCTTCGACGTGCAGCACGGCGAATTCGGCGCGGAGATGCAGGTGGATTCCCTGAACGACGGCCCCGTGACCATCCTGTTTGATACCGAGCGGCCCTGAGCCGCCTGAAAATGAGGTGATTCCCATGGAGATCAAATGCCTGCAGGTGGGCCCCATCGGCACCAACTGCTATCTTCTCTGCGACGAGGCCGCCCGGGTCTGCGCCGTGGTGGACCCCGGCGGGGACGGGGAACGCATCCGCGCCGCCGTGGAAAAGACCGGCTGCGCCCCCTGCGCCATCCTGCTCACCCACTGCCACTACGACCACACCGGCGCGGTGGGGGACCTTCAGGCCGCGTGGCCCGGCGTGCCCGTGTACCGCAGCCCCCTGGAGGCGTACACCGGCGACCCCTACGCCATGGAGCTCTTCCCGCCCCTCTCGGGAGACGTGCGGGATTACGGCGAGGGAGACGCCGTCTCCGTGGGCGGCTTGACGGTGGAGGTCCTGGCCACCCCCGGCCACTCCGCCGGCTCCGTCACCCTCCGCTGCGGCGGCGCCCTCTTCAGCGGGGACACCCTCTTCGCCGGCTCCTGCGGGCGCACGGACCTGCTGGGCGGCAGCATGGACCAGATCATGGCGTCCCTCAAGCGGCTGGGAGAGCTGGAGGGGGATCTCCGGGTCCTTCCCGGCCATATGGAGCCCAGCGGACTGGACGCGGAGCGGCGGACGAACCCCTATCTGCGCCAGGCCATGAGCGGACGTTTTTAAGGAAATTTTATGAAACTTGTACTGAACGGCCATGAAGAGCGGTATGTTGTGGAACAGAGCCTGATGGCCCTGTTTCCCGGCGAGCTGCCTGTCTATGAGCCGGTCCTGCCCGGGGACGACGCCTGGGCCGTCGTCTCCCTCCGGGAGGAGGACGGCCGGTGCCATGTCGCCGTGGAGCTCTCCTACCATGGCCGGACCGCGCCGCACAGCCTGGACTGCCCCCTCTCCGGCACGGACTTCGACCGGGAGGGGCAGCGGCGGCACGCCGTCGCCAAATGCTTTTTCCTGGCGGCCCGGGCCGTCACCGGCGACGCGCCCCCCTGGGGGATGCTCACCGGCGTCCGGCCCGACAAGCCGGTGACCTGGGCCCTGGCGGAGGGCAAAACGCCCGCCCAGGTCCGCGCCATGCTGGAGGAGTCGTATTTCGTCACCCCGGAACGGGCCGCCCTGGCCCTGGAGACGGGGGCCATGGCCCTGCGGGCCGGGCGGGAGCTGGGCCCCCGGGACGTGGCCGTGTACGTGGGCGTCCCCTTCTGCCCCACCCGCTGCGCCTACTGCTCCTTTGTGAGCCAGTCGGTGGAAAAGAGCTTCGCCCTGGTGCCGCCCTATGTGGATGCGCTGGAGGCGGAGCTCCACGCGGGAGGCCGGATGCTCCGGGAACAGGGGCTTCGGGTCCGGGCCTTCTACATGGGCGGCGGCACGCCCACCACCCTCACCGCCGGGCAGCTTGACCGGGTGCTGACGGCCTTTGAGGAGGCCTTCGACGTGGACTTTTGCGGGGAGATCACCGTGGAGGCGGGCCGGCCGGACACCATCACGGCGGAGAAGCTGGCGGTTTTGAAGTCCCACGCCGTCACCCGGATCTCCGTGAATCCCCAGACCATGGAGGACCACGTGCTCCGGGCCATCGGCCGCCGCCACACCGCCGGGGACATCGAGGCCGCCATGGACCTGGTGGCGGGCTTCGGCTTCCCCCACGTGAACATGGACCTGATCGCGGGACTGCCCGCCGACACGCCGGAGGGCTTCCGGCGGTCCCTGGACCGGTGCCTGGGCTTCGGCACGGACAACGTGACCGTCCACACCCTGGCGCTGAAAAAGGGCAGCCGCATCCTGCTGGAGGGCCTTTCCGTCCCCGGCCCCGGGGCGGTGGCGGAGATGCTGGACTACGCCTCCCCCGTCCTGCGCGGCGCGGGCTACGGGCCGTACTACCTCTACCGGCAGAAGTACATGTCCGGCAGCTTTGAGAACATCGGGTGGTGCCGGCCGGGGGCGGAGTGCCTGTACAACATCTACATCATGTCGGAGCTGTGCTCCATCCTGTCCTTCGGCGCGGGCGGGTCCACCAAGATGGTGGAGCCGGGCACCAACCGCATCCAGCGGGCGTTCAACCTGAAATACCCCAAGGAGTACACCGAGCGGCCTGAAAAGGCCGCCGCCAATCAGGCGGCCTTCGCGGCCTTTTACCAGGCTTTGAAAGGAGACTGACGGAACCATGCCCTATTCCCTGAACGAGATCAATGAGGCCGTCCGCAGCGACCCCCGGGGCTTTGCGGAGGAGTGCGACGCGGTCTTCGCCAAAAAGGTGGAGACGGCGGCGCGAAAGATCGCGGAGCACCGCAGCGAGTCCCGCGTGATCCTGCTCTCCGGCCCCTCCGGCTCCGGCAAGACCACCACCGCGCTGAAGATCGAGGAGGCCCTGGAGCACATGGGCGTGGAGACCCACACCATCTCCATGGACAATTACTTTAACACCGTGGACCCGGAGACGGCCCCCCGGAACCGGGAGGGCGCCATCGACTACGAGTCCCCCTTCTGCCTGGACATCGACCTTCTGAACCGCCACTTCGCCATGCTGGACCGGGGCGAGACGATCCATGTGCCCAAGTATGAGTTCGCCCGGCAGATGCGCTCGGACATCCTCTCCCAGCCCCTGCGCCTGGGCCGGGACGATCTGGCCATCTTCGAGGGCATCCACGCGCTGAACGACATCATCGTGGGGAAAAACCCCAAGGCCTTCAAGCTCTATATCGCCGCCCGGTCCAACGTCGCCTGCGGCGGAGAGACCGTCTTTCAGCACCCCTGGCTGCGGCTGTGCCGCCGGATCGTCCGGGATTACAAATTCCGGGGCAGCGATGCGTCCTTCACCCTGAAGATGTGGGAGAACGTCCGCCGGGGCGAAAAGCTGTACATCTCCCCCTACAAGGAGAACGCGGACATTATGTTCGACTCGTCCCTTGCCTGCGAGGTCTCCGTGCTCAGGCCCTTTGTGACGCCGCTGCTGGAGGCCCTGCCCGCCGGCAGGTATCCGGTGGTGGACGACATGCTCCGGGGGCTGGACCGCTTCGAGCCGCTGGAGGAGCGCTATATCGCCCCCGCGTCGCTGGTCCGGGAGTTTATCGGCGGCAGCGTTTACGACAACCACTGAACATCATGTGCGGCCGTCTGAGCCGGAGGAGGAGCTTTCATGAACGAACAATTGCAGGACCTGCTGGACAACGTCCAAAAAGCCGCCGGACAGGTGGGCGAGGCCGCGGCGGACGCCGCTTACGGCGTGGGCCGAAGAGCCACGGCGCTGCTGTCCGTGGCCAAGCTGCGCATGGAGACGGCCACGCTGGAAGGACGGATCGAGGGCTGCCTGGCGGAGGTGGGCGGGATGATCTACGCCACCCACACCGGCGACCCCACGGACTCCGACACGCTCCTTGGAAAGCTCCAGGAGATCGACGGCCTCCACGCCCGGGTGGCGGAGCTGAACGGAGAGATCGCCCGGCTCCAGGGCGGCGCGGTCTGCCCTGTGTGCGGCGCGCCCGCCCAGGCGGGGGACGTATTCTGCCGGGAATGCGGGGGCAAACTGTGATGGCGTACACGATGGAGCAGTACCGGGAGAGCGCGGAGGCCCTCCGGGCGGTCCTGGGCGGCTTTCGGCCCCGGGTGCTGCTGATCCTGGGCTCCGGCCTGGGCTTTCTGGGGGACGCGGTGGAAGAGCCCGTGGCCGTCCCCTATTCCGCCGTGCCCCACATGAAGCGGTCCACCGCCCCGGACCACAGGGGGCGGTTCGTGTTCGGCCGGCTGGCCGGGCAGAACGTGGCCGTCATGCAGGGGCGGCTGCACACCTATGAGGGCTGGTCCTTCGCCGACGTGAGCTACCCCGTCCGGGTGCTGCGGCTCCTGGGGGCGGAGGCGCTGGTGGTCACCAACGCCGCCGGGGCGGTGAACACCGCGTTTTCCGCCGGGGATATCATGCTCATCACCGACCACATCAAGCTCTTCGGCATGAGCCCCCTGCGGGGCCCCAACCTGGACGAGTTCGGTCCCCGGTTCCCCGACGTGAGCCACGTCTACACCCCGGCCCTCCAGGC
>JAEXWS010000180.1 GCA_023406225.1 Bacillota bacterium | reverse complement strand
TAAACACGGGCACTCATCCCCCGCCCCCGGAAAGTCCGAAAAAGTCCCACGGCTTTTTCGGCCCGGGGTCTGTCTTTTTCTTCGTCCTTCTTTTTCTGCGCCAGAAAAAGAAGGACCCCCGTGCGGGAAGCACCCCCCGCCGCGGGCGCGGCACGTCTCCCGCCGTCCTCAGACGGCGTTTCCCTCCAGCGCCGCCGCCAAAACCAGGCCCCAAAGAAACCGTTTTTTCACCATATTATACCCCCGACAGGTCAAAGTCCGGCGTGTACTCCTCCCGGGCGGAGGTCCGCTCCTGGGTATACCCGTCGGTGACGCCGCAGTTTTCCATGTATTCCACCGCCGCCCGGTACTCCGCCTTCGTCACATGGCGGGCCAGGTTCCCCGCCGCCCCGGGCTGGGGCGTGTACTGGCTCATGAGGGAGAACAGCACGTCCCCGGGGCGGAAGGTCTCCGCCAGATAGTCGATGACCCGCCGGGTGTTTTCCAGCTCTCCCGGCAGCAGCAGGTGGCGGATGAGCACGCCCCGCTTCAGCCGTCCGTCCTCCAGTTCATAGGGCCCCGTCTGGCGGAACATCTCCGCCAGCGCCTCCTTGGCCCGGTCGAAGTAATCCGCCGCGCCGGAGTATTTTTCCGCGGGGCCGGGCAGGGCGTATTTCATATCCGGCAGATACACCTGGACCCGCCCCTCCAGCAGGCGGAGCGTCTCCGCCTTTTCATATCCCCCGCAGTTCCACACCACCGGCACGGGCCATTCCCCGTCCCCCAGGGCCTCCAGAACGGCGGGGGTGAAGTGGGTGGGGGTCACCAGGTCCAGGCAGGCCGCCCCCTGGGCCACCAGCTCCCGGAAAATCTCCCGCAGGCGCGCCGCGGTGACGGGCCGCCCCGCCCCCTCCCGGGAGATGGCCCTGTTTTGGCAGAAACAGCACCGGAGACTGCAGCCGGAGAAGAACACCGTTCCGGCTCCCCGGTCCCCCACCAGGCACGGCTCCTCCCACTGATGGAGCATGGCCTTGGCCACCACCGGGGACGACGGCATGCCGCACAGGCCGCCGGCGCGGTTTTCGGTGCGCTCCGCCCCGCACTCCCGGGGACAAAGACGGCAGATCATACCCGCTCCGCGCCGAAGTCCGGGCCCAGGTCCCCCGCCATCCAGTGGCGGCGGCACAGGCCGATATACTGGTCGTTGGCCCCCAACACCACCTGGGCCCCCTCCTTGAGGACCTTGCCGTCCTTGTCGAACCGGGCGTTGAAGGCGGCCTTCCGGCCGCACCAGCAGACGGTCTTGACCTCTTCCAGCTTGTCCGCCATGACCAGCAGCGCCTCGCTGCCGGGGAAGAGGTCCCCCTTGAAGTCCGCACGCAGGCCGTAGCACATGACGGGGATCTCCAGCTCATCTACCAGCTGGACCAGATACATCACCTCGTCCCTGGTCAAAAACTGGGCCTCGTCCACGATGATGCAGGCGTTTTGCTGCAGCTCCATCACGGAGAGGGCCTTCAGCTCGTCGAAGTAGATGCACGGGTGGGTCAGCCCGATGCGGGAGACCACCATGTGGTCCCCGTCCCGCTGGTCCAGCCGGGGCTTCACCAGCAGGGCCATCTGGCCCCGCTCCTCATAGTTGAACCGGGCCATTAAGGCGTTGGCCGTCTTGCTGGAGCCCATGGCCCCGTATTTGAAGTAAAGCTGTGCCATTTATTCCTCGTTCTCCTCCGTTGTTTCTGTTTGGGTCCACCGGGCGGGGCCGTCCTCCGGCTCCGGCAGGTCCACCGCCAGCTTCCGGCAGGCCCTGCAAAACCAGCCCACCGTGGGCGGGTCAAAGAACCCGCCGCCAAGCCTGACCCTCTCCTTTGCCTTCAGCGTGCCAAGGACCCTTCCGGGTCTCTCCGGCGTCCAGACGGCCGCGTCCCGTCCAAACGAGATATAGCCGTGGACCATCTCCCCGCCGCACCAGGGGCAGCTCTCCGGCGGAGCAGGCGGCGTCTCCTCTTTTTCGGGCCTGAGACGATTCATCAGCCGCTCCCCAAGGGGGGCCTCCGGCGCCTGCTCACGGGGTGTCTCCCGGTCCGCCTTTTGCTGAAGCCTCTGGTATCGTTCCCACTCGCTCTCGTCCTTCCGCTCCCAAAACGCCACGGCGCTACCTCCGGTACACCAGGGACTTGTCGTCGTCCGCCCGCATGGGGGCCAGGATGCCGTCCAAATGGTCGTACTCGTGCTGCAAAAGCTCGGAGAGGTCCCCCTCCAGCTCCATGCGGCACGCGTTCCACTCGAGGTCCCGGTAGGTCACGACGCACCGGCGGTAGCGGTGGAGCCGCACCAGCAGGCCGGGGAAGGACATGCAGTCGTCCAGCACCGGCATCCGCTCGTCGTCCGGGAAGGTCAAAACCGGGTTCACAAAGACCGTGGGACGGTCGATATACATGTACAAAAGCCGCTTTTTCACCCCGATCTGGGGCGCGGCGACGGCCCGTCCGGCCCCGTGGAGGCGGCGGTACTCCAAAAGCGTGTCGTGGAGGTCCCGGCAGACGGCCTCCATCCGGGGCAGCTCCTCCCGGGCCACGGGCTCGCTGACGTCATACAGCGCCGGGTCCCCCAGCAGTAAAATATCCCGAATCATCACGGATCCTCCTCTTTTAATTTTCTAACTCCAATGTGCACAGCCACCCTGTGGAGGGCGGATAGGCCGTTTTCTCAAACCGGGGGTCCACGCCCCAGGCGGCGGCGACATCCAGCACGGATTCCTCGTCGGGGAGGCGCTGGTCCTCCGCCCAGTCCTCGCCGGGGCGCGGGAAGGCGTCAAAGCCCAGGTCCGCTTCCTCCGGGGTCAGGGGGCCCGCCTCTTCCACCGCGCCGCCGTCCCAGCAGTATTCCCGGACGCAGCGCCCGTTCCGCCACAGCCGCCAGCGGTAATCATCCGCCACCCGGTGACTGCCGAAGAACTGCACCTCAGAAAAGTCCCCGGGAAGCCCGCCGGGCACTTTGGCGGATTCCAGGCCCACCGCCAGCACGAAGCCGTCCAAACAGGGGGAGACGAACACCGCCTCCTTCCGCTCCCACGCTTGGGCCAGGCCCGTCGTCCAATTGGCGGCCTCGCGGCTTTTCACGTGCAGCGCCGCGATCACCCGCTCCGGGTCATCGCACCGCACCGCCAGCCAGGCGGTCTTATAGCCGAAGGGGATCGGGCCGTCCGGCACGGCGGAAAGCGCCGTCCTTTCCGGGGGACGGGGCTTCTCCCGTTTTATTTTGACGGTGCCGCCATAGCATCCCAGCTCCTTGAGCTGCCGCACCAGCTTCCGGTGCCGGAGCCGGGACTTGACCTTCCCCAACGCCTTCCCG
>JAEXWS010000165.1 GCA_023406225.1 Bacillota bacterium | reverse complement strand
GACCATGACCGCCTGCGGCGGCGCGCCCAGCTCCGGCGGGGACGCCGGCGGCGGGGATGTTCAGGAGATCGTGATCGGAAACCTCCTGCCTCTGTCCGGCACGGCCGCGTCTCTGGGAAAGATCGGCCAGCAGGCCCGGGATATGGCCGTGGAAGAGATCAACGAGGCCGGCGGCATCAAGTCCATGGGCGGCGCCAAGCTCCGCATGGTCTACGCCGACAGCAAGGGCGACTCCGCGGAAGGCGTCACCCAGACCGAAAAGCTCATCACCCAGGATGAGGTCCAGCTCATCACCGGCTGCTACCAGTCCGGCGTCTGCATGGCCTCCACCGAGGTCGCCGAGCGTTATCAGATCCCCTACTTCGTTCCCGTTCCCTCCGACGATCAGATTACCGCCCGCGGCATGAAGTACGTTTTCCGTCTGGCTGAAAAGACCAGCTGGCGCAACCGCGATCAGGTCGCTTTCATCAAGGATATGGCCGAAAAGACCGGCACCGACATCAAGACCTGGGCCATCGTGTACGAAAGCTCATCCTGGGGCCAGGGCGCGCTGACCGCCCTGCAGGAGTATATCCCCGCGGCCGGCTATGAGATCGTTTTGGAGGAGTCCTACAACACCGGCACCACGGACCTGACCCCCGTCTGCCTGAAAGTCAAGGAGGCCAACCCCGATGTCGTCCTGATGGTCGCCTATGTGTCCGAGGCCGCGCTGATGACCAACGGTTTCATTGAGCAGGGCGTGAAGCCCAAGGCGTTCATCGCCACCTCCGGCGGCTTCGCCGATCCCACCTATTTTGACCTGGTGGGCGATAACTGCGAGTTCTTCTATGACATCTCCACCTGGGAGCCGGACGTCAACCGTCCCTTCTCCGAGGAGACCAACCAGAAGTTCACCGAGAAATACGGCTACGGCATGAACGCCGAGGCGGTCAAGGCGTATTCCGCCATGTACATCATCGCCGACGCCCTGGAGCGCGCCGGCACCACGGACGCCGACGCGATCTGCGAGGCGCTGTCCGCGACCAATCTGACCGAGGGTCCCCAGCAGATGTATTCCTCCGAGATCGTGTTCGACGAGAGCGGCCAGATGGTCAACGCGCCCCTGGTCATCTCCCAGTTCCGCAAAGTGGACGGTAAGATGGCCCGCGTGACCGTGTGGCCCGAATCCGAGGCGCGCGTCGGCTGGACCGCGGAGTTCCCCTACAAGAAGTAAGTTCAATCGTTGCCGTTCCGGGGACGCCGGAGGGCGTCCCCGGAAACTACAGGAGGAAGCTATATGTCTCTAATGCCGTCCATAATCAACGGTGGCAGTATGGGAGCGATCTACGGCCTTATTGCAATGGGTCTGACGCTGATTTTCGGAACGATGCGCGTCACAAACTTTGCCCACGGCGCCATGCTCATGCTCTCCATGATCACCGGGTATTCCCTCTGGGCGATCACCGGCATCAACCCCTATTTGCTGATCGTCATCATCGGGCCGATGATGTTCTTCCTGGGCTATGCCACCCAATTGTTCCTGATCCGCCCGGTGTTGAAGGCGGAAAGCGATAAAAACGACCCCATCGGCGTTCTGCTGCTGACCGCCGGCTTTTCCATCGTGTTAGAAAACCTGGCGCTGATGATTTTCGGCGCCGATTACCGCATGGCCCAAACCAGTTTCTCCAATACCACGTTCACCTTTGGAAACACCTCCCTCAGCGCGCCCCGGCTGTATGGTCTCATCATCACGCTGGCCGTCAGCGCGCTTTTGTGGGTATTCTTGCAGCGGACGGAATCCGGCAGGCAGCTTCGCGCCACCGGCCAGGACCGCAACACCGCCGCCCTGATGGGCATCAACTCGGAAAAAACCTTCGCCGTGGCATTCGGCATCAGCATGATGCTGCTGGCCGTGGCGGGCCTGGTATTGCTTCCCTTCTACTACGTCACGCCCTCCGTGGGCAATGTGTTCCAAACCCGCGCCTTCATCGTGGTGGTCCTGGGCGGTCTGGGCAGCGTTCCCGGGGCCTTGGTGGGCGGTATCATCATCGGCCTCATCGAAACGGTGGCCGCCCAGTTCATGACGGCCTCGGTCACCAGCGTACTCATCTATCTGGTGTTTTTGGTCGTCCTGTTCGTGAAGCCCTCCGGCCTGTTCGGCACGCATTTAGATTGAACGGTAGGTGAATGGTATGCAAGTGAATTTAACAAAACAGCAGCAGCTTAAAAAGTGGGGCCTGATCGGCGTCGGTCTGCTCTGCCTGTCCGTTCTGCCATTCTGCCTGCCAAAGGCGTATTTCGTGCACGTGGCCATCATGTGCCTGTTCTGGGCCTATATGTCCACCGCCTGGAACATGCTCTGCGGTTTTGCGGGCACCGTCTCCCTGGGACACGGCATCTATGTGGCCGCGGGCGCGTATGTCGTCACGATACTGCTCAACACGTTCGGCGTCTCCCCCTGGATCGGGCTCTTTGCAAGCTGCGCGGCGGCCTCCTTGATGGCGGTCATCATCGGCTTTCCCATCTTCAACCTGCGGGGCGCCTACTACACCCTGTCTACCGTGGCCATCGGCGAGGGCATCGTGGTCCTGCTCAGCAACTTCCGGGAGTGGAAGATCAGCGAGGATCTCATCATCAAGATCGGCGGCGCAGAGGGCCTGACCATGCAGACCATGCAAAACGGGGCTTTGCATATGCAGTGGTCCGGCAAGATCCCCTATTACTTCATGATCCTCATCATGCTGGTGGCCGCCGTGGCCGTTTCCGCCTACGTGAAGCGCAACAAGCTGGGCTTTCAGCTGGCCGCCGTCAAGGACGACGAGGACGCGGCCAGAGCGCTGGGCATCAACGTCCGCAGCGTAAAGCTGAAGGCGGCCGTCCTCAGCGCCGTTTTCTCCGCGCTGGGCGGCGTGTTCTATGCGCTCATCATCCGCTATCTGGAGCCCGCGGCCGTCGCTTCCGGAGCCACCATGTCCAACCAGATCGTGTTCGGCGCCATCGTCGGCGGCAGCGGCACGGTGCTGGGCCCCGCCTTTGGCGGCCTCATCCTGAACCTGGTAAGCTCTATCATCCAGTACTTTCTGGGCGGCTCCATCCAGGGGCTTCACCTGTTCATCTACGGCTGCATCATCGTCGCCATGATCCTCTTCAAACCCACCGGCCTCATCACGGTTTTGGAAAAATTATACTATCGGTATCTGGGCGTCACAGTCTCCGATGCCTTGGAGAGCGAGGAAGGAGAGGTGTCCGGCGATGGCGAATAAAGTTCTGGAAACCCAGGGCCTGACGATGCGCTTCGGCGGATTGACGGCCGTGGACCATTTGGATCTCTACGTGACCGAGGGAGAGGCCGTCGGGCTCATCGGTCCCAACGGCGCCGGAAAGACCACTGCGTTCAACATGATCTCCGGCGCCTACAAGCCCTCTGACGGCAAGGTTATCTTTCAGGGGAAGGACATCACGCACCTGTCCGCTCCGGAAGTCTGCAAGCGGGGCATTGGCCGCACCTTCCAGGTGGTACGCCCGTTCGGCGGGCTGAGCGTGCTGGAAAACGTGATGGTGGGCGGCTTTGTCCACACCAACAAAACGGCGGAATCCCGCAAGACCGCCGAGGATGTGCTGCGCCTGGTGGGCATGGATCAAATCGCCAACCGCAAGGCGAAGGACCTGACGCTCCCCCAGCGCAAACGCCTTGAGATCGCCAAGGCCCTGGCCACCGGCCCCAAGCTCATCCTGCTGGACGAGGTGCTGGCCGGCCTGAATCCCACCGAGATCGAGGAGGCCATCCTGCTGATCCGCAAGATCAATTCCACGGGCGTCAGCATCCTGATGATCGAACACGTGCTGCAAGCGACGATGGCCATCTGCTCCCGGATCTACGTTCTGGACTACGGCAGGCCCATCGCCGCCGGCACTCCCGCGGAGGTTACCAGCAACCCCGATGTGATTAAGGCGTACTTAGGTGATGACTATGAGTAAATTGCTTGAGATCAATGGTTTATACTCTGGATACGGCGATGTGAAGGTCCTCAACGACATCTCCCTGTTCGTGGAGGAAGGAGAGATCGTCAGCATCGTCGGCGCCAACGGCGCCGGAAAAAGCACCCTGATGCGCACCATCTCCGGCCAGCTTCCCACCACCGCGGGCGAGATCATGCTTTGGGGCGAGCGGGTGGATCATCTGCCCGCGCACAAGATCGCGGAGAAGGGCATCATCCAGGTCCCCGAGGGCCGGAAGCTGTTTCCCCATATGACCGTGCACGAAAACCTTCTGGTGGGCAGCTCCATGAAGCATGTCCGCAAGTCCCGGAAGGAGAACCTGCAATACATCTATCAGCTGCTGCCCCGGCTGAAGGAGCGGGAAAAGCAGATCGCCAACACGCTCTCCGGCGGCGAGCAGCAGATGCTGGCGATCGGCCGCGCGCTGATGGAAAATCCCAAGATCCTGATGCTGGACGAACCCTCGCTGGGCCTGTCCCCCCTGCTGGTGGGCACGCTTTTTGAGCTCATCAAGACCATTGCAAAGTCCGGCACCACCGTCATGCTGGTTGAGCAGAACGTGAAGCAGGCCCTGAAGATCAGCCGGCGCACCTATGTTCTGGAAAACGGCTCCATCTCCATGGAAGGGCTTTCCTCGGATCTTATCAACGACCCGCATGTGAAAAAAGCATTCCTCGGACTTTGATCCAAACAAAAATAAAGGCGGAGGGAATCTCTATGGATTATTCCAAGAAAATCAAGCGCTGGGACGACATTCATGTGAACGATCAGGAAACATTCACAAAGACCATGACGCAGACCGACATGATCCTCTGGGTCGGCCTGACCGGCGATATGAACCCTGTCCATATCGACAAGGAGTACGCCGCCGCCACGCGGTTCCAGGACGTGATCGTGCCCGGATTGATGGTCGCGGGTCTGATCTCCACCGTCATGACGCAGTCCACCTTCGGCAATGTATACTCCAGCCAGTCTCTGAAGTTCCTGAAGCCGGTCTACGTGGGCGATACCATCACCGCCGTCGCCACCGTGAGCGAAAAAATGGATGAGAAGCGCCGTGTCAGGATCAAGACGGAGTGCTTCAACCAGCGGGATGAGCTGGTCATCACCGGCGAGGGCCAGGAATACATCCTGTGAGCGTTTTTGAATATAAAGAGCTGTTTGGGCGTTTCATCAAGGAAGGAAATTAGATTTATGAGCGTAAAAGTAATCACTTCTGCACAGGCCGCCGCCATGATCGAGGACGGGAAAACGCTCTGCTCCCAGGGGATGGGCGGCAACGATGTGGCCGAGGAGCTGATGCTTGAGCTGGAAAAGCGCTTTTTGGAGACGGGAAAACCGCGGCATCTCAGCTGGCTCCACTCCTCCGGCCAGGGGGACAAGGGCGGCAGGGGCCTGAACCACATGGCCCACGAGGGCCTGTTGGATTGCATCATCGGCGGCCATTTCGGCCCTGCCACCAAAATCCAGGCTCTGATCGCCCAGAATCGGATCCAGGCCTACAACCTGCCGCAGGGCGTCATCTCCCACATGTTCCGGGATATCGCCGCCTCCCGTCCCACCATTACCCGGATCGGGCTGGAGACCTTCGTGGATCCCCGCATCGAGGGCGGAAAGCTCAACGCCTGTACGACGGAAGATATCGTGGAGCTTGTGGAGCTGAACGGGATGGAATATCTGCTCTACCGCCACGCCAAAAAACCGGATTACGCCTTTCTGCGGGGGACTTATGCCGATGAGAAGGGCAATATCTCCCTGGAGGAAGAGCCCTGCTATCTGGAATCCCTGCAGGCGGCGCAGGCCGTGAAAAACAACGGCGGCACCGTCTTTGTCCAGGTGAAGAAAGTCGTGCCCTACGGCACGCTGGATATGCATAAGGTCCGCATTCCGGGGACTCTGGTGGACTATGTCGTTCCCGTCGCCGATCTCCATAACCACATGATGACCTTTGATGAGCAGTTCAATCCCGCCTATTGCGGCAGCTGCCGGGAACTCATCCTGCACAGCCAGGAAAAGGCCGGTCTGGACGCCAAGAAGATCGTCAGCCGCAGAGCCGCCATGGAATTGGTCCCCAATTCCGTCATCAACCTGGGCATCGGCGTGCCTGAGGGCGTGGGCAAGGTGGCCGAGGAGGAAAATCTCCGGGACATGCTGACGCTTTCCATCGAATCCGGCCCTGTGGGCGGGGTGCCTGTGTCGGGCATCGGCTTCGGCTCCTCCCTGAATCCAGACTGTATTTTATTTCAGTCCACGCAGTTCGACTCCTATGACGGCGGCGGTCTGGACCTCGCCTATCTGGGCCTGGCGGAGACCGACCGCTTCGGGAACGTGAACGTTTCAAAGTTCGGCCCCAAGGTGGCCGGCGCCGGCGGCTTCATCAATATCACACAGTCCACAAAAAACGTCGTCTTTTGCGGCACGATGACCGCAGGCGGGCTGAAGATCGAGGTGCGGGACGGCGGCCTGCGCATTTTGCAGGAGGGCCGGATCAAGAAGCTGGTAAGGGACGTTCAGCAAATCACCTTCTCCGGAAAGCACGCCAACCGGACCGGCCAGCATGTTCTGTATATCACGGAGCGCGCCGTGTTCCAACTGACCGGTTCCGGCATGACTTTGATCGAGATCGCGCCCGGCGTCGACCTGCGGCGGGATATTTTGGATCAAATGGAGTTCACGCCGAACATCTCCGACGATTTGAAAACCATGGACGCGCGGCTTTTCCAGGAGGGATTGATGGGCCTTTCCTGGGGCGAAATGAAGCGGCGATCCCCCGATCTATGGCATGACTGCAAAAAAGCCCAGTAAGTCCGGCTTTTTCAAGCAGTTGAAGTCCCCGGCCCTTTTCAGGACCGGGGACTCTCTTTTCCGCCCTGGCGGAGCTATTTGCGCCGGTTCACAAAGACCATTCGCCGCCCCAAAAAGCCTCCCCCGGTTTCAAAAACATGTCTCCGGAAGATACGTTTTTCGATTGCCTGCCGCCGGAAAAGCAGGAGGCCCCCTGCGGCGCGGCGGCCTTCGAAACGAGTTCCATTCAGATCCGGCCCGCCCCGTCATGCGTGCACCATGGCAAATCCTCCCGGATGGCGCAGAATGCGGATGCGGCCATAGATCTGGGACAGCGTATGTTCGATCTCGGCGGCCCCGGCATTTTCCAGAGGCAGCTCCGTCAGAAGCCTGCCCTCTTTCATCAGCAGCAGGCGGTCGCAATAGGCCAGCGCGAAATTCGGGTCATGGAGCGTGATGAGCCCCGCTTTCTTCTGGGTCCGCAAAACCTGGCGGATCTTCTCCAGCACCATGCTGCGGTTTACAAAATCCAGCGCGCTGTCCGGCTCATCCATCAGCATCACGGGCGCGTCCTGCACCAATGTCCGCGCCAGGATCACCAGCTGCTTTTGCCCCTCGCTCAGCGTGGCGTAATCCTTGGCGGCATATTCCGCCAGACCCAGGCGCTCCAGGGCGTCCAGGGCCGAGCGCCGAAAGGCCTCTCCCGGCGATTCCAAAAGGCGCAGGTGCGCGTTGCATCCCATCAAGACCACATCCAGAACGGTTTTCCCGGTGATCATGCTCCCCCGCTGGGGAATGTAGGACATCCGCAGGGCGCGCTGGCGCTCATGGAGCGCCGCGCAGTCCTCGCCGTTTACCAGGCAGCGCCCCTTTCGGATCGGAAGGAGGCCGCAAACGGACCGGATCAGCGTGGTTTTGCCGCAGCCGTTCAGCCCCAGCAGGGCGCAGAACTCCCCGCGCCCCACCGTCAGGCTCACATCCCGCACGGTATCGTCATGCCCGTAGCCGCAGGAGAGATGTTCCACAGATAGCACCGGTGTCATATCCGCCGCGTCCTCCTTGCGCACATGAACCAGATCAGCACCGGCACGCCGATGACGGTGGTCAAAATACTGATGGGCAGTTCCGCCGCGTACAGGGCCCGCGCCAGAATATCCGAGATCAAAAGGACCGCGCCGCCCACCATCGCGCTGAGCGCCATCGTCTGCGCGTTCTGCCGTTTGATCATCAGCCTTGCAATGTGGGGGGAGATCAGCCCCGTAAAGGAGATCAGGCCCGTCACGCTGATCACGGACGCCACCAGCAGCGTGGACAAGGCCAGCACCACCCACCGGATGGGGCGCAGGCGGACCCCCAGGGACTGGCACTCATCTTCATTCAAGGATAAGAGCTGGATCTGCCGCTGAAGCAGAAACAGGCCGAGGAATCCCGCCAGCCAAAAAGGAAGGATCGCCAGCACCTTGCTGCCGGTGACGGCGGAAAGCGTTCCCATGGTCCAGTATTCGATGGCGGCCATTTTGGACTCCGAGTCCGCGCAGTACTTCAGCAGCATGATCAGCGCCTTGGCCACCGCCGCAATGATGATGCCCGCCAGAACATAGGTCGAAGTCGATCTGGAGCCGGTCGCCTGCACCAGCAACACGACCGAAACCACCGCCAGCAGACCGCCGATAAACGCCCCGGCCGCCACGCTGTACATCGTGCCGCTGACGGTGACAATGACCACCGCCGCGCCCAGATTGGCGCCTGACGAGATGCCGATGATGTCCGGGGAAGCCAGGGGATTTTTAAAAATGATCTGATAGACGGCGCCGGCCAGACCCAGGCCGGCGCCGCCCAAAAGGGCCATGCAGGTCCGGGAGACCCGCAGCGTATAGAACACCTTTCCGGTCATGGCGCTGACGGGGCCGCCGGTCAGCAGCCGCCCGATCTCCCGCAGGGAGATCGGATATTTCCCCACGCAGAAGGAACACAGCGCCGCCGCCAGCAAAACGCATCCCGTCAGGACAAACGCGCTCCAGACACGGGCCTTCCCTTCCGGCTGTTTCAATAGATGCCGCACTTCTCGCTCTCCTCATCCATATCCGGCAGGGCCTGTGCGAAACCGGGGGCCGCCGGGCGGCAGGCTCCTGTTTCGCCGGTCCTTCAAGCCAGGTTTTCCACAGAAGGGGCAAAGCCGTAAAACGTCTGATAAAAATCCTGAACGTCCGCCGCGAACTGGTCGCCGCCATACAGGTCGGGGTGCAGGGTCTTCAACATCCACAGCGCCCCCAAAACGCCGGACGGCGCAGGGGAATCCCACGCCTCAAAGCCCGTGGGCATCTGGTACACCGCGCCGTTTTTGACGGCGGAGACCTCGCTGAGCTGCGGATCGGCCAGAACGTCCTCCGCCGTATACTCCGGAGCCGCGGTGGCGAAATTGTTGGTGGGGATCACGATCACATCGGGGTCCATGGCCAGGAGCTGTTCGTAGCTGATCTCCGTCCAGGCGTTCCCATCGATATCGGCGCTTGCGTTGGCGCCGCCGGCGGAAGTGATCAAAGACGCCTGATACATGCCGGAGGGGGCGGTGGTCAAATAGCTGCTGGTGCCGCCAATATAGACCACGGGCCGCTCCTCGTCGGAAAGGCCGGCCGTCAGCTCCTCCACCGCCGCCAGCTTGCCGGTATAGTAGCCGCTCAGGGTCTCCGCCGCCGCCTTCGCGTTTGCGGCGGTCCCGATCAGATCGAACATCTCCAGGACCTGCTGGTGGCTTTCAGGCAGCACCAGCAGCGCCGGGATCCCCAGTTCCTCCAGTGCGGCGGCCGTGTCCTTCTGCTTCATGGGCAAGATCACCAGATCCGGCTCCGCGGCCACGCAGGCCTCCAGGTCAAAGGCCTTGGCGGAGCCCACGTTGGGCAGCTCCATCAGCTCCGGCGCGGCCAGAGAATAGATGGGGCGCTGACCGGCCTTGTCCTCCACGCCAACCAGCCGCTCCCTCAGCCCCAGCGCGATGCAGGCGGAGGAAGAGATGTAATAGCCGCTGACGATCCGCTGCGGCTCCCGTTCCACGGTGACCTCCCGGCCGGCCATGTCCGTCAGCGTCAGGGGATAGGTCACTCCATCCGCAGGCTGGGCGGCGGGCGCGGACGGCTCAGCCTGCTCAGGCTGCTTCGCGGACGGCTCCCCGGCACTCCCGCAGGCTGTCAGTGAGACCAAGAGTAAAAAAGACAAAAACAGGGCGAAAAACTTTTTCATACGCAAGACAAGCTCCTTTTCAAATTTCTACGGCTATTCTACAGAAAAAATAGCGGTATGTCAAGAAGCTGTCCGCCATGGCCGCGCATTTTACCAGCCCTGTTCCAGCAGCTTTTGCGGCATTTGTTCTCGATTTTCTTCGGTAACGGTCACAAGCTGCACTTCCGGATGCATTTTGATCGTCTGCAAAAAGCCGGACGCCCCCTCCTGGAGAACGCCGTAAACCGAAACAGGCCCATCCAGGCAGTTCAGGACCGCCTGCTGGAACGCCGGCGCCTCCGACTCAGCGGGGCCAAGCTCGTCCATGAGGATCAGATCATGGCGTCCGCACCCTTCAAGATACCGCTTTCCCAAACGGTCAAACCTACCGGGGTCTATGGAGGGCACGCCGTGCTCCTTGGTAAAAAGGAGATTGTCCTTCGAGCAAACAGCCGTTTCGGCCGGTGGGAGCATATGTACGGCCCCGCCCTCCGGCCGAATCAGGCGCACCGTCCGAAAGCCGCCGATGTCCGCGTCCCGCCCCTCCAGCAGGCGGCGGAGGACCGTGGTTTTCCCAACGTGCTTCCCGCCTGTGAGAAACAGGTGCTTCCTGTGGTATGGGGGCCTTTGCGGAAGCGGATGGAAGTCCGCCTTTCTTGGCAGCAGCCCCGGAGCCTCCGCGGGCGCGCCCCTGCGCGCCGCGGGCGGCGTATCCCGCAGCCCGCGGTTATTTTCGATCAGCTGCCGCAGCGTCACAGGCCGGTAAGCGTTTACGTCCGTTCCGGCGTTCAGCAGCCTGGGAAGCCTCTTGAGGATGTCGTGGAACGCCCCGCTGTTATGAAGATGCCCGTAAACCATGTATCCGCCTTTATCATAGAGCATGGGATAATGGCTCAAAAGTACGTGGGACCCTCCGTCATCAATTTCATAAAAGTCCGTCACGGTTTCAAAATAGCGGAAAAGCAGCGGCGCGTCGCGGAAAGCGGTGTCGTGATTTCCGCGGATCAGATGTTTTTTCCCCTGCAGCCGCGCGAGGATGCGGCACGGGACATGCCCGCCATTGTAGCCGATATCTCCCGCAACATAGACCGTGTCATCCGCGGAAACCGTGCTGTTCCAGTTGCGGATCAGCGCCTCGTCCATTTGCTCCACGCTTTGAAACGGGCGGTCCCGGAGAATCGGGGCATAGCAAAAATGTGTGTCAGCGGTGTAATAAATCATACGCGCCCTCCCAATCAGACCGTTATGCCCACAGGCTGTTTTCAAAAAACAAAGAGAATCCCCTAGAACCGTTGCGGTTCTAGGGGTTTTCTGGTGGAGACTACTGGACTCGAACCAGTGACCTCCTGCGTGTGAAGCAGGCGCTCTAACCAGCTGAGCTAAGCCTCCATGTCGGATATGCGGTTGTTGACCCACAAGACGCCGCGCTGCACAGCGTCTTATGGGATGGTGACCCGTACGGGATTCGAACCCATGTTACAGCCGTGAAAGGGCCGTGTCTTAACCACTTGACCAACGGGCCGTTTTTAGGGAGTCCATGAAGCGCCCGGCCGGCGCTTCATGGATTTTGGTAGCGGCACCTGGATTTGAACCGGGGACACTGCGGGTATGAACCGCATGCTCTAGCCAACTGAGCTATGCCGCCAAATGATTCACCCATAGCGGGCACGAATTACTATACTATAGAAGACCCGCTTTTGTCAAGCCTCTTTCCGAAAAAAACTGGACAAACCCAAAATACCGCCGCGCCGGGCGGCCCGCCCCCTCCCGGAGGGGGCGGCGAGAATTTGGTCGTAGTCGGAGCAAAGGGCATTATTTCGACCCTCGCCCCCCGCGAGGGGGGGCGACCCCCGTCCACTCAAACTGTCCGTGTTTGCGGTAGTCATTTCAACCCTCGCCCTCCCGGAGGGGGCGGCGCTACCGAAGGCGCATCAGCCGTTTCATGCCCGCCTCCAGCCCCTCGGCGGTGAGCTCGTACATATGGAACAGCCGCCCCAACTGATAATGGGTCTGGCCCCAGTAGTCCGGCCGGACGGGCATCGGCTCCGGGTTCAGCCAGATCAGGTACGGATACTGCCGCCGCAGCCGCTCCAGCCACTCCAGGCCGGAGGGCCCGTAAGTCCCCCGGGCCCAGTCGTAGCGGGGCCCGCTCAGCTCATACGGATTCATGGCGGCGTCGCCCACCACGATGACCTTATAGCCGCCGTCAAAGTTTTGCAGCACCCACTCCGTGGGCACCGCCTCGTCCGGCCGCAGCCGGGGGCTCCGGTACAGCTCGTCATACACGCAGTTGTGGAAATAAAAGGTGTGCAGTTCTTTGAAATGATTGGACTTGGCGGCCGCCTGGAAGAGCATGCTGCAAAGTCCCGCGTAATACTCCATGGACCCGCCGGAATCCATCAGCAGCAACACCTTCACCGCGTTCTTCCGGGGGCTCCGGGTGCGCAGCTTCAGCGTTCCGGCGTTGTCGCAGGTGTCCCGGACGGTGCCGTCCACGTCCAGCTCCCTCTCGGCGCTCTCCGCCTGGACGGAGAGCTGCCGCAGCAGCCGGAAGGCCATCTGGAACTGGCGGGTGTCCAGGGTGTTGTCCTTTCGGAAATCCCGGAACTTCCGCTCCCCCGCCACCGCCATGGCGGTCCGGCTGCGGCCCCGGCCTCCGATGCGGACGCCGTTGGGATGCCAGCCGCCGTTGCCGAAGGGGGAGCGGCCCTGGGTGCCCACCCAGTAGCTGCCGCCGTTGTGCTCCTCGGTCTGCTCCTTGAGACGCTCCTCCAGCAGCCGCATCAGCTCCTCCAGCGTCTCGTCCGGAAAGCCCCGGCTCCGCAGCGCCTCGACGGTCCGCCCCAGGTCCTCCGCCGGGTGCTCCAGCCAGTTCAAAAGCTCCTCCGGCAGCTCCCCCTCGTAGGGCACGTCCCGGAAAAACTCCAGAAACGCCTGGTCGAAGCGGTCGTATTCCGTCTCGTTCTTCACCAGCACCGCCCGGCACAGGTGGTAAAATCCCGTCAGGCTGGAGCGGTGCAGCCCCCGGTCCAGCCCCTCCAGCAGCGTCATCCACTCGTTCAGGGAGACGCCCATCCCCCGGCTGCGGAGCAGGTAGAAAAATTCCGCGAACATGGCCTTACCGCCGGTTCCGCCGCAGGGTGTTCAGGTCCTTGTCCTTTTTCAGCAGGACCCCGGCGAAGGGGATGTCCCGGGCGATGCGCCCGGGGTCCACGCCGCCCGCGGCCAGCGCCCGCAGCCAGTCCACCAGCTCCGACGTGCTGGGCTTCTTCTCCAGGTCCCGCAGCTCCCGCACCCAGTAAAAGGCCGCCAGGGCCTGGTCCGTCAGCCGCCCGTCCAGATCGCCGAAGTGGACGCGGATGATGCGCTCCATCTGCTCCCGGTCGGGGAATTCGATATAGTGAAAGACGCAGCGGCGCAAAAAGGCGTCCGGCAGCTCCTTTTCCGCGTTGGAGGTGATGATGACGATGGGCCGCTGCCTGGCCCGGACCGTCTCCTTCGTCTCCGGGATGTAGAACTCCATCCGGTCCAGCTCCCACAAAAGGTCGTTGGGGAACTCCAGGTCCGCCTTGTCGATCTCGTCGATGAGCAGCACCACCTGCTCCTCGGACCGGAACGCCTCCCCCAGCTTGCCCAGCTTGATGTAGCTTGCGATATCGTCCACGCCGTGGGCGCCGAACTGGCTGTCGTACAGCCGCTGCACCACGTCGTAGACGTACAGCCCGTCCTGGGCCTTGGTGGTGGATTTCACGTTCCAGATGATGAGCCGCTTCCCCAAAGCGTCCGCCACGGCCTGGGCCAGCATGGTCTTGCCGGTGCCCGGCTCGCCCTTGATGAGCAGGGGCTTTTGCAGTGTGACGGCGATGTTCACCGCCGTCATCAGTTCCTCGGACGCCACATATTGTCCGGTTCCCGTAAAGGTCTTGTCCATGTTCTTACCTCAAAGTCACTAAAGTCGCTGAATCCTCGTCCGGCGGCGCCGGTATTTTTCAGTATACCACGCCGCGGGGCCGCTGAAAAGCCTTCTTCCGCGGTCCGGCTGGAAAAACCGCTCCGGCGGCCGCGGTGAAATTTTTCCGCCGCGCCCCTTCTTTCCGGGGCCGCGCTGTGGTATGATAAAGGTGATACTTTATCCGGAAAAAGGGGGCGGTTTGTATGGGCGGGATCACCTCTGCTCACGTGGAAGCTCTGGCTCACAAAATCTTGACGACTTATTTCTGCGACTCGGACATGGAATTTATGATCTCCACGTTTGCGCGGGACATCATCTGGCTGGGCGGCGGCGAACAGCAGAAGGCGGAGGGCCGGGAGGCCGTGGCGGCCGCCTTCCGGGCCGGGCGGGACGGGATGATCGCCTGCGACATGTCCGGCGAGCAGTACCACACCCTGGACCTGGGCGGCGGAAGCTGGCTGTGCGAGGGCGTGAGCCGCCTTGTGAGCAAGCCCTCCTCCGAAACCTATCTCAACATCCAGCAGCGGGTCACGTTCGTCTTTCGGGAGACGGCGGCGGGCCTGGAGACCGTCCATATCCACAACTCCGTCCCCTTCTCCGCCATTCAGGACGGCGAGCTGTTCCCCGTGGAGGCGGGCCGGGCGGAATTTCAGCGGCTGAAGCTGGCCCTGAGCGAGCGGAACCGGGAATATGAGCGGCAGGCCCAGTTTTTGGAGCGGCTGTTCAACACGGTCCCCTGCGGCATCCTCCAGTTCTCCCCCGACCCGTCCCACCGGGTCCTGGCCCTGAACGCCACCGTCTGGAAATTTTACGGCTTTCCCTCGGAGGAGGTTTTCCGCGCCGAGGTCCAAAGCCCCCTGGAACTGGTGGAGCCCGGGGACCGGACCTGGATCTTGTCCGTCATCGGCGGGCTGGTCTTGAACGGAGAGACCGCCGCCTACCGCCGCCGCTGCGTCAGGCGCGGCGGCGGGGAGGCTTGGATCAGCGTGGCCATGGGCCGGATCGTCAACGGCGACGGGCAGGAGGTCATCCAGGCCGTCTTTACCGATATCACGGAGCAGATCCACATGGAACAGGCCCGGACCCAGGAGCGGGTCCTGGAAAACCGCTCCCTCCGGGCCGCCATCTATACGGCCTATCCCCTGATCTTCAGCCTGAATCTGACCCAGGACACCTACCACTGCATCGCCAGCGTGGAGGACGGGCGCGGTCTCCCGTCCGCGGGGACCTTCACCTCGCTCATCCAGCGCAGCATCCCCAAGGTCTACGCTTCCTACCGGGAGGATTTCGCCGCCACCTTCAGCCGCGAGGCCGTTTTGCGCCGCTTTGCGGACGGAGAGCGGGAGATCTACATGGAGCTCCAGCAGCTTGGGCCGGACGGACAGTACCACTGGATCTCCCTGCACCTGATCTACGTGGAAAACCCCTTCAGCAGCGACGTGTTGGCCATCAATTTGATGAAGGTGCTGGACGCCCAGCGGCAGGAGCAGGCCCGGCAGGAGCAGCTTCTCCGGGACGCCCTGGCCCAGGCCCAGGCCGCCAACCAGGCCAAAAGCGACTTCCTCTCCCGCATGAGCCACGACATCCGCACGCCCATGAACGCCATCATCGGCATGAGCGCCATCGGCCAGCTCCAGCTTGGGGACCCCCAGGTGGTCCTGGACTGCTTCCAGAAGATCGACACCTCGTCCAAATACCTGCTGTCCCTCATCAACGACATTTTGGACATGTCCAAGATCGAGACGGAGAACATGGTCCTCTCCCGGGGCCCCTTCGGCTTCACGGAATTTTTGGAGGAGCTGGACGAGATGATCCTCCCCCAGGCGGCGTCCCTGGGCCTGGCCTATGAGGTGCGCTGCCAGACGCCGCCGGGGCGGCGGTACGTGGGCGACCCCCTGCGCATCAAGCAGATCTTGATGAACCTTCTCTCCAACGCGCTGAAATTCACGCCCGCCGGCGGGCGCGTCACGCTGGACATCCGGGAGCTTTGTCCGGCGGAGGGCGGCCTCTCCCTCCGGTTCCAGGTGGCGGACACCGGCATCGGCATGTCGGAATCGTTCCTCTCCCGGATGTTCCTGCCCTTCGAGCAGGAGCGGCCCGAGGGCGCCCGGGACCATGTGGGCAGCGGCCTGGGCCTTTCCATCGTCCACCGCCTGGTGGAGCTGATGGGCGGGCAGATCGAGGTGGAGAGCGAAAAGGACCGCGGCAGCACCTTCACCGTCACCCTCCCCATCCAGCCCGCCTCCGGCGGGCCGGAGGCGTCCCGCCCCGCCCCCCGGGCCGTCCGCGCCCCCGCCGCCGGAGAGCGGCCTCTGGAGGGCCGCCGCATCCTCCTGGTGGAGGACAACGCGCTGAATCAGGAGATCGCCAGGACCCTGCTGGAGATCTACGGGGCCCGGGTGGACGTGGCGGAAAACGGCGAGGAGGCGGTGGACTGTTTCCGCCGGCAGGAGCCGGGGACGT